>NZ_JBXAJM010000007.1:26305-241215 GCF_058797315.1 Pseudomonas sp. GW823-FHT02F05
GCGTAGCTCAGTTGGTAGAGCACGGGATTGTGACTCCCGTTGTCGAGGGTTCGATCCCCTTCGTCCACCCCATATTCTGAAAGGCGCCAGATTTAACAGTCTGGCGCCTTTGCTTTAAGAGCTTCAAGCGCGGATGTGGTGGAATTGGTAGACACACTGGATTTAGGTTCCAGCGCCGCGAGGCGTAAGAGTTCGAGTCTCTTCATCCGCACCAATTAAAGCTTTTCCCGGTCGTCAGGCGGGGCAGGGCTCAACAAAGAAGTGGTTTGGTTTCTTTGTTAACGCAATATGGTGGGCGTAGCTCAGTTGGTAGAGCACGGGATTGTGACTCCCGTTGTCGAGGGTTCGATCCCCTTCGTCCACCCCATATTCGAAAGGCGCCAGATTTAACAGTCTGGCGCCTTTTTTGGTTTTGGCGGTTTGAGATTGGGTGGTTGCAGGTGCTGGGCTGCCCCGGCAGGGCGTGTCGTCGTATTTATGTATCTCGATGATGCCGCGTTGCTTGCTCGCCTTGTTCGCAGGGCGGGCCGTCAGGGAGATGAATGGTTGTTCCTTCTATATATAGAGAGGGGCGGCGCAGAGCCCTGGCGCAATTTGGCTGTATTTGTCACCGGGGCGAGGTACTTCAGTGCTTTCGTACCGATAAATTGCCGGCTGTTTTTCGCGGTGTTTTCAGTAGGGTGACTTCTTGAGTTTGACCCACTAGAATGCATGCCCTTGATTGGGGTCGGAAATGGCCGGCTAATGTCTGTGCAACGAGGAATATCCATGCAAGTTTCTGTTGAAAATACTACTGCTCTCGAGCGCCGCCTGAGCATCACCGTGCCGGCAGAGCGTATCGAGACTGCGGTCAACAAGCGTCTGCAGCAGACTGCCCAAAAGGCCAAGATCGCTGGTTTCCGTCCAGGCAAAGTGCCTATGAGCGAAATCAAGCGTCGTTTTGGTGCCGATGCGCGCCAGGAAGCTGTAGGTGACGTGATCCAGGCTTCCTTCTACGAAGCCGTTGTCGAGCAGAAGCTGAACCCTGCTGGCTCGCCTTCGATCGAGCCCAAGTCCCTGGAAGCGGGCAAGGACCTGGAATACGTTGCCGTATTCGAAGTGTTCCCGGAATTTGAAGTGGCCGGTTTCGAAGGTATCGAAATCGAGCGTCTGAGCGCCGAAGTGGCTGATTCGGACCTGGACAACATGCTGGAAATCCTGCGCAAGCAGAACACTCGTTTTGAAGTGGCCGACCGTGCCGCCCAGAACGAAGACCAACTGAACATCGATTTCGTTGGCAAGGTTGACGGCGAAGTCTTCGCTGGCGGCTCCTCCAAGGGCACTCAGCTGGTGCTGGGTTCCAACCGCATGATTCCTGGTTTCGAGGACGGCCTGGTTGGCGCCAAAGCCGGCGAAGAGCGCGTTCTGAACCTGACTTTCCCTGCTGACTACCAGAACCTGGACCTGGCTGGCAAAGCCGCCGAGTTCACCGTTACCGTCAACAGCGTTTCCGAGCCTAAGCTGCCAGAGCTGAACGAAGAGTTCTTCGCTCAGTTCGGCATCAAGGAAACCGGCATCGAAGGCTTCCGCACCGAAGTTCGCAAGAACATGGAGCGTGAGCTGCGCCAGGCTATCAAGTCCAAGGTCAAGAACCAGGTCATGGACGGTCTGCTGGCCGCCAACCCGATCGAAGTGCCTAAGGCCCTGCTGTCCAACGAAGTGGATCGCCTGCGCGTTCAAGCGGTTCAGCAGTTTGGTGGCAACATCAAGCCTGACCAACTGCCGGCCGAGCTGTTCGAAGAGCAAGCCAAGCGCCGCGTTGTGCTGGGCCTGATCGTGGCCGAAGTGGTCAAGCAGTTTGACCTCAAGCCAGACGAAGACCGCGTTCGCGAAATGATCCAGGAAATGGCTTCGGCCTACCAGGAGCCTGAGCAGGTCGTGGCTTGGTACTACAAGAACGAGCAGCAGATGAACGAAGTACGTTCGGTTGTGCTGGAAGAACAAGTTGTGGATACTGTTCTGCAGAAGGCTAAGGTGACCGATAAAGCGGTCTCTTACGAAGAAGCAGTCAAACCGGCGGAAGCAGCACAAGCCGACTGATTGTCCAACTCGTTGGAAATTCAACCATAAGCCAGCCTCGCGCTGGCTTATGCGTTTTCAAGACATGACTATTTGGGAGTAACTGCAGAGCATGTTCCGTAATTCCTATATTCAGCAGAACTCTGATATCCAGGCCGCAGGCGGCCTGGTCCCGATGGTTGTCGAGCAGTCCGCTCGTGGCGAACGCGCCTACGACATCTACTCGCGCCTGCTCAAGGAGCGAGTGATCTTTCTGGTTGGCCCGGTAGAGGACTACATGGCCAACCTGATTTGTGCGCAATTGCTGTTCCTTGAAGCGGAAAACCCGGACAAGGACATCCATCTCTACATCAACTCACCGGGCGGTTCGGTGACTGCGGGCATGTCGATCTACGACACCATGCAGTTCATCAAGCCAAACGTGTCGACCACCTGTATTGGCCAGGCGTGCAGCATGGGCGCCTTCCTGCTGACCGCGGGTGCCGAAGGCAAGCGTTTCTGCCTGCCGAACTCGCGTGTGATGATTCACCAGCCACTGGGCGGTTTCCAGGGCCAGGCGTCGGACATCGAAATCCACGCCAAGGAAATCCTCTTCATTCGTGAGCGTCTCAACACGCTGATGGCCAAGCACAGCGGGCGCACCCTGGAAGAAATCGAGCGCGATACCAACCGTGACAATTTCATGAGCGCTGAAGCCGCCAAGGAATACGGGTTGATCGACGCAGTGATCGACAAGCGCCCCGCTTAATATAAGCCGCTCAAAATAGGGCTGGTCGGCATGTCCGACCACTGGCGGGCTTGAAAAAGCCCGCATAAGCCTTCATCTTGTGTTGCAAGCCTATCGGATTTGGATCGAACGAATGACTGACACCCGCAACGGCGAGGACAACGGCAAGCTGCTCTATTGCTCCTTCTGTGGCAAAAGCCAGCATGAAGTACGCAAATTGATTGCCGGCCCCTCGGTGTTTATCTGCGACGAATGCGTCGACCTGTGCAATGACATCATCCGTGAGGAGGTGCAGGAAGCCCAGGCCGAGAGCAGTGCGCATAAATTACCTTCGCCTAAAGAAATCAGCGGCATCCTTGACCAGTACGTCATTGGTCAAGAGCGTGCAAAGAAGGTTCTGGCCGTAGCGGTGTACAACCACTACAAGCGCTTGAACCAGCGTGACAAGAAAGGTGACGAGGTTGAACTTGGCAAGAGCAACATCTTGCTGATCGGTCCTACAGGCTCGGGTAAAACCCTGCTTGCAGAAACCCTCGCTCGCCTGCTGAACGTTCCGTTCACCATCGCCGACGCCACCACCCTTACCGAGGCTGGCTACGTGGGTGAAGATGTCGAGAACATCATTCAGAAACTGCTGCAGAAGTGCGACTACGACGTAGAGAAAGCCCAGATGGGTATTGTCTACATCGACGAGATCGACAAGATCTCGCGCAAGTCGGACAACCCGTCGATCACCCGGGACGTTTCCGGTGAAGGCGTGCAGCAGGCCCTGTTGAAACTGATCGAAGGCACGGTTGCTTCCGTTCCGCCACAAGGCGGCCGCAAGCACCCGCAGCAGGAATTCCTTCAGGTTGATACGCGCAACATCCTGTTCATTTGTGGCGGTGCGTTCTCCGGTCTGGAGAAGGTGATTCAGCAGCGTTCCACCCGTGGCGGCATTGGTTTCAGTGCGGAAGTGCGTAGCAAGGAAGAAGGCAAGAAGGTGGGCGAGTCCCTGCGTGAAGTCGAGCCTGACGATCTGGTCAAGTTCGGTCTGATCCCGGAATTCGTTGGCCGTCTGCCGGTCCTGGCGACGTTGGACGAGTTGGATGAGGCGGCTTTGATCCAGATCCTCACCGAGCCGAAAAACGCCCTGACCAAGCAATACGGCAAATTGTTCGAGATGGAAGGTGTAGACCTCGAGTTCCGTACCGATGCGCTGAAATCGGTGGCCAAGCGGGCACTGGAGCGCAAGACCGGTGCACGTGGCCTGCGTTCTATTCTCGAAGGCGTGTTGCTCGACACCATGTACGAAATCCCCTCGCAGTCCGAGGTGAGTAAAGTGGTGATCGACGAAAGCGTGATCGAAGGCAAATCCAAGCCACTGTATATCTACGAAAACAGTGAGCCGGCTGCCAAGGCTGCACCCGACGCGTAAGCGTTCAGCAGTTGCGGTACAAGCAAGGGGCCTCTAGGGGCCCCTTGTTTTTTGGGGGCTTTTCTCGGAGCGGTGGTTAAATTCGCGTGTATTCATGCGTTTAACTACTGGCATTGAGCTTGTTTTTTTTGCATGTAACCCCCATCTTGGTTTCAAGCTTATTTTTGAACTGTCATAGAGGCGAAATCATGAAGACAACCATCGAATTGCCTCTCCTGCCGTTGCGTGATGTCGTCGTCTATCCGCACATGGTTATCCCGCTGTTCGTGGGGCGCGAGAAGTCTATCGAAGCCCTCGAGGCCGCGATGACGGGCGACAAGCAAATCCTGCTGTTGGCCCAGAAGAATCCTGCCGATGATGATCCAGGTGAAGATGCCCTGTATCGCGTCGGCACCATTGCCACTGTCCTGCAATTGCTCAAACTGCCCGATGGCACCGTCAAGGTGTTAGTCGAAGGTGAGCAGCGCGGCGCCGTAGAGCGTTTCATGGAGGTGGATGGCCACCTGCGTGCAGAAGTGGCGCTGATCGACGAAGTCGAAGCCCCGGAGCGTGAGTCCGAGGTGTTCGTGCGCAGCCTGCTCTCGCAGTTCGAGCAGTATGTGCAACTGGGCAAAAAAGTTCCGGCTGAAGTCCTGTCGTCCCTCAACAGCATTGATGAGCCAAGCCGCCTGGTCGACACCATGGCCGCCCACATGGCGCTGAAGATCGAGCAGAAGCAAGACATCCTCGAAATCATCGACCTGTCGGCCCGTGTCGAACACGTGCTGGCGTTGCTGGATGGCGAAATCGACCTGCTGCAGGTTGAGAAACGCATCCGTGGCCGTGTGAAGAAGCAGATGGAGCGTAGCCAGCGCGAGTACTATCTGAATGAGCAGATGAAGGCCATTCAGAAAGAACTCGGTGACGGCGAGGAGGGCCACAACGAAATCGAAGAGCTGAAGAAGCGTATCGATGCCGCTGGCCTGCCCAAAGACGCCCTGACCAAGGCCACCGCGGAGCTGAACAAGCTTAAGCAGATGTCGCCGATGTCGGCCGAAGCCACCGTGGTGCGCTCGTATATCGACTGGTTGGTGCAAGTGCCGTGGAAGGCCCAGACCAAGGTGCGCCTGGACCTGGCCCGTGCTGAAGAGATCCTCGACGCTGACCATTACGGCCTGGAAGAGGTCAAGGAGCGCATCCTTGAGTACCTCGCCGTGCAAAAGCGTGTGAAAAAAATCCGCGGGCCGGTGCTGTGCCTGGTCGGGCCTCCAGGTGTGGGTAAAACATCCCTGGCGGAATCGATTGCCAGCGCGACTAACCGCAAGTTCGTGCGCATGGCCTTGGGTGGCGTGCGTGACGAAGCGGAAATCCGTGGTCATCGCCGTACCTACATCGGTTCGATGCCAGGAAGATTGATTCAAAAGATGACAAAGGTGGGTGTACGCAACCCGCTGTTCCTGCTCGATGAAATCGACAAAATGGGCAGCGATATGCGTGGCGATCCGGCGTCGGCCTTGCTCGAAGTGCTTGATCCCGAGCAGAACCATAATTTCAACGACCATTACCTGGAAGTCGACTACGACTTGTCTGACGTAATGTTCTTGTGCACCTCCAACTCCATGAACATTCCGCCAGCCTTGCTGGATCGGATGGAGGTGATTCGTCTGCCGGGCTACACCGAAGACGAGAAGATCAACATCGCAGTCAAGTACCTGGCGCCCAAGCAGATTTCGGCGAACGGCCTGAAGAAGGGCGAGATCGAATTCGAGGTCGAGGCGATCCGTGACATCGTGCGCTACTACACCCGCGAGGCCGGTGTACGGGGCCTTGAGCGCCAGATCGCGAAGATCTGCCGCAAGGCGGTGAAGGAGCACGCGCTGGAAAAACGCTTCTCTGTGAAGGTAGTTGCCGATTCCCTGGAACACTTCCTGGGCGTGAAGAAATTCCGCTACGGCCTGGCCGAGCAACAGGATCAGGTCGGCCAGGTGACTGGTTTGGCGTGGACCCAGGTAGGTGGCGAATTGCTCACCATCGAAGCTGCGGTGATTCCGGGCAAAGGCCAATTGATCAAGACCGGTTCCCTGGGGGACGTGATGGTCGAATCCATTACCGCCGCGCAGACCGTGGTGCGCAGCCGCGCCCGCAGCCTGGGCATCCCGCTGGACTTCCACGAGAAGCACGACACCCATATCCACATGCCGGAAGGGGCGACCCCTAAAGACGGCCCTAGCGCTGGCGTAGGCATGTGCACGGCGCTGGTATCAGCGTTGACCGGCATTCCTGTGCGCGCCGATGTGGCGATGACCGGGGAAATTACCCTGCGTGGTCAGGTATTGGCGATCGGTGGCCTGAAAGAGAAATTACTCGCTGCGCACCGGGGTGGAATCAAGACCGTGATCATTCCTGAAGAGAATGTTCGCGACTTGAAGGAAATTCCTGACAATATCAAGCAGGATCTTCAGATTAAACCGGTTAAATGGATTGACGAGGTCCTGCAAATTGCGCTGCAATACGCGCCGGAGCCCTTGCCGGATGTGGTCCCGGAGATAGTCGCGAAGGACGAAAAACGCGAGTCCGATTCCAAGGAAAGAATTAGCACGCATTAATGTGTTGGAGCCTGGGGGGCTTCCTTGACAGCTTTTTAGAGCCCTTGTTATAAAGCGGCTCTTAAGTGTCTGTAGGCCATTCAGCACTGGTTTTGCTTTTTACCAAAAAACTTAGAATCATACTCAATAGATATATAAGGGGACTTAGAGTGAACAAGTCGGAACTGATTGATGCTATCGCTGCATCCGCTGATATCCCGAAAGCTGCTGCTGGCCGTGCGCTGGACGCAGTAATCGAATCCGTCACTGGCGCTCTGAAGGCCGGCGACTCCGTGGTACTGGTAGGCTTCGGTACTTTCTCTGTGACTGACCGCCCAGCTCGCACTGGCCGTAACCCACAGACCGGCAAAGCACTGCAAATCGCTGCTGCCAAGAAACCAGGTTTCAAAGCCGGTAAAGCCCTGAAAGAAGCCGTTAACTAAGCTTCGTTCAAGCCTTTGCTTACCCGGGTCGGACGCAGGTCTGGCCTGGCAGCGGAGCGGTAGCTGACCCACGTATCGGGTCGCCACGCCGGGGGTGCAGATTCGAACCCCCGTCCGCTCCGCCAGTTACGAGAAGGCGCATCCTCGGATGCGCCTTTCTTCTATCCGGACTCTACCCACGCTCCACGGTTGCCTAATTTTTGAAGTTCAACCGTTTCTGGGGGACGCATGCTGCAAAATATCAGGGACAATTCACAAGGCTGGATTGCCAAGACCATTATCGGGATCATCGTCGCTTTGATGGCGTTCACCGGTATCGAAGCCATTTTCCAGGCTTCGGGTAATAACAAGCAGGACGTGGCCAAGGTCAATGGTGAAGAAATCACCCAGACCGAACTGAGCCAGGCCGTCGATATGCAACGGCGCCAGCTGATGCAACAGTTGGGCAAGGATTTCGATGCTTCCCTGCTGGACGAAAAACTGCTGCGCGATGCTGCCCTCAAGGGCCTGATCGACCGCAAGCTGCTGCTGCAAGGTGCTGCCGATTCCAAGTTCGGCTTCTCGGAAGCGGCGCTGGACCAGGTGATCCTGCAGACGCCGGAATTCCAGGTGGACGGCAAGTTCAACGCCGAACGCTTTGACCAGGTGATCCGTCAGCTGGGCTATAGCCGCATGCAATTCCGTCAAATGCTGACCCAGGAAATGCTGATCGGCCAGGTTCGCGCAGGCATCGCCGGCAGCGGTTTTGTGACCGACGCCGAGGTGCTGGCATTTGCCCGTCTGGAAAAACAGACCCGCGACTTCGCTACCGTCAACATCAAGGCTGACCCTGCGGCGGTGAAACTCACCGACGACGAGGTCAAGGCCTACTACGACCAGCACGCCAAAGAGTTCATGACCCCGGACCAGGTGGTCATCGACTATCTGGAGTTGAAGAAGTCTTCCTTCTTCGACCAGGTCAGCGTCAAGGACGATGAGCTGCAGGCTGCCTACGAGAAGGAAACCGCCAACCTCGCTGAACAGCGTCGTGCCGCGCATATCCTGATTGAAGTCAACGACAAGGTCACCGAGGCGCAAGCCAAGGCCAAGATCGAAGACATCCAGGCGCGCCTGGCCAAGGGTGAGAAGTTCGAAGCCCTGGCCAAGGAGTTCTCCCAGGACCCAGGTTCGGCCAACAATGGCGGTGACCTCGGCTTTGCCGGCCCTGGCGTTTATGACCCGGACTTCGAAACCGCGCTGTACGGCTTGAAGCAAGACCAGGTGTCGGCGCCAGTGCGCACTACCTTCGGTTGGCATCTGATCAAGTTGCTGGGCGTTGAAGCGCCTGAGGTGCCATCGTTCGCCAGCCTGAAAGACAAGCTGACCCGCGAGCTCAAGGCACAGCAGGTTGAACAGCGTTTTGTCGAAGCGACCAAGCAATTGGAAGATGCGGCATTCGAAGCCTCTGACCTGGCCCAGCCGGCGTCTGACCTGAAGCTGACCGTCCACACTTCCGCGCCGTTTGGCCGTGAAGGTGGCGAAGGTGTTGCGGCCAACCGTGCCGTGGTCACTGCAGCCTTCAGCCCGGAAGTGCTGGATGAAGGTGCCAACAGCAGCGCTATCGAGCTGGACCCGGAAACCATCATCGTGCTGCGTGCCAAAGAGCATCTCAAGCCGGCCCAGTTGCCGCTGGAGAACGTCGCTGCGGCCATTCGCACCCAGATGACCAAGGAGCGCGCGAGCGCTGCCGCCAAAGCCCATGCCGACGAGTTGATCGCCAGCCTGCGTGATGGCAAGACCGCGCTGGACCAGCCGGTTGACGGCCAGGCCTGGAAGGTGACTGAGGCAGCTACCCGTGGTCAGGACTCCATCGACCCGGCCGTGCTGCAAGCCTTGTTCCGCATGCCCAAGCCTGTGGCCAAGGACAAGCCGACCTTCACCACCGTGACCCTGCGCGATGGCAGCCTGGTGATCGTGCGCTTGAACGGTGTGAACGAAGCGGCGGCCCCTACGGACGAAGAAAAAGCGCAATACCGCCGCTTCCTCGCTTCCCGTATTGGCCAGCAGGACTTCGCGGCCTACCGCAAGCAGCTGGAAACCCAGGCAGACATCAAGAAGTATTGATGCCGGCCTGAATAAAAAGACCCCGACCTGAAAAGGCCGGGGTCTTTTTTTGCCCTTGATAAAGCGGCTACTCAGTTAAATGGGACTGTCACTGTGGCGAGGGAGCTTGCTCCCGTTGACTGCGCAGCAGTCCCGGCTTTTTAGGGCCGCTTCGCGACCCAGCGGGAGCAAGCTCCCTCGCCACAGGTTGGTGCTCTGCCTCAGATAGGCTTGGCAGCAAACTTGAGCTTGCCCCACGTCAACCCGATCACCGCCGCCAGGGTTGAAGCCGCCAATACGCTCAGCTTCGCAGCCGACAGCAGGGCCGGGTCGGAAAATGCCAGGGACGAGATAAAGATCGACATGGTGAAACCGATCCCCGCCAGCAGGCCGACCAGGCCAACGCCCGTCCAGGTCACACCGTCCGGCAGCTTGCAGATGTTGAGCTTGACCAGCGCCAGGCTCGCCAGCATCACGCCCAGAGGCTTGCCGAGCACCAGGGCGAAGATGACGCCCATGAACACACCGTGGGCCAGCGGGTCATCCAGATTGAAACCGTCCAGGCTCACACCGGCGTTGGCCAATGCAAACAGCGGCATCACGCCGAACGCTACCCACGGGTGCAGCGCCGATTGAACACGCTGCACCGGCGGCAGTATTTCCCGTTGAGCTTCGCGCAATTGCTTGAGGGGCGTGGCGACTTGTTGGGCCCCTTCGGCTGGCTGCGAGAACCGGTCCATCAGCTCGTTGAAGGTGCGTTCGATGGTTTCCAGCGGGCGTTCCCGGGTGGGCTTGGAATTGACGGGGGTCATCAAGCCAAGGATCACCCCGGCGAGCGTCGGGTGCACGCCGGTCTTGAGCAGGCCAAACCACACGATAGCGCCTGGCAGCAGGTAGATCGCCGCCTTGCTGATGCCCATGCGTTGGAACACCAACACCAGGGCCAGCCCGCCGGCAGCAATCACCAAGCCCATGTAGTCGAGGCTGGCGGTGAAAAAGATCGCGATGATCAGAATCGCCACGATGTCATCGATGATCGCCAAGGCCAGCAGCAGGATGCGTACGCCACTCGGAATCGATTTGCCCAGCAGCGCAAGCACACCCACGGCAAAGGCGATGTCGGTCGCGGTGGGGACTGCCCAGCCACTCGCGGCGGCGGTGTCGTGGTTGAGCAGGGTGTAGATGAGTGCGGGCATCAGCACACCGCCCAACGCCGCGCCCAAGGGCAGCGTGGCCAGCTTCAGGTTGGCGAGGGCGCCGTCTTTGATTTCCTGGCGGATCTCGGTACCGACCACCAGAAAGAAAATGGTCATCAGCCCGTCATTCACCAGAAAATGCAGGGAGCGCGACACGCTGTAATCGCCCAGCCCGAGGGTGATGGGCGTGTTCCAGAAATGCTCGTAGGTCGCGGCGGCGGGGCTGTTGGCCCACACCAGCGCGACGATGGCGGCCAGCAGCAGCACGATACCGCTGACGGCTTCGATGTGTGAAAAGCGCTCAAGGGCGGACAGCGCGCCCTCAGTCAAACGCTGGGGGCGGGGGATGGCGGGGTGTTTATCAGGCACGACAAATCTCCATTGGCGGCCCGACCAATGCTTGGCTTTTAACCTGCGCCGTGCTTTATGCAACAACGCACCCAGGGGCGATGATAGGAAGGTGAGGAATAAGTTGTAAACAAACTTGTCATCGCGCGGGCAGCGCTTTACCCCGGATTGCGCCCAGCGCCAACACGATCAATCCTAGAACTGCCCATGGAAATGTCACGACGCCCCAACGTTCGAGCAAGAGCCCGCCCACTAATCCACCTCCGGCGATGCCCAGGTTCCATACCGTGACCAACATCGATTGGGCGGCATCGGCCGAGTTGCCAGCCGACTTGGCCAGCGCGGTTTGCAATAGCGCTGGGAGGCCACCGAAGGCGAGCCCCCACAACGCCACGCTGACGTAAATGGCGACTACGCAGTTGAACCATAGTCCGAGCAGCAGGGCCGCAACGGCGAACATCGCGCAACTGATGAGGGTCAGTAGCCTCAGGTGCCGGTCAATCCAGACGCCTACCAGCCAGATACTCAGCAGGGCCATCAGGCCGAACACCAGCAGCACGCGATCAATCTCGCGGCCGATACCGGCGGGCACCAGCAAAGGGGCGATGTAGGTATAGAGAATGTTATGCGCGAGCACGTAGGTAAAGGTCACCCAGAGCACCGGCCGTATGCCTGGCAACGCCAGTACCTGACGTAAGCCGAGGCGTTTGCTTGGCGGTTCACCGGCAAAATCCGGCAGTTGCCAACGCGCCCATACCAGCAGTAACAGGGTCAGGCCAGTCATGATGGCAAAACTGGCGCGCCATCCGACCAGCGTACCCAGCAGGGTGCCGGCGGGCACGCCGAGGGACAAGGCCAGCGGCGCACCCAGCATGGCGACGGCAATCGCCCGGCCCTGCAGATGAGGTGCGACCATACGACTGGCGTAACCCGCCAGCAAGGCCCACAGCAAGCCCGCGAACACACCGGCGAAAAATCGTGCAGCCAAGGTCAAGCCATAGTGGCTGGAAAAGGCGGTGACACTGTTAACCAATGCAAAGCCGCCGATGGCGATCAACAGCAACGGCCGCCGGCGCCAACCCCGGGTCAGCAATGTCAGGGGGATAGCGGCGAGCAACGAGCCGAGCGCATAGAGCGTTACCAGTTGCCCGACCAGAGCCTGGGAGACCCCGAGCCCAGCACCGATTTGCGGTAACAAACCGGCGGGCATTGCCTCGGTGAGGATGGTGATAAAGCCGGCGCAGGCCAACGCCAGCAAACCGGCCAGTGGCAGGGGGTCAGCGTGGGGGGCTGTATCGATCAATTGGGGGCTGTCGTTCATCGGGGCTCTCCTTGAAAGGGTCAAGGCGCCAGGGTAGGGGGCTGCGAGGCGCGGAAAAACAGGCTAAGGTTCCGAACTTATCGGACGTTGATGTCCGCAATCGGCAAAGGCATCACCATGGACAATCTGGGCAGCCTCTCGGTTTTTGTGCAGGTCGCGCAAACGCTTAGCTTCACCGCTGCGGGCCGTGCACTGGGCGTGTCATCGTCGGCGGTGGGTAAAAGCATTGCGCGAATGGAAGAGCGCCTGGGCGTCAGGTTGTTTCATCGCAGCACCCGCAGCATCACTCTGACCAGCGAGGGCGCGCTCTTCCTGGAACGTTCGCGGCGCATCCTGGCGGAGTTGGAAGCGGCCGAACAGGAATTGACTGAGGTCACTGCCAAGCCTCGCGGCAAGCTGCGGATCAGTGTGCCCCAAGTGCGTGGTTTGTTGATGCCGGTGATCAGCGATTTTATGCGTGCCTACCCGGACATCGAGTTGGATGTGGATTTTTCCGATCGCATGGTGGACGTGATAGAGGAGGGCTTCGACGCGGTGATTCGCACCGGCAAGCCAGAAGATTCGCGCTTGATGGTGCGCCATCTTGGGCATTACCAGTTGGTCCTCGTCGGTACGCCCGGCTACTTCGACCAGCACGGCACCCCCCGTCGGCCCCAGGACCTGAATCATCACGCCTGCCTGCGGCACAAATTCTGCGCCACCGGTAAGCTGGAGCCTTGGCCGCTGCGTCATGTCCCGGGGGCGGCAGAACTGAACCTGCGCGCACCGCTGGTCAGCACTACCATCGAGTCCCTCAATCATGTGGTGCAAGAAGGACTGGGCATTGCGTGCCTGCCGGACTACATGGTCAACCAGGCCGTACAGCATGGGCGTTTGCGACGGGTGCTGGATGAGCACCTCGAACATCGCGGCAGTTTCTGGTTGCTGTGGCCGGCCAGTCGCCATGCTTCGGCCAAGCTGCGGGCCTTTATCGATCATATGTGCGCCGGGCTTTTTCCTACTGACGCCGCTGTATGAGCTTGAGATGTTTTACCGACAGGAATCGCGCTTCAATGTCGCGTTCTGTTGCACAATACCGTCCGGACCGTTTTCTTCAGGATTTTCAATGTCGACATCATTTCACTTGCGCAATCTCGGGTTGGCGCTGGTGCTGGCGGGCGCCGCGGGCTGCTCGTCACCCAAGACCGCTATCTATGAACATGAGAATTTCGACGATTCCGGTACGTTTTCCCGCGATTACCCGGTCAGCGATGTGGCGGCCTGTGAAGCTGCGCGCCGTGCCCTGCTGAGCCAGGGCTACATCATCACCAGCAGCGATCCGAAGTTGGTGGCCGGCAACAAGAGCTTCCAGCAGACCGGCGAGACCCACCTGCAGATCAGTTTCAATGTGGTGTGCGCTGCTGATGGCAAGGGCAGCAATCACTCGACGATGTTTGCCAACGCCTTGCAGGACCGCTATGCGCTGAAGAAGGTCAACAACTCCGCGAGCCTCGGTGTGGGCGTGCTGGGCTCGGTGTCGATGCCGATTGGCTCCACCGACGACTCGATGGTGAAGGTGGCAAGCGAGACCGTCTCGGCACCGAAGTTCTACGAGCGCTACTTTGCGTTGGTGGACGTGTTCCTGCCGCAGGAAGTAAAGCAGGCCGAGCATATCCCCGAGCAGCCCAAGGCCGACCTCGGCGTGCCCGAGCCCAAGACCGCTCCGGCAGCCGAGAAGGTCGAAGCGCCGAAGGATGTGCCTGTAGCGCCTGCCGCTGCAGAGCCGCTTGCGCCGCCACCTGAGGCTGCACCGATTGCACCGGTGACAGAGCCTGCTCCGGTTGCACCGGCGCCGACTGATCCGTCCTTGCCGGCGCCGACGGAAGCGATTCCACCGCTTCCGATGCCTGCGCAGTAACGCAATGCTGTTCTGATGTGGGAGCGGGCTTGCTCGCGAATACGGTGTAACAGTCGCCAAGTGTGTTCAATGACCCACCGCTTTCGCGAGCAAAGCCGCTCCCACATTTTGACCGAGGTTGCGGTTGAGTTAAATCAAGTGATCGCCGCTACGTTTAATCCTGAAGAGCAGGAATGTCACGGCGTCGACATTTTTTCGTCATGACGGCACTTTAGGCTGGGTTCGCAGGTCATTAATCTGCAACCGCTTTCAACACGAAAAGGAGTCCACCATGGACGATTACCAGGAAGAGCTGCTGGAGTATCAGGCATTCGAGCTAGACCCACTGGATCCTGCCGACGATGCCACCGAGCTGTAACACCGACTTCAGGCGGAGTGGCGCTGACTGCGGCGAAATTCCCCTGGGGTCTGGTTGTTCCAACGCCTGAAGGCCCTTTGGAAGGCTTGGGCCGAAGCAAAACCGAGCAAGTAGGCGATCTCGCCGAACGCCAGTTCCGTATCGCGAATGTAGGTCATGGCCAGGTCGCGACGGGTGTCATTGAGGATCGCGCGAAACTGCGTGCCTTCCTCGGCCAGTTTGCGCCGCAATGTCCAGGTTGGCAGCTTCAAGCGTGCCGCCACTTCCTCCAGGTCGGGTTCCCGGCCGCCATTGAGCATCGGCCCGAGCAACCGGGTAATGCGCTCGCGCAGGCTGCGGGTGCGGGTCAACTGCTCTAATTCCCTTTCACACAGCTGTAGCAACAGGTGCCAGGTGCTTGGGCAATGCTGCGGGTTGCGCAGCGCCAGGGTGGGTTGGCTGAGGCGCAGTTGATTGACCTCGGCGCCGAAGTGGACCACGCCCTCTCCCAGCACCCTGTAGTGGTCGTGGTAGTCCGGCGCGTCGAATTCGATTTCAATGCGCTGGGCCTGCACCGGCTGTTGGGCCAGGCCAGACAATTGCTGCAGCCAGCCGGCGATGATCGAATCCACCACAAAGCGGTTATAGGTGTTGTAGGGGCTGATGGAATAAAACCTCAGCCACGCGCCTTCGGCGTCTTCATGAAAGCTTGATTGCCCGCGATAGTTGGAGCCGTACAGTGCTTCAAAGCGTGTGAGCGTGCGTGCCGCTTCGCGCACGGTGGGCGCTTGGGCGGCAGTAACGCCGGCAAGACCAGCCTGGCTCAAGCGGCTGAGCTGGCCCATACGCAGACCCAGGCCGGGGTTGCCGGTCAGTTGGATGGCCGCGTGGCCCAGGCGCATGTAGCGCGGGATCGACAAGCGTGCGCCGGCCTCAGCCAGGCGAGCTGGATCGAGGCCGTATTGCAGCAGCAGGGGCTGTGGGTCCAGGCCGTGGCTGTGGATGGCGTCGGCCAGGGTGTGCACGAAGCCCACCGACAGATCCCCCAGGCGCACCGGCTTCACGGCGCTACAGCCAGATATTCAGCAGGCGCGCACCATGGGCGTCGCCATCGGCGAAGACTTGCCCATTGCGACTGAGAAAACTTTGGCCGGCGCTGCCCAGGTCCCAGAATTGTCCGCGCAGAAAGACGCTCATGCCCGCGGTGGCTTCGCTGACAGGCGGCTGGCTGATCAGGGTAAGGCGACGCCAGGCCGCGCCCTCACTGGTTTCTTCAGGCTTGAGGCTCACTTCTGAGGGCGTAGACACACTCTTGAAACCGCGCCACGGACGGTCCCAGGTATCGCGGCCGGTGACAAAAGCGGGTACCGCGATCAATTGCGCGCCTTGCTCGTTGAGCTTGCGGTAGTTGTCCGGGTACCAGCTGTCGCTGCCGACCAGAATGCCCAGGCGCCCGGCGGGGGTATCGACAACGTTGACGACATGCTCATCGCCAGGTTCTATAAAGCCACGTTCATCGTAGATCGGGTAAAGCTGGCGCTGCGGCTGGCCCAGCGGCAAGCCGTCGGCGGCGAACACCACGCTGGCGTTGTACAGCGCGCCGTGGCCGATCTCCAGTTGCCCCTGGATCACGCTCGGGTTGGGCAGGGCGATGGAACCGGCCACCAGGGTCACGCCAAATTCTTTGGCGAGGCCGCCAAACAACACTTGATAGTCGCGGGCCATTGCCGGGGCTTTCATGCGCAGGTACGCATCGTCCATGCGGTTGTCGCCAGTGGCGCTGATCCAGGCTTTGGCAAATTGCAGCGGGTTGCTGATCGACAGCCAGTTCATGGCGTCCTTGAGGTGAGCGGCCTGGTACAGCTCATTCTTTTCTCCGCCGAGCATCAGCCAAGTGCCGATATGTTCCGGCAGCACCACAACGGTCTTGGCATTGATCAGCCCAAGGTCCCGGGCATTTTGCAGGTAGGCGGACAGCTTCAGATGCAGGCGTTCCAGGCTCTGGTAATCGGCAGGGAACAGTTCCGGCTGGATACCCAGCAGGTTGCCCCGGTCGGCTGGTTCGCCCTCGTTGACGGCGAGGGTGATGCGCAGGTCGGACAGGTAATGCGCCACGGGGCGCTCCTGGGTCCAGACCAGATACGCGGCGAGTGAGGCAACCAGGGCCATGATGACGGTGAACGCTAGAAGTTTACGCATGGGGCAACAGACAACAGACCAGGTGCAGGGTTCGCGACTAGGGTAGGGCCCATGGCGTGGCTTGCCAAGGGGCGCTGTGCATTTGGATCAATAACTTGTCAGTTTCAGTCATTGAGCCGTGGTCCACCGCCTCTTAGTCTGTGGGACATAAACCGATGGCACGCCGTTCGAGTGCGCCACGTCCCGTGATGATCCGTTGTGGAGCTGTACCATGACCGCTGCTGCCTACCCGCACCTGCTGGCCCCGTTGGACCTGGGTTTCACCACCTTGCGCAACCGTACCCTGATGGGTTCGATGCACACCGGCCTGGAAGAAAAGCCCGGCGGTTTCGAGCGTATGGCGGCCTATTTTGCCGAGCGCGCCCGTGGCGGCGTAGGCCTGATGGTCACTGGCGGCATTGGCCCCAATGATGAAGGCGGCGTGTACGCCGGTGCAGCCAAGCTGACCACCGAAGAAGAGGCGAGCAAGCACAAGATCGTTACCCAAGCCGTGCACGACGCGGGTGGCAAGATCTGCATGCAGATCCTCCACGCCGGGCGTTACGCCTACAGCCCCAAGCAGGTGGCTCCGAGCGCTATCCAGGCGCCGATCAACCCGTTCAAACCCAAGGAACTGGATGAAGAGGGCATCGAAAAGCAGATCCAGGATTTTGTCACCTGCTCGCTGCTGGCCCAGGTCGCCGAGTATGACGGCGTCGAAATCATGGGCTCCGAAGGCTACTTCATTAACCAGTTCCTCGCTGCCCATACCAACCATCGCACCGACCGTTGGGGCGGCAGCTTTGAAAATCGCATGCGTCTGGCGGTGGAAATCGTGCGCCGCGTACGCGAAGCCGTAGGCCCGAACTTCATTATCATCTTCCGCCTGTCGATGCTCGACCTGGTGGAAGGCGGCAGTGTCTGGGAAGAGATCGTGCAGTTGGCCAAGGCCATCGAACAGGCCGGCGCGACGATCATCAACACCGGTATCGGCTGGCACGAAGCACGTATCCCGACCATCGCCACCAAGGTACCCCGTGGTGCGTTCAGTAAAGTCACGGCCAAATTGCGCGGTTCGGTACAGATTCCGCTGATCACCACCAACCGCATCAACACCCCGGAAATTGCTGAGCAGATCCTGGCCGAAGGCGACGCCGATATGGTCTCGATGGCGCGGCCGTTTCTCGCCGACCCCGAGTTCGTCAACAAGGCCGCCGCCGGGCGCGCCGATGAGATCAATACCTGTATCGGCTGCAACCAGGCATGCCTGGACCATACCTTTGGCGGCAAGCTCACCACCTGCCTGGTCAACCCGCGGGCGTGCTACGAAACCGAGCTCAATTACTTGCCGGTCAAGCAGATCAAAAAGGTCGCGGTCGTCGGCGCAGGCCCTGCGGGTTTGGCCGCGGCTACCGTGGCCGCAGAGCGCGGGCATCACGTGACCTTGTTCGACTCCGCCAGCGAGATCGGCGGCCAGTTCAATATCGCCAAGCGCGTGCCGGGCAAGGAAGAGTTCTTCGAGACCCTGCGTTATTTCAAACGCAAATTGCAGACCACCCACGTCGAGCTGTGCCTCAACACCCGTGTCGACGTTGCGCAACTGGTAGCGGGCGGTTATGACGAAGTGATCCTGGCCACCGGCATCGCACCGCGTACCCCGGCGATTCCCGGTGTCGACAACGCCAAGGTCCTGAGTTACCTGGACGTGATCCTCGAGCGCAAGCCGGTGGGCAAGCGCGTGGCGGTGATCGGCGCCGGCGGCATCGGTTTTGACGTGTCTGAATTCCTCGTGCACCAAGGCGTCTCCACCAGCCTGGATCGTGAGGCGTTCTGGAAAGAATGGGGCATCGACACTCAGCTGCAAGCCCGTGGTGGCGTGGCCGGGATCAAACCCGAGCGCCACGCGCCGGCCCGTGAAGTGTTCCTGCTGCAACGCAAGGCTTCCAAAGTGGGCGATGGCCTGGGCAAGACCACGGGCTGGATCCACCGCACCGGTTTGAAGAACAAGCAGGTGCAGATGCTCAACAGCGTCGAGTACTTGAAGATCGACGATGAAGGCTTGCATATCCGCATCGGCGCCGAGGGCGAGCCGCAAGTCCTGGCGGTGGACACTATCGTCATCTGTGCCGGCCAGGACCCGCTGCGCGAATTGCACGACGGCCTGGTCGCCGCCGGCCAGAACGTGCACCTGATCGGTGGCGCCGATGTGGCGGCCGAACTGGACGCCAAGCGCGCCATCAACCAGGGCTCGCGCCTGGCTGCAGAGCTGTAAGACGACGAGAGGGGCGGTGTTAGACTACCGCCCCTTTTTCATTCAGATACCTGCCAATGGGCCCTTTCGATTGGCTGCCTTATGCGCCCCTTGAACCTTTGCAGCTGGATTGGCTGAACGGTGTCGAGCTGGCCGTGCTGCGCCTGGACCGTATCGATCCGCTTATCAGCGGCAACAAGTGGTTCAAGCTCACCGAGCACCTGGCCCAGGCCCGACACGCTGGAGCCACCGGGGTGATGAGTCTCGGCGGTGCGTACTCCAACCATTTGCATGCGCTGGCGGCGGCGGGCAAGCGCTTTGGTTTTTCCACGGTCGGCCTGCTGCGGGGCCATCCTCAAGACACCCCCACGGTTCTCGACCTCAAAGCGTTTGGCATGCAGCTGCATTGGCTCGGTTATGGCGGTTATAGGGCGCGGCATGAAGCGGGTTTCTGGTTGCCTTGGCGCGAGCAGTATCCTGGCTTTCATCCGATACCCGAAGGCGGCGGTGGGCTGGCCGGCGCGCAGGGCTGTGGCGTGTTGGTCGAGCAGGCGCGGGCGCAACTGGACAGCCTCGGTTGGAGCGATTACGACGCCTGGTGGTTGGCGGCGGGTACCGGCACGACACTGGCCGGGCTGGCACTGGCGGAGGCGGGCGCGCATCCGGTATATGGCGCCATGGCGGTGCCGGATGACCACGGTGTGGCGCAGAACGTGAGTGCCATCGTGCAGGACGGTTATACATTGCTGGACGCCAGTCGCGGCGGCTTTGCCAAAGCCGATCCACTGTTGCTCGACTTCATTCAGCGCACCGAACAAGCGTGCGGTCTACCGCTGGAACCGCTTTACACCGGCAAGGCGCTGCTGGCGTTGAAACAGCAGATCGAGGCCGGACGCTTTGCCCCCGGCATGCGCCTGATCTTCATCCATACCGGCGGCCTGCAAGGCCGCCGAGGCTTCAGCGACTGGCGCAAACCCCTTGTGGGAGCTGGCTTGCCTGCGAAAGCGGTCTTGCAGTAAGAGGCACTGTGACTGACACACCGCCTTCGCGGGCAAGCCCGCTCCCACAGGGGAGCTAATTGGCTGGGTTAAAGCCTCCTCCCACCCGGCATCATGCGCAGCGCCGTGTTATCGCGCATCACGTAATGATGAAAGATCCCCGCCACCGCGTGCAGCCCGATCAGCCAGTACCCGATCTGGCCAAACAGCACATGCCAGCCTTCAATCTCCTTGGCCAGTGCCTTGTTTTCCCCAATCAACGGCGGCAACTCCATCCCATAGAACATCACCGAGTGCCCTTCGGCGCTGACGATCAACCAGCCGGCAATCGGCATGCCGATCATCAACGCGTACAACGCAGCGTGCATCAGTGTCGCCAGCAGGCTTTGCCATTGCGGCGGTGCCGGCACGATCTTCGGCGCCACCCCCAGGCTGCGTGCGAACAGGCGCAGCCATACCAGCACAAACACGGTAAGGCCGAGCATAAAGTGCATTTCCACAATCAGCGTGCGTGCGCCGCTGCCTTTGGGGAATTGGCCGCGCAGTTCAATGCAGGCGTAGACCACCGCCAGCAGCACCACCATCAACCAGTGCAACGCAATCGACATGGTGCTGTAGCGTGTATCGGAATTTTTCCACGGCATCGCTGTGTTCCTCACTCATCAGGGCATACCTCCATTCTTTAGCGATGGAGT
Organism: Pseudomonas sp. GW823-FHT02F05; assembly: GCF_058797315.1. Lineage (NCBI taxonomy): Bacteria > Pseudomonadati > Pseudomonadota > Gammaproteobacteria > Pseudomonadales > Pseudomonadaceae > Pseudomonas > Pseudomonas sp. GW823-FHT02F05. The sequence continues at coordinate 46,818 of NZ_JBXAJM010000007.1, forward strand.
GCATTAACTCTATGCCTGTTTTGAGCGCTGCGCTTGTTGCCAATGCCGTTGTCTTGACCTCGGTCAGTAGGCCTGCGGCATTTCCCCGCGGGCCAGGCGCTGGTTGATGTCACTGATGACCTGTGGCAGATCGGTGATGGTGTCAATCAGGTAGTGTGGGCGTGAAGCTTCGAACATCGCTTCGATGCGCTGGCGTTCGCTGGCCAGTGTGTCGGTGTCCAGGGCGCGGAACTGCTCGTAGGTCAGGCCCAGCGCGTTGCCCGAGCAGGTCAGGGCCACGGTCCACATGCCGGCACGGCGACCTTCGAGAATGCCCGGCACGGTGTCGTCGACCTTCACGCAGGCCGCCACATCATCAATGCCCAGGGCGATCACGTTGGCCAACGCCTGGGCCGGCCATGGTCGGCCGTTGGGCACTTCGTCAGTGGCCACGACGTGGTCGGCGACGTAGCCGTTGGTGGCGGCCAGGGCCACGACCTTGTCCATCACCTGCTTGGGGTAGCCAGAGCAGGAGCCGATCTTGATGCCTTGGCCGCGCAGCGCTGCAATGGTGTCGAGGGCGCCGGGGATCAGGGCCGAGTGTTCGGCGATCTTCTCGATCTGCAGCGGCATGAAGCGCTGGTAGATGGCGGTCACGTCGTCGTCGGTGGGCGTGCGGCCGAACGCCTTGCGGTAGCGTTCGGCAACCTGCGGCTGGTCGCAGAGCGTACGGATATGGTCCCACTTGCCCATGCCCATCGGGCCACGGGCTTCCTCGATCGACACCTGCACGTCGAACTCGGCGAAGGCCTCGACAAAAATCTGCGTGGGGGCGAAGGAGCCGAAATCGACCACGGTGCCAGCCCAGTCGAGGATAACGGCCTGGAGGGTGTTGGGGTTTTGATAGTTCATGGTTCAGATCCTGTGGGGTAATAACATTCATCTATGTAGGAGCTTGCTCGCGAAAAACATCCAGGCGCCGCGTTAACTCAGGATGCCCGCGTTTTCGTTAACACTCTTCGCGAGCAAGCTCGCTCCTGCACATTTCTTGCAGCACCTCGGCGATGGCCTTGACGGCTGCGCGCATGTCGGCCGCGTCGACATGACCGATGCAGCCCACGCGAAAGGTTTCCACCTGGGTCAATTTGCCCGGGTACAGAATGAAACCCCTGGCCTTGACCCGTTCGTAGAACGCTTTGAACTGATAGCGAGGATCGTCGGGGGCGTGGAAGGTGGCAATGATCGGCGCCTGGATAGCCGCCGGTAGAAAACTGCGCACGCCCAGTTCGGCCATGCCGTCCAGCAAGGCCTGGCAGTTATTTGCATAGCGCTGGTGACGGGCGGGCAGGCCGCCTTCCTCGGCGTACTGCAACAGCGCTTCATGCAGGGCGGCGACCACGTGGGTCGGCGGGGTGAAGCGCCACTGGCCGGTTTTGGTCATGTAGCTGTGCTGGTCGAACAGGTCCATCGCCAGGGAATGGCAGTTGCCCTGTGCCGCGGCCAGTGCGTGTTTTTCCGCAAAGACAAAGCCCATGCCCGGTACGCCTTCCAGGCATTTGCCCGAGGCGGCGATCAGCGCGTCGAAGGGGATTTCGCGGGCATCAATCGGTAGCGCGCCGAAGGAACTCATGGCGTCGATGATCAGGCGCTTGCCGTGGCGTTTGACCACCTCGGCGATCTGCGGCAACGGGTTGAGAATGCCGGTACTGGTTTCGCAATGGATCAGTGCGACATGGGTGATGGCGCTGTCGGCGTGCAACAGACGATCCACATCGGCGGCAGTGGTGGGCTCGTCTTCGGCGGTTTCAAAGGTGCTGAATGCGCGGCCAAGCACCTCGCAGATTTTCGCCAGGCGTTTGCCGTAGGCGCCGTTGATGAGCACCAGCACCTTGCCATTGCGGGGGACCAGGGTGCCGATCGCGGCTTCGACGGCGAAGGTGCCGCTGCCTTGCAACGGCACGCAGTGGTGGCTGTCGGCGCCGTTGAGGATCGCCAGCAGCTGCCTGCACACACTGGCTGTGAGCTGGTTGAAGCGGTCGTCCCACGAGCCCCAGTCCGTCATCATCGCCTGGCGGGTGCGGTTCGAGGTGGTCAGGGGGCCGGGGGTCAACAGGATCGGCGCGGCAGTGGGCATGTCAAATCCTCGCAAGGTGTTGGGGTTCAAGCTACGGCGCCTAAATTGCAGTTTGGCTTGTCATCAATCAAATTGTTTGTTGTTATGCGAGCTATCAGTGAGGCCGATAGCTATGAATCTGTTCCAACTGCGTGCATTCGATGCCGTGGCCCGTGAGGGCAGTTTTACCCGCGCGGCGGCTCGGCTGTTTATCAGCCAGCCGGCGGTGACCGGGCATATCAAGGCGCTTGAGGAGCACTACCAGATCCCGCTGTTGCGCCGCACCGCACGTCGGGTGGAATTGACCGAGGAGGGCGCACGCCTGGCGGCCATCACGCGGGCTATCTTCGGGTTGGTCGACGAGGCGCAAACCCTGCTGGAGGCCAACCGCCAGTTGCTCACCGGGCGCCTGGAAGTGGCGGCGGATGGCCCCCACCTGGTGATGCCGATGATCGCCAGCCTGCGTGCGCGCTACCCCGGCATTACCGTGAACCTGCGTTTGGGCAATGCCCAGGAAACCCTGGCGGCGTTGCTGTCCGAACATGCGGACGTGGCGGTGCTCACCGAGGTGGAACCGCGCAATGGCCTGCACTTGCAACCCTTGGACCAGTCACGGATTTGCGCCTTGGTGCCGGCCGCACACCCGTGGGCCAAGCAGCCCGACGGTATTGAATTGGCGCAGTTGCATGAGGTGATCATGGTGCTGCGCGAGCCCAGTTCCACCACCCGCCGCACCTTTGACGACGCCTGCCTGGCGGCGAATGTGCAGCCCAAAGTGCTGCTGGAACTGGACAGTCGGGAAGCTGTGAGCGAGGCGGTGGCGGCAGAGTTGGGCGTGGGCGTGGTGTCGTCGATGGAGGTCAGCCCGGACCCGCGTGTGCAGGCGGTGCCGATCCTCGGCGATGGCCTGATGAATCGGCATATGCTCGGCTGCATGGAGCGCCGTCGCTCGCTGCGCTTGATTCAGGCGTTTTTCGAGTTGGCGTGAAGGCTCTCACGCACAATCTCCAGAAAGGTCGCGACCACACGGCGTGAACTCTGCTCTTTCAGGCACACCAGGGTTTCTTTCATGCGTTGGGTGCAATCGCGGATCGGCATGGCGTACACCCGTGCATCGGCACCGAATTCTGCCGCCGACACCACGCCCACGCCAATCCCTACCACCACGGCTTCACGGGCGGCCTCGCGGCCTTCCACCTGGATCGCCGGACGAATGCGCAGGCCGGCCTGGCGCATTTCCTGCTCCAGGGTCTGGCGGGTGACCGAGCCGGTTTCCCGCAGTACCAGCGGGGTGTCATCGAGGTCGGCCAGGCAGATCGACTCGCGCCCGGCCCAGGCATGGTCCCGTGCGACAAAAGCCAGCAGTTGGTCGTCGGGCAGCGGCACTGACAACAGGCGCACATCATCGACATCGCGCCCCAACAGCGCCAGGTCGGCCTGGTAGTTGTAGAGGCGCGACAGTGACTCGTCGGTATTGCCCGTTTCGATTTTCACGCTGATCCCAGGGTAGCGCTGGCAGAAGCGTGCAATCTGCGGCAGGACGTGCACGGGCGCATCCACCGCCAGGGTGAGAGTTCCGGTGAGCAGGGCACGCGAATCCTGCAGCAATTCTTCGGCTTCGGCCTCGATCACAAACAGGCGCTGGGTGATACCCAGCAGGCGTTCACCCAGATCGGTCAGGCGCACCGAACGCTTGTTGCGGTGAAACAGCAATACGCCGAAGCGCTCTTCAAGTTTGCGCACCTGGTCGGAAATCGCAGGCTGGGTCAGGAACAGCCGTTCTGCAGCCCCGGTAAAACTGCCGTGAATGGCCACCGCATGGAAGGCTTTGAGCTGGGCATGGGAAACCGACATGGTACGTCCTCTTAAAACCTGAGCTTATATTTGAAATACGATAAATCGATTTTACCTATGAGTCAGCCATTGTTTTGATGCACCTCAGCCGCCGTAGGTTGAGTCCTACAACCACGGCGGCCATGGGCGCAGGCACATCGCACCCATCTGACCAATACCGCGCTATCCAAGGCCCGGCATTGCAGTGCTCAACCATAAGAACAACAGGCGTTTTCTTTCGATTCTGCCGGCACACTCACACCTGAGGTCAGAACCACCATGAATATCCCTATGGGTAGTATCAAGCGTTGGCGCGTGCAGATTTTCGCCATTACCTGGATGGCGTACGCCGCGTTCTATTTCACCCGCAAAGCCTTTTCGGTGGCAAAGCTGGGGATTGGCGACGACCCGAGTTTCCCCCTCGACAAAATGACGATGGCTAACCTGGATGGCCTCTATCTCGCAGCGTATGCGGTGGGCCAGTTCACCTGGGGCATGCTTGCAGACCGCTTCGGGCCACGGGTAGTGGTGCTCGGTGGCTTGTTGATTTCCGCAGGCGCGGCGCTGGTGATGGGCACCTGTGCCACTTTGCCGATTTTTGTCACCTGCATGTTGGTACAGGGCTTGGCCCAGTCCACTGGCTGGTCGGGGTTGTGCAAGAACCTCGGTAGTTTCTTCCCGGCCCAGCAGCGGGGGCGGGTGCTGGGGCTGTGGAGTTCGTGTTATGCATTTGGCGGGTTGGTCGCGTCACCGTTTGCCGGTTGGTGGGCTTATACGCTGATCGGCAGTTGGCATGCGGCGTTTATTTCCAGCGCCGCAGTGGTCGCGGTGGTGGCCGTGCTCTTCTTTATGTTCCAGCGCAATACCCCGCAGGATGTGGGCTTGCCGGCAGTCGAGCCCGAGCCGGTGCTGAGCGCCGAGCAGTTGGCCGCCGAACAGCGCGTGAGCGTACTCGAACCCCTGCGCGCGATCCTGCGCAACCGTACGGTGTTGACCCTGGGGCTGGCTTACTTCCTGCTCAAGCCGGCGCGCTACGCGATTCTGTTGTGGGGGCCGGTGATCGTCTACGAGCAGATGCCGTCGGTGGGCAAGGTCGGCGCCGCCATCGTGCCCACCGCGTTTGAGCTGGCCGGTTTATTGGGGCCGGTGTTGATCGGCCTGGCCTCCGACAAACTGTTCGGTGCTCGGCGCATGCCCGCCTGCGTGCTCAGCCTGTTGGCGCTGACGGTTGCCCTGGCGTTGTTTATGGGCGCGCTGCACACCGGCAGTGTGGTGCTGGTGATGACGTTGCTGTTTGTCATGGGGCTGACGCTGTATGGGCCGGACTCGATGATCAGCAGCACGGCGGCCATCGACTTCGGCACCGCCAAGGCCGGCGCTACCGCTGCGGGCTTTGTCAACGGCTGCGGTTCGGTGGGGGCGATCCTGGGTGGTTTGCTGCCAGGCTATTTCGATACCGTTACGGTATTTATTGTGTTTGCCGGTGCGGCACTGTTTTCGTCGCTGGTGCTGATGCCCTACTGGAATGCCAGGCCCGCCGTACTGGCCCAGGCCGGGGATTTTGTGCCGGACCGCAATGCGGTGATCAAACCCTTGCGCACCTGAGTACCCTGGCCGGTTTTTTGGTGGAACGAAGCGTTCTCGCGCTATAAACTCTGCCCCCAAAGCGCCGGCCAGTAGACGTTTCGGCGCGATGGAAATAAGAGAGTGAGTCATGGGCGCACAGTGGAAAGTCAAACATAAAGAAGCGGCAGCCAATGCCAAGGGCAAGATTTTCGGCAAGCTGGTGAAAGAAATCACCATCGCCGCCCGCAACGGCGCCGATACCGCGACCAACGCGCACCTGCGCCTGGTGGTGGAGCAGGCCAAAAAGGCCTCGATGCCCAAGGAAACCCTGGACCGCGCGATCAAAAAGGGCGCCGGTCTGCTCGGTGAGACCGTGCAATACCACCGCGTGACCTACGAAGGTTTTGCGCCGCACCAGGTGCCTTTGATCGTCGAGTGCGTGACCGACAATATCAACCGCACCGTGGCGGAAATCCGCGTGGCCTTCCGCAAGGGCCAACTGGGCGCTTCCGGTTCGGTGGCCTGGGATTTCAACCATGTGGGCCTGATCGAAGCATCACCGGACACGCCAGACGCCGATCCAGAAATGGCCGCCATCGAAGCCGGCGCCCAGGACTTTGAAGAGGGTGAAGAAGGCGCCACCTTGTTCATTACCGAAACCACCGACCTGGATGCCGTGCAGAAAGCCTTGCCGGAGCAGGGTTTTACCGTGCTGTCGGCCAAGCTGGGCTATATCTCCAAGAACCCGGTCAGCGGTTTGACCGATGAGCAGATGGCTGAAGTCGAGGCGTTCCTGGAAGGCCTGGACAACCATGATGATGTGCAGGATATGTTTGTCGGCCTGGCGGGCTGATTTCTATCTGAGTACACGCGGTTAATATGTGGGAGCGGGCTTGCTCGCGAATGCTGTGTGACAGTCAACAGATGTATTGGCTGTTCCACCGCATTCGCGAGCAAGCCCGCTCCCACATTAGTTCAGGGGTGCTGCAGAGATTCCAGCAGGGCCTCGATTTCCTCAAAGCCTGGTCGGGCCAGTACATCCGGCTGACAGCAACGCTCGCACAGTTCGCACAGCATCTTGTCAATGGCTTGTGCCTCAACCCGCTCCAACAACTCCCCCAGCAGCACCCCGAACGCCCGCACTTCAATACGCTGCAACGCACGTGTTTCCAGGGTGTCCGCCGTGGCATGGAATGACGCCGCGCCAAAGTCTCCGAGCAAGCAATCACCCGCTGCGTTCCACAAAATATTGTGACCATACAGGTCACCATGGGTAATGCCGTGCCGATGCAGGTGCGCCGCCACCGAAGCAACGCCCCGCGCCATGCGCAGTGCCACGTCCAGGCTGAAACGGATGGTGGGTTCGTAGACATCCCGCGTGCACGACGCCAGGCTCGGCAGGGCTGCGAGGTTGCGGTAACTCGGGTCGATCAGCTCCATCACCAGCGCGGCCTGGTTGTCGGGGTGGCCGATGACGCGTCCTTCAACCTTGATCAGGTTGGGATGCAGCCCGGCAGCGATGCAGGCTTGCATTTCATGCAGCGGTGAACCGTCGCTGGTGATGGTGCCCTTGTACAGCTTGACCGCGACTGGCAACGCATGGGGTTTCCACAGCGCCTTGCGAATAATCCCCGAAGCGCCTTCGCCCAGGACGTCGCCCATTTCCAGTTCCTGCCAGGCGATGTTCGGCGTCGCCTCGTCAGCGCTTACCTGCACGGCCATTTCCACCGGATTGCCGGCATAGGCCAGCCAGGTCAGGCTCGGCAGGGTCAGCAGCCACTGCGGCAGGTGGGTGAGGCGGTTGGAGGCGATGCGGATCAACGCCAGGTTTTGGCACTGGGCCAGGCTTGGCGGCAGGTCGGTCAACTGGTTACCGGCCAGCATCAGCTTTTGCAGCAAGGGGCGTTCGCCCAGTTCATCGGGCAATTGGCTGATGCAGTTGTCGGTGAGGATTAGCCAGCGCAACTGTGGCGGCAGGGCGGCAGCGGCTACCTGGCTGATCTGGTTGGCCTTGAAGCCGATCATGCTCAGCTTGGCGCACTGGCCCAGGCATTGCGGCAGTTCGGTAAAGGCGTTGTCCGAACAGAACAGCACACGCAGGTTCGTCAGGCGGTGCAGGTCGTCGGGCAGGCTGCTCAGGGCGTTGCCGGTGAGGTTGAGGATTTCCAGCGAGTCGGCCAGTTCGAAGATTTCCCGGGGGAACTCGGTCAGCCCGCAGGCCAGGTCCAGGCGCGTAACGCCAGCCAATTGGCCAGCCTTGAGTTGGGCGAGGGTATTCATGCAGGGCGCAGTGCTCGGAAGGAGGCGTAAAAGGCGCTCATGATAGCGGCTCGGGCGCGGGTTGCGGGCAGCGCGTGTGCAATTGGCGCAGGCGGCTGGCGGTGCGGGCGAGGTCGATGGCCTGGCCTTCCAGGCATTTATCCAGGGGCTGGTGACCGATAAGTGTCAGTTGCTTGTCCTGGTCGTAGAGCACGTCTACCAGGTTGATAAAGCGCTGTTGCACGGCGATGGGGCATTCGGCCAGATGCGGCAGGCCGTCGATGATCCAGTGGTCGAAGTCCCGGCACAACAACAGGTAATCCATGACCGCCGTGAGCTGTTCGCACAGGTCGTTGAAGGTAAATGCGATGGTTCGTGCCTGAAGGCCTCGGCACTGTAACTGACGAGTGCCGACCTTCAGGGTTTGCGCCGGGCAATCTGTGGCAGGCAGGCCCAGGCTTTCACGCTGGCCTGTTGTACCTGGCCATACATACTGGCCGCCCGTGAAGCGTTGTTGGGCGTGGGCCTGAGCCAGGCTGCGAAAGTCCTGAGGCGCACTGACTTCCAGCACCTCCATGCGCGCGGCGATCAGCTCGATCACCGGCTTGAAACGCTCGTGGTACAGCGGGTTGGGCAGCAATCCTTCGGGTGGGTAGTTGGAGGTCACCAGCACCAGCACGCTGCGCTGGAACAGGGCCTTGAACAGGCGGCTGATGAGCATCGCATCGCCGATATCCTGCACATGGAATTCGTCGAAACACAGCACTCGGCAGCCGGTCAGCAGCTCGTCCAGAGTGGCGCCCAGGGCATCGTCATGCTCGCGGTGCAGGAACATGCCCTGGTGCAGCCGGGCGAAGAAGGTGTGGAAATGCACGCGTTGCTTCTCGGCGATGGGCAGTGCCTGGAAAAATCCATCCAGCAGCCAGCTTTTGCCACGCCCCACCGGGCCATGCAGGTACAGGCTGCGCGTGGCCTGGCCGTTGAGCAGGTGTTGTGCCTCGCGATTCAGGGCGGTAATCGCCCGGATTTGCCCGTCACTGAGGGTATAGCCCTGTTGTTCGGCCTTTTTTTGAAAATACGCCGGGATAGGCGAGGCGTCCGAGGCGTCGGTTTTTTTACCCAGCAGACGCTGGAGCAGGGCAAGCACGGCCAAGAATAATCACTCTGTATTGCGGTGGTCGTTCACTGTAGGACGCTCGATGCCATTTGACCAATAGGAAAGGGCCCCAAGCCATGCAAACTGGCACTTTCGCGTTAACTGGCTAACCTCATACACAGTTGTCACCCCTGTATAAGGAATTGGGGCTGTGAAGGGACCGGCGGTATTGGCTGTCATGGGCACGATGCTCTGCAACACGGTGTTTGCTGCGCAACTCCAGGTGGAGGTGCGCATCGACGTGCAGCGGGGTTGCCAGTTGGTGGGTACCACCCGTAGTGCAGGCATCGAGCAACTTGGCGTATTGGATTTCGGCAGCGGCCCGCGTCTGGATGACCCGGCCGGCCCCCTGAGTGCGGCCCTGATCAGCCAACGCCAGCCGCGCCTGGAATGTAACCCCGACACGCCTTACCAAGTGCGCGTTGATGGCGGCCTGCATGGCGGCGTCGGCGAAGTACGTTATCTCGCCAATCCGGCGCCCTCCAGTCGGCCCATCCCCTATCGAATCTATGCCGACGCCGCGCGGCTGATCCCCTTGCCAGTGGACGTGCCCATCAGTGGCCGCGTGCCGGACACCGGCTCTGTCGACCTGCCACTGTATGGCCGCATCGAACCGCTCAAAGGCATTCCCGCTGTCGGCCGTTATTCCGACCTGCTCAAGGTCACGGTCACATGGTAAGCCGCTACCTGGCTGTGACGGCTCTGGGCGGTCTGCTGTTGCTGGCGGATGACGCGCAGGCGGCGGTGGTCAACGGCCAGGTCCACGCGCGTTTGGTGATCACCGCCAGTTGCGAAGTGAGCAAAGACGTGGAAACCGCGCCGGTCACACCTGAGGGCGGCACGGCGCTAATGGATTTCGGCAGCCAGGGGCCGACCTGGAGCAACACGCTGGGCGCGTCGATTTCCGATGCCGACAAGGCGCCGCTGTCGGTGTCCTGCAACCCCTCGGTGGTCAGCAGTTTCACGGTGACCATCGACGGCGGCGCTAATGGCGACGGCACCACGCGGCGCCTGAGCAATGGCCGCCAGACCATTCCTTATCGACTGTCGGCTGATGCTCAGGGGCGCAGTGCCTACAGGATCGGCCAGCAACGCAATTTCGTCGTGACCCAGGGCACCCAGGTACCGATCCCGGTATTCGGTTCCGTGGTGGCGAATACCAGGGCCCTACCGGCCGGCATCTACACAGACACCCTGACGGTGACTCTGGATTGGTAAACCATGAGGATGGATATCATGCATGTACTTGTATCGCGAATCGGCCTCTGTGCCCTGGGCCTGGGGCTGGCGTCCAGCCTGAACGCGGCGACCACGGTGACCGGGCAGATCAGTTCCAGCCTGACCTTGATCGCCAGTTGCCAGGTCAACGGCTCCGGGGCGGCCACCGGGCTGAATTTCGGTAGCTTGAACTTCGGTACCACCAACAGCCTGTTTACCAATGCCGACGCCCAGTTGCTCGGCGGCACCGGTACCGGCGGCGCGTTGTCGATCCTGTGTTCGGCTGGCACCGCGCCAACGATCAAGGTGCGTGCCGGCGCCCACGATGGTGCTTCCCCCGGTGGTACTCGTGCGCTGGCCGATGGCGTGGGTAACTTCGTGCCTTACGATTTCTACACTGACAGCGGGCGTTCAGCGCTGTTGGCGATTGACGGCGTGGTGACCCTCGCCACCAGTACCGGCGTGGCGCAGACCGTCAGCCTTTACGGCCGGGCGGTGGGCAAAGCGGGCCTGCCGGCGGGCACCTACACCGACACCGTGGCCGTGGAACTGACGTTCTAACGATGTGGCCCAGGGTGTTGCTCGCCATCGGCCTGGCGATACCGTTGCCGCTGTCGGCGGTGGTCAACCAGAGCTTCCAGGTGAGTGCGACCATCACGCCGGGCTGTCTGATCGTGGGCGGCGGCGCCAACTACGGCACCTTGGCCTACGGCAGCTATTCGGCCCTGGCCACCAGCACGGTCACAGCGGCTCTCACTGGCGGGGTAACCCTGCAATGCACGCCGGGCGTGGCCCTAAGCATGAGCGTGGATGGCGGCCTGTACAGCAGCACCGGACGCAATTTGCAGCTCAACAGTGGCAGCGCGCGGGTGGCTTACCAATTGTTTCGCGATGCGGCATTCAGCCAGAGCCTGGGCATCAACCAGAGCGTCAGCGTGACCTACAGCGATGCGAGCAATATCAGCCTGCCGATTTACGGGCGGGTGGTTTTACCGGGCAATCAGCCTGGGGGGACGTACAGCGACACGCTGCAGGTGCAGCTGACGTGGTAGGGCTAACGGTTTAAGGAGGGGTGTCATGGGTTGTGCTTTGCGACGGTTATGGACCGCGGGTTTCGCCTTGGGGGCGTTGTGCTCGGCGGGGTTTGTACAGGCGGCCAGTTCGGTGCTGATCTGGCCCATCGACCCGGTGCTGGAGGCTGACCAACAGGCCAGCGCGCTGTGGCTGGAGAACCGTGGCACCGAGACCGCCAACTTGCAGATCCGCGTGTTTGCCTGGAGCCAGAACGGTTTCGACGAGCAGTACCAGAACCAGCGCGATGTGATCGGCAGCCCGCCGGTGGCCAAGATTGAGCCGGGCCAGAAGCAACTGGTGCGCCTGACCCGCACCCGGGAGGTACCGCCGGGGCAGGAGTTGGCCTATCGCATCATCATTGACGAAATCCCCTCGGCGCTGCAGGTGCCAGCACCGCCGGAGGGCAAGAACACGGCAGCGGCGATTCGCTTCCAGATGCGTTATTCGGTGCCGCTGTTTGCCTATGGCGCCGGCCTGTGGAGCAAGGACGACGCTACCCGCCAGCGCGACCCCAAGGGCGCGGGCAAGCCGCAGTTGAGTTGGCAGAAGGTCAACGTGGCAGGGCGCAACTACATCGAGGTGCGCAACCAGGGCGCCGTGCATGCGCGGCTTACCGATGCGTCATTCAAACAGGGCGGGCAGACCCGGCCGTTGGTGGACGGTTTGCTCGGCTATGTGCTGCCGGGCGCGAGCATGCGCTGGCCGGTGCCGGATGCCGTATCGGCCGACCAGCCGTTGCAGGTACGCGTCAACGGCGCGCCGCAACTGGAGAGCCTGGCGCCCACGCGATAGCCGTTATGTAGCGCAACGGGCACACGCCCGGGTTTTAACAGGATGGAGATGTCCATTGAAGGACACAACGCCATGGTGAGTCGTGGTTGGGCTCGGGTTTTATGGCCGTCGGTGGCAGTGGCAAGCGGGCTGTGGGGCGCAGCGATGGCGGGCGACCTGCCGCCGCCGCCCGGCAGCATGGAGGCAGTTGCCGATGCACAGCTGTTTCTGGAACTGGTGGTCAACCAGATGGACACCGGCCGCGTCATCGCGGTCGAGCAGCGCGCCGGCCAGCTGTTTGTGCCGGCCAGCGCGTTGCAGGACGTGGGCATGAAACTGCCCGGTGAGCCCGTCGGCAGTGTGGCCCTGGACCAGGTGCCGGGCCTGCACAGCGACTACGACAGCAACGGCCAGCGCCTGCTGCTGGATGTGCCGCCCTCCTGGCTGCAGGAACAGTTCATCGGCAACCGCAATACCTATCCGCGTACCCAGGCCATGAGCAGCTTTGGCGCCTTGCTCAACTATGACGTGTATTTCAATGACACCGACGATGGCGGCAGTTACCTCGCGGCCTGGAACGAAGTACGGCTGTTCGACACCTGGGGCACTCTGTCCAACACCGGGCAACTGCGCCAGACCCTGTCCGATGGAATCAGCGGCGGCACCCTCGACAATGGTTACCGACGTTACGACACCACCTGGCGTTTTTCCGACGATGAGCGCCTGCTGACCTACGAGGCCGGCGACGTGATCAGTGGCGCGCTGCCCTGGAGTAGCTCGGTGCGCCTGGGCGGGGTGCAAATGTCCCGGGATTTTGCCGTGCGCCCCGACCTGGTCACGTACCCCTTGCCGCAGTTTGCCGGTGAGGCGGCGGTGCCCTCGTCGGTGGACCTGTTTATCAACGGCTACAAATCCGACAGCGCGCGACTGCAACCCGGCCCCTACACCCTGACCAACATCCCATTCATCAACGGTGCCGGCGAGGCCGTGGTGGTCACCACCGATGCCTTGGGCCGCCAAGTGTCGACCACGGTACCGTTCTACGTCACCAGCACTTTGCTGCAACAAGGCTTGACGGATTTTTCGCTGGCCGCCGGTACTTTGCGCCGTGACTACACCCTACGGGACTTCGGCTACGGACCGGGCGTGGCCAGTGGCACGTTCCGCTATGGCTATTCCGATAACCTGACCCTGGAGAGCCACGCCGAAGCCTCCAGCGACCTGAGCCTCGGCGGGCTCGGCGGCAACCTGCGCCTGGGCAACTTCGGCGTGCTCAATACCGCCCTCAGCCAGAGCCAGTTCGACAGCCGCACGGGCCAGCAACTGAGCCTCGGTTACCAGTACAACAGCACGCGCTACAGCTTTATGTACCAACGGGTGGAACGTCGCGACGACTACGCCGACCTGACCCTGGTCGACACCCCTTACGCCAGCCTCAGCAAGCGCAGCGAGCAGGTGACCCTGAGCCTCAACCTCCAACGTTTCGGTAGCCTGGGCCTGGGCTATTTCGACGTGCAGGCGGCGGACGACTCGCGCACGCGCCTGCTCAACCTGAGCTGGAGCAAACCGTTGTGGCGCAACACCAGCTTTTATCTGTCAGCCAACCGCGAAATCGGTGACAGCAACTGGGCCATGCAGGCGCAACTGGTCATCCCGTTCGACCTCAACGGCAGCCTGGCCTTGAGCACCGAGCGCAGCAAGGATGGCGCCAGTCGCCAGCGCATCAACTACAGCCGCGCGGTGCCCAGCGAAGGCGGGGTGGGCTACAACCTCGGCTATGCCCAGGGCGATGCCCCCAGCTATCGACAGGCCGACCTGACCTGGCGCTTGCAGTCGGTGCAGTTGCAGGCCGGCGTGTACGGCAGCAGTGAGGCCATGACGCGCTGGGCCGATGCCAGCGGCTCGCTGGTGTGGATGGGCGGCGAAACCTTTGCCGCCAACCGCATCAATGACGCCTTTGTGGTAGTGAGCACCCAGGGCTTTGCCGGGATTCCGGTGCGCTACGAAAACCAGCTGGTGGGCCAGACCGACCGCAACGGCCATTTGCTGGTGCCGTGGAGCAGTGCCTATTACCGCGGCAAATACGAGATCGACCCCCTGAACCTGCCGGCGAATGTGCAAAGCCCCAATGTTGAGCAGCGCGTATCGGTACGCCGTGGCAGCGGTTACTTGCTGGAATTCCCCCTGCGCCGGGTGCTCGCTGCAAGCATCACTCTGGTGGACCGCCAGCATCAGGAGTTGCCGCTGGGCAGCCTGGTAGTGCACGAGCAAAGCAACACCCAGGCGGTGGTCGGCTGGGATGGCCTGGTGTATCTGGAAAACCTCAGCGCGCACAACACCTTGCAGGTCACCCTCGGTGAGGGCCGCACCTGCCAGACGACATTCGATATTGATGAACAGCAACAGGACGTGCCCTTGATCGGGTCATTAGTGTGCCAATGAGGCATCGAACAGGGAGTGTTCAGGTGAGGGGCAGCGTAGGGTTATATGGCGTAGGTTTGTTGTTTTGCGGGCAGGCGATGGCGGCGTGTTCGGTGGTGTCCACCGTGCCGGCCAGTTTCGGCTCAATCAGCTCGATGACGGTGCGCACCGCCGCGCAAACCAGCTCTACGACTAATTCGGGGTTGAGTTGCACCTCGGCGTTGATATCGCTGCTGGTGTCCACCGACCACTTTTACGCCACGATCACCTCGCCCCAGAGCGGCATGGTCGGGCCGACCGGTGATGTGATCAGCTACACGATTTATGGCAACAACAGCACCAGCTATCCCATCACCCGTGGCAGCCAATTCGATTTCGGCGGCGCTGGCGGCATCGCCCAGAGCATTGGCCTGATCGCAGGGCCCGGCGCGAAAACCGTACCGCTGTACCTGAGCAGCATCACCGGCAGCAACGTCGCCGCCGGGGTGTACACCGAGACACTGAGCATCGCCTGGGTGTGGAATTATTGCTCGGGGATCGGCCTTGGCGGCATTTGCCTGGGACGTGACACCGGCAGTGGCACGGCGTCCCTGACCGTCAGCATGACAGTGACCAACGACTGCCAGATCACCGCCCCGAATATCAGCTTCGGCAGCGCGCCGGTGGTCAGTGGTTTTACCGCGGTGAGCGGGCAGACCATCAACATCGCCTGCACCAAGGGCAGCGCCTATACCGTGGGCTTGAGCGATGGCCAGAACCCGGTGAGTGTCGGCGGCCGGCGGCGCATGGTTTCCGGCGGCAATTACCTGGCCTATGACATTTTCAAAAGCGCCGGCACCACGCGTTGGGGCAGTGTCGGCGCGGCGCGGCGGGCCAGCTCCACGGCCGAGGTCAACCCCGGAAACGGCTTGGGCAATGGCAGCCAGGTGTACAACTACAACGCCAAGGTCTACACCGATCAGCCCACCCCACCAGCCGGCACCTATCTGGATAATGTGGTGCTGGACGTCGGTTTCTAGAATGGCGTCTGCAACGCGGCGGCCTGATCCACCGGGCTGACCATCGCATAGTTGTAGCCGCCGCCCGACCAGTAGTCGGCCTGCAAGCCATCGGCACTGCGGCTGCCGCGAGGCAGGAAACCGTTGTTCGGGCCCGGCGGGCGGATGTAGAAGCTGATGCGCCGGCCTTGGGCGTCCTGGTACAGCACCATGGCTGCCGCGCCTTGGTCGGTGGTGAGCAGGCGCCCGCTGACCGGCTTGAAACCGGCTTGGCTCAGGTCGGGCAGTCGATGGGCCTGGTTGAAATAACGGTCGAGCCAGGCCTGCATGGTGCCGCGGTCCTGGGCGTTGTAGTCGGCGGGCATGATGCCGTCCTGGGCAAACAGGCGATAGGCCTGCATGGCGTCGGTCATCGGCAACAGCGGCGGCTGGGTGGCTTCACGGGCGTGCCAACCGCCAACCCCGCCGAGGCTCACGGCGATCAGCAACAACGCCGCCGTGGCCAGGTGCCGACGGGACTGTTTCTTGATGCGCTGGCGAATCAGCGCCGGGTCCAGTGCCGGGTTGTGCGGCTGTTGCAGGGCGCCGCTCAATGACGCACGCAGCAGCTGCGCATCCTGTTGCCAGGCCTGTACCTGGGCCGCCACTTCGGGGTGGCTGGCCAGCCAGGTTTCAAGCACACGGCGATCAGTGTCCGGCAATTGGTGATCGACGTAGGCATGTAAATCGCGTTCGCTGGGGGGCAGGCTGATCATTTGAGTCTCCGCAGGGCAGGGCCGGTCATTTCGCCATCGCTGAGTTGACGCAGCGCTTGGCGTGCGCGGGACAGGCGTGACATCACTGTGCCGATGGGCACCTTGAGGATCTCGGCCACTTCCTTGTAGCTCAAGCCCTCGACGGACACCCACAGCAACAGGGCGCGCTGTTCGGTGTTCAGTTGGTCGAAGGCTTGCAAGGTGGATTGGGCCAGCACCGTGCGTTCCACCGAAGGTTGCACGTCATCGCGGCCGGTGAAGAATTCGAGCATGCGTGCATAGCGGCGGTTGCGGCGGTGGGCGTCGAGGAACTGGCGGTAGAGGATCGAAAACAGCCAGGCGCGCAAATCGCCCTCGATACGTTTATCGGCCCAGGCGACGATGGCGCGCTCCAGGGTCGATTGCACCAGGTCATCGGCGCTGCTGCTGTTGCGCGTCAGGGACACGGCAAAACGCCGCAACCTGGGAATGAGTTCACGTAACTGTTCGTCGAGTTCATGCATGGGCGTCTGGCTGGTCACTACGCTGGGACTAGAGAGACGTCCGGCGTTGAAGGTTATTCCCCGTCCCGCAAAATAAATCCAGGGCCTGGGAATAGAGCCAATCGGCGTTCGTCTTAATGCTCCGACCTTATGTTTCAGCCTGAGGCCTCTGGCCCTGGAGTTCCTGCATGGTAGATCACTCATCACCCCCCCGTCCTCCATTGAGCACTGCGAGCCTGATCGCACGACTTGCCGGCATCGGTGCCGTGGTTGCGGTTGTTGCCGGGGCATTTGCCTACGTCAATGGCACGCTCGACCCACAACGCCTGCGGCCAAAAACCTTGGTCAATGCCCTGGAAACCAATAACGGCGTGCATCCGGGCTTTCGCCGTAACCATGCCAAGGGCGTATGCGTGGCGGGTTATTTCGAGAGCAGTACCGAGGCCCGTGCCTATTCCAACGCCCAGGTGTTCAGCGAGGCCAAGACTCCGATCATCGGCCGCTTTGCCTTGCCCAGCGGCAACCCCTACGCGCCGGACAGCAGTGTGCCGATTCGCAGTTTCGCCGTGCAGTTCAGCCAGGCCAACGGCCAGCAATGGCGTACGGGGATGAACAGCATGCCGGTGTTCCCGGTGGGCACGCCCGAGGCGTTCTACCAGTTGCTCAAGGCCGGCGCGCCAGACCCGGCCACCGGCAAGCCGAACCCGTCAAGCATGCCGGCGTTTTTTGCCGCACACCCGGAAACAGCGCCATTCCTGGCCTGGGTCAAGACCGCCAAGCCATCGGCCAGTTATGCGACTGAAACCTATAACGGCATCAACGCGTTTTACCTGGTGGCTGCCGATGGTACGCGCCAGGCCGTGCGTTGGGAGGTGGTGCCCCAGAGCCAGGACGCGGCGGGTGATACCGCACCTGCTGGCAGTGACTTCCTCGAGCAGGACTTGGTGCGACGCCTGGCCGCCGGGCCATTGCGTTGGCAGTTGAACATGACCCTGGCCAACCCCGGCGACCCGCTGGACGACGCAAGCAAGACCTGGACCGGCGCGCACAAGGTCCTCAACGCCGGCACGTTGGTGCTGCAAAGCAGCCAGCCCCAGGCAGATGGTGATTGCCGCGATATCAACTTTGACCCGCTGATTCTGCCCAGTGGTATCCAAGCCTCCAACGACCCCTTGCTGGCCGCCCGTTCGGCCGCGTATGCCAGTTCGTACCTGCGCCGCGCTGGTGAAGTCAGCCCGTTGCACAGCGCCCCTCAGGAGTCGAAGCCATGAATGCTCAACCACGGTTCTTTGCGCCCTTGGCGCGCGTGTTGCACTGGCTGATGGCGTTGATGATCATCGCCATGCTGTTTATCGGCGCGGGTCTGGCGGCGTCGGTGTCGGAGCGCCATGAGTGGCTGATCCACCTGCACAAGCCGCTGGGCATTGCGATTCTGGCGCTGGTGATCGTGCGCCTGGCGGTGCGTTTCTCGACGCGCCAACCGCCGTTGCCAGCGGATTTACCGGTGTGGCAAAGGCTCGCAGCCAAGGCTTCCCATGTGCTGTTGTACGCGTTGATGCTGGTGTTGCCGCTGCTGGGTTGGGCGATGATTTCAGCGGCTGGCGACCCGGTGATGCTCAGCAGTAACCTGCAACTGCCCGCACTGGTGGGGGCGAATGCGCCGTTGTTCGCGCTGTTGCGCAAGGCTCACGGCTACCTGGCCTATCTGCTGTTTCTCACCGTGCTGGTGCATCTGGCGGCCGCGTTGTTCCACGGTTTGATCCGCCGCGACGGTGTCTTGCAAAGCATGACCGGCAGCAAGGATTGACCGCTCTTGTGGCGAGCGAGCTTGCTCGCGCTGGGCTGCGAAGCAGCCCCAAAACAGCCTGCTCGGTGTGTCAGGTGATCCGGCAGTGATTTTCATGGGGCCGCTATGCGGCCCAGCGCGAGCAAGCTCGCTCGCCACAAAGAGCTCGCCTCGGGGGTTAGCGCAAACGCCCAACGATATCAGCGACGCTGCTCAACACGTCCTTGCCCAACTGTTTTGAACGATCGCCTGACCAGCCAGTTCGCAGGTTGGGCGCGTCGTCGTTGTCCTTGAAGGGCATTTCCAGGGTCAGGGACAGGCAGTCGTATTTTTCTCCTACCGCGTTGCAGGCCAGGGTCATGTTGGCTTGGCCGGGCAGGTCGCGGGTGTAGCCGTGGGTGGTCTGGAAGTCTCGTGTCAGGTGGCTCAAATGGCTGCGGAAGTGTTTTTCCAGGGCTTCGATACGCGGGGTGTAGCCAGGGTTGCCTTCGCAGCCGGCGGTGAACACGTAGGGGATTTCTTCATCGCCGTGGATGTCGAGGAACATATCCACGCCGTACTTTTCCATCTGTTGCTGGACGAACAGGACCTCGGGGCTGAGTTCCTGGCTGGCGCTTTGCCAGGCGCGGTTCAGGTCCTGGCCCATGGCGTTGGTGCGCAGGTGGCCGTGGAAGGCGCCATCCGGGTTCATGTTTGGTACCAGGTACAGATCGGCAACGGCCAGCAGTTTTTTCAGTTCGTCGTCGCCGTCCTTTTGCAGGCGCTCAATCACGCCCTCCATAAACCATTCGGCCATGTGCTCACCGGGATGCTGCTGGGCGATGATCCACACCTTGCGCCGGCCCTCGATTCCTTTGCCTCGGCGCAGCAGTTGAATATCGCGGCCTTCAGCGCTCTTGCCGGTGGCCAGCAGGGTGACCCCGGCGTACTTCAGGGCTTGCTCGATCAGCCAGTCGTGGCGTTCACGGCTATAGGGCTCGAAGTAGGCAAACCAGGCGTGCTTTTCCCGGGTCTGGAGGTTGATGTGCAGGATCTCGCCATCAAAGCGCGTCGGTACCCGGAACCAGTTGATATGGTCGTAGGACGCCACGGCGTTGTAGCCGCTCCAGGCATGCTTGTAGGACGAGCGCCCTGCGTTGCTCAAGCGAAAGGTATGGGTGTGTCCCACGTGCATGCCTTCGGCCTTGAAGTGGAACCATTGGTAGTGATCGCTGCGGGTATCGGGTTTGATTGCCAGCAACAAGTGATAAGCGTCGCTGGCATCCAGGACCTGGATATTGCCGCTGTCGAAGTCGGTGCTGATCTTGATGGAGGTCAAGGCCACGGTCATAGTCTGGTTGCCTGAATATGAGTGATGTGGCGGCTATCTTACACAGGCGTTCGGTAAAACCAGGATGCAAAAATTGTTGCAGGGGAGGGGGCGTCATCCGTGACGCCGCCGCAGCTTAGAGTCTATGAGATTGATTCTCAAGCGCTAATTCGCAGAGATACGCGCTAGAGCACTCGGACGACTTTCTTTGGGCGATAGTCTTTTGCTACCATGCGCGCCATCAAGCAACACACAGTCTTCATTAGCCTGAAGCCATGCCAGGAAAACTGGCAAAAAAAAGACCCGGCCAAAGAGCCGGGTCAAAAACCGTGATTAGCCTGATGAGGAGATATTCCAAGAGTCCGACCTAAGGTCTCTTGGTCTATCGACTGATCTCGCGATCAGCTGAGCCCAATAATAATCATTATCATTTGCAAGTCAAATGTTTTTATCCGTGGGATAGAAATATTTTTCTTTCATGCCTGCTAAGCGTTTGCCGCCGCTCCTGGCGCTTGCAACGACCGCTCCACCATCGCCTTCGCCATATCGATCAAATACACCACCGAAAACGCCAGGTCGCGCTGGTTGCCCTGATGGCTGCACGCCGACTCGTAGGCGGTTGCCGCTGCACTGCGCAACAGGTCCGAGGCGTGTATCAGGGCCTCCTCCTGGCTGACTTCGGGTTTGATCGCGAACATGGCCCCGTCCGAATCCGGCGTCGACCGATTTTCTTTCAAGTAGTAGTCCAGTGCGCGCTGGGCCGCGCCACTGTTGCACATGTCGTTTACTTCAGTCAGTTCGGGCGTTGGGTACGTGCGGGTCGTCATAAGCGGCAATACTCCGGTGGGTGTCGAAATCCTTGGGCTTGATGATAGTACGTATCGTATTCCTGTCGTTTTATGGATTACTACAAACTGTTTATTGCCCGCAAAAACGGGCGCCGTATTGTGATGCGCCATGGATAACTGGATAGCGTTGGTCAAGGCCAACATGAAAGACCGCAAGGTCACGCAGGATGAACTGGCGCGGCGCCTGGGCATGTCCCAGGGCGGCGTCGGCCATTGGCTCAATAAACGCCGTGTGCCGAGCCTGGCGGACATGAACCGTGTGCTCGCCGAACTGGGGTTGGGGTATTTGGAGGTGGCGCTGGAGATTCGTGAACGGGCCGCGCAAGTGCCGGAACTGGACCCCCACTACAATCCGTATTTCCGCTACCCGGTCAGCGACTGGAAGCAGGCCTGCGAGCTGCGTGAGGAGCGTGCGCCTTATAGAACCGAGCGCTACGAATTGACCGATTACCACGCCCGAGGCGAGGCATTCTGGTTGCCGGTGACGGGAGACGCCATGACCGCCCCCACGGGTATGAGTATTGCGGCTGGCATGATGATCCTGGTTGACCCGGCCATCGCACCCGAGCCCGGCAGGCTGGTGGTGGCCCAATGGGCCGGTAACCCCCAGGCCACCTTTCGCCAATTGCAGGAAGAAAGCGGCCAGCACTACCTGGTGCCGCTCAACCCCACTTACCCCAAGGTGCTGCTCAGCGACGGCTGCCGCCTCCTGGGTGTGGTGGTGCAAGCCACGGCGAAGTTCTAGTCGGCCGTTTCAAGCTCCACCAGCGCGCTGCCTTCGGCTACCATTTCACCTTCCTGGCAGAACAGCGCCTTGACCACCCCGGCGTGGGGCGCACGGATGCTGTGCTCCATCTTCATGGCTTCGAGCACCACCAGTTGAGTACCAGCCTCAACGGTTTGGCCCACCTCCACGAGCACCCGCACGATGCTGCCGTTCATGGGGGCGGTGAGGCCGCCCTGATGGGATTGATTGGCCTCGACCGCCGCAATCGGGTCGAACAGGCTGACGGCATGCATCTCGCCGTCCCAACGCAGGTACAGGCTGCCTTCACTGCGCACCGCCAGATGAGCACGGCGCACGCCCTGATGTTCAGTCAGCAACTGTTCGCCGCATAACTGAGACGGTTGCCCGGTCAGTGTCACCAACCGATCCTGCCCATTGCAGCTCAGGTGCAGCGACACCTCGGCAGGCAGGCCCGCGCGAAAGCCCTGGTGACTTGCCCAAGGCCCGTCACCCACCGGCAAGCTCTGCATAAACGCCGAGCCCGCCGCTTGCCAGAACTCATCGCTCAAGGCTCCTGGCGTCGGCAACAGCTCACCCTGATAGCGCGGGATAAACCCGGTATCCAACTCGGCCGCGGCAAACGCAGGGTGCCCGATGATGCGCCGCAAAAAGCCCAGGTTGGTCTTGAGCCCGCCGACCGCAAACTCATCCAGCATGCTTAATAAGCGCAGGCGCGCCTGTTCGCGGTCTTCACCCCAGGCAATCAACTTGCCGAGCATCGGGTCGTAGAAGGGCGACACGCTGTCGCCTTGCTCGACGCCGCTATCCACCCGGCGTCCAGGGCCCGGGCTGGACTCGCGGTACAGCGCCAGGTGCCCGGTGGCCGGCAGAAAGTCATTGGCCGGGTCTTCGGCATACAGCCGCACTTCAATTGCATGACCGTTCAACGCGACCTGCTCTTGCGTGATCGGCAGCGCCTCGCCCTGGGCAACCCGGATCTGCCAGGCCACCAGGTCGAGGCCGGTAATCGCTTCGGTCACCGGATGCTCCACCTGCAGCCGCGTGTTCATCTCCATGAAGAAAAACTCGCCACGGGCATCCAGCAAAAACTCCACCGTACCTGCGCCGACATACCCGATGGCCTGGGCAGCGCGCACGGCCGCTTCGCCCATGGCCCGGCGCTGCTCGACACTCAAGCCGGGTGCCGGGGCTTCTTCCACGACCTTTTGATGACGACGCTGGATCGAGCAGTCGCGTTCATTGAGGTACAAGCAATGACCCTGCTGGTCGGCAAACACTTGGATCTCGACATGCCGCGGCTTGAGCAGGTATTTCTCCACCAGCATCTGCCCGTTGCCGAACGACGACAGCGCCTCACGCTGGGCGGAAGCCAGGGCTTCGGCCAGTTGGCTGACGTCCTCGACCACTTTCATGCCCTTGCCACCGCCACCCGCCGTGGCCTTGAGCAGCACCGGGTAGCCGATACGCTCACAGGCGGCGCGGAAGGTCTCCAGGTCCTGGGCCTCGCCGTGATAACCCGGCACAAGGGGTACGCCAGCCGTTTCCATCAAGGCCTTGGCCGCGGATTTGCTGCCCATGGCGTCGATTGCCGAGGCGGGCGGGCCGAGGAAGATCAAGCCTGCCGCCTCGATGGCCCGGGCGAAGCCGGCGTTTTCCGAGAGGAAGCCGTAGCCGGGGTGAATCGCCTGGGCGCCGCTGGCGTGGGCGGCGGCAATCAGCTTGTCGATTTGCAGGTAACTATCGGTGGCCTTGCTGCCGCCCAGGTCGACGCGGATATCGGCTTCACGGCTATGGCGGGCATCGCGGTCGATGGCGCTGTGCACAGCCACGGTGGTCAACCCCATGGCCTTGGCGGTACGCATGACCCGGCAGGCGATTTCGCCACGGTTGGCCACCAGAACGGTGTTGAGTGTGCTCATGAACGCGGCTCCTGGGTTTGCCAACTTGGCGCACGTTTTTGCAGAAATGCACGCAAACCTTCCTGGCCCTCGGCGCTCACCCGGATGCGCGCAATGGCGTTTTCGCAATAGCGGCGCAGCGCGGGGGTGAGGGCACCGTTGCCCACTTCGCGCAGCAAATCCTTACTGGCACGCATGGCCGCCGGGCTGTTTTGCAGCAGGTTGGTGACCCACTGGTCCACCTGTTGATCCAGGCTCTCGGCAGGATAACTTTCCGCCAGCAAGCCGATCTCCCGTGCGCGTTGGCCGCCGAACCGCTCGGCTGTGAGTGCATAACGACGGGCAGCGCGTTCGCCGATGGCCTGCACCACGAACGGGCTGATCACCGCCGGCGCCAGGCCGATACGCACTTCCGACAGGCAGAACTGCGCGTCGTCGGCACCGATGGCCATGTCACAGCAGCTGATCAGGCCCAGCGCGCCCCCGTAGGCCGCACCTTGCACCACCGCCAGCGTGGGGATTTTCAGTTTGGACAGGTTGTACATCAGCTCTGCCAGTTCCCGGGCGTCGTCCAGGTTGGTGTGGTAGTCCAGCTCGGCCGATTGCTGCATCCAGGCCAGGTCGGCACCGGCGCTGAAGTGCTTGCCACGCCCGCGCAGTACCAGGAAGCGCAGGGACGGGTCGCCTTGTACGCGGTCAAGAGCCAGGATCAATTCGCGGATCATCTCGGCGTTGAACGCGTTGTTCTTGGCTTCGCGGCTGAGCCACAGCGTGGCAAAGCCACGGCGGTCAGTGATCAGTTCGAGGGTGTTGAAGTCGCTCATGCAAGGAGCTCCATGATAATGAGAGGCCTCCTGTAGGAGCGAGCTTGTTGTGGCGAGCAAGTTTGCTTGCGCTGGGGTGCGCAGCGCCCCCAAAAAAGCCGGGACTGTTGCGCAGTCAGCGGGAGCAAGCTCCCTCGCCACAACAGGCGCGCTCCTACAGGTTACATGCGGAACACGCCGAAGCGGCTCGGCTCGATGGGGGCGTTCAGTGCGGCGGACAAGGCCAGGGCCAGCACGTCACGGGTCTGCAGCGGGTCGATCACGCCGTCATCCCACAAGCGCGCGCTGGAGTAGTAGGGATGGCCCTGGGTTTCATACTGGTCGAGGATCGGCTGCTTGATCGCGGCTTCCTCCTCGGCACTGAAACCGTTGCCGGCGCGCTCAGCCTGTTCGCGCTTGACCTGCGCCAACACCCCGGCGGCCTGTTCGGCCCCCATCACGCCAATGCGTGCGTTGGGCCACATCCACAAAAAGCGCGGGTCGTAGGCGCGGCCACACATCCCATAGTTACCCGCACCAAAGCTGCCACCGATGATCACGGTGAATTTCGGCACCTTGGCGCACGCCACGGCGGTGACCAGCTTGGCGCCGTGCTTGGCAATGCCGCCGGCTTCGTACTTCTGGCCGACCATGAAGCCGGTGATGTTTTGCAGGAACAGCAGTGGAATCCCGCGCTGGCAGGCCAGTTCGATAAAGTGCGCGCCTTTTTGCGCGGCTTCGGCGAAGAGGATGCCGTTGTTGGCCAGGATCGCTATCGGGTAGCCATGCAAGTGCGCAAAGCCGCACACCAGGGTCGTGCCGAACAGGGCCTTGAACTCATCGAACACCGAGCCGTCCACCAGCCGTGCGATGACTTCGCGCACATCAAAGGGTTGCTTGGCATCCGCCGGGATCACGCCGTACAACTCTTCGCTGCTGTACAGCGGCGCCACCGGCGAGCGTTGCAGCAGCTCACCCTGCTTGCGCCAATTGAGGTTGGCCACGCTGCGCCGTGCCAGCGCCAGGGCGTGCTCATCGCTGTCGGCATAGTGGTCGGCCACGCCGGAGACCTTGCAATGCACATCGGCACCGCCCAGGTCTTCGGCGCTCACCACTTCACCGGTGGCGGCCTTCACCAGCGGCGGGCCGGCGAGGAAGATGGTGGCTTGCTGGCGCACCATGATCGCTTCGTCAGCCATGGCCGGCACGTAGGCACCGCCGGCGGTACACGAGCCCATCACCACGGCAATCTGGGGAATGCCCTGGGCGCTCATATTGGCTTGGTTGAAAAAGATTCGCCCGAAGTGCTCGCGGTCTGGGAACACCTCGTCCTGGCGCGGCAGGTTGGCGCCACCGGAGTCCACCAGGTAGATACACGGCAGGCGGTTCTGCTCGGCGATGGTCTGGGCGCGCAGGTGTTTTTTAACGGTCAGTGGGTAATAGGAGCCGCCTTTGACCGTGGCATCGTTGGCCACGATCATGCATTCGACGCCTTCCACCCGGCCGATGCCGGCAATCACCCCGGCAGCCGGGACGTCTTCGCCATACACCTGGTGGGCGGCCAGTTGGCTCAGCTCGAGAAACGGCGAGCCCGGGTCGAGCAGACGGTTGATACGCTCGCGGGGCAACAGTTTGCCGCGTGAGGTGTGGCGTTCCTGGGCCTTGGCGCCGCCACCTTGATGGACGTGGGCGAGCAGGCTGTGCAGGGCGTCGACCTGTTCAAGCATCGCCGCGCGGTTGGCGGCGAATTCCGCCGAGCGCGGGTTGAGCTGGGTGTGCAAGGTGGCCATGGGCGTGCTCCTTCAGCGGGTTTCGTTGAACAGTTCGCGACCGATCAACATCCGCCGAATCTCACTGGTGCCCGCACCAATTTCGTAGAGCTTGGCGTCACGCAGCAGGCGCCCGGCGGGGAATTCATTGATATAGCCATTGCCGCCCAGAATCTGGATTGCATCCAGGGCCATTTGCGTGGCGCGCTCGGCGCTGTAGAGGATCACGCCCGCAGCGTCCTTGCGCGTGGTCTCGCCGCGTTCACACGCCTGGGCCACCGCGTAGAGGTAAGCGCGGCTGGCGTTGAGCTGGGTGTACATATCGGCGACCTTGCCCTGGATCAACTGGAATTCGCCGATGCTCTGGCCGAACTGCTTGCGGTCGTGGATGTAGGGCACGATCAAGTCCATGCATGCCTGCATGATCCCGGTAGGGCCACCGGAAAGCACCACGCGCTCGTAGTCCAGGCCGCTCATCAACACTTTCACGCCGCCATTGAGCACGCCGAGGATGTTTTCTTCGGGCACCTCGACGTCGTCGAAAAACAGCTCGCAGGTGTTGGAGCCGCGCATGCCCAGCTTGTCGAATTTATTGCTGCGGCTGAAGCCTTTCCAGTCGCGCTCGACGATGAAGGCGGTGATGCCGTGAGGGCCTTTTTCCAGGTCGGTCTTGGCGTAGATCACATAGGTGTTGGCGTCCGGGCCGTTGGTGATCCAGGTCTTGCTGCCATTGAGTACGTAATGGTCGTCGCGCTTGTCGGCGCGCAGTTTCATCGACACTACGTCGGAACCGGCATTCGGCTCGCTCATGGCCAAGGCGCCGATGTGCTCGCCGCTGATCAGCTTGGGCAGGTACTTGAGTTTTTGTGCGTGGTTGCCGTTGCGGTTGATCTGGTTGACGCACAGGTTGGAGTGCGCCCCGTAGGACAACGCCACCGAGGCCGAGCCACGGCTGATTTCTTCCATGCTCACCACATGGGCCAGATAACCGAGGCCGGCACCGCCGTATTCCTCGGGCACGGTGATGCCCAGCAGGCCCATGTCGCCGAACTTGCGCCACAGGTCGGCGGGGAACAGGTTGTCGATGTCGATCTGGGCCGCGCGCGGTGCGATCTCCTTGGCCACGAAGGACTGCACCTGGTCGCGCAGCATGTCGATGGTCTCGCCGAGGGCGAAGTTCAGGGACG
This sequence comes from Pseudomonas sp. GW823-FHT02F05, assembly GCF_058797315.1. Taxonomy (NCBI): domain Bacteria; kingdom Pseudomonadati; phylum Pseudomonadota; class Gammaproteobacteria; order Pseudomonadales; family Pseudomonadaceae; genus Pseudomonas; species Pseudomonas sp. GW823-FHT02F05. The sequence continues at coordinate 73,791 of NZ_JBXAJM010000007.1, forward strand.
GGTAACTCATGGACAGGCACCTTAATGTGAGCTTTGTTGTTGTGTGGGCAGGGCGCGAGAGGAGGGCGCTCACCTTTACGTTAACGTAAGCTTGCGTTGCGGCGCTGTCAATCGTAGTTTACGTATACGTCAACCTACAAAAAAGATAACAGGGGTCGTTATGGATCAACCGAACCAGAGTTACAGCCGTGGCTCCCAGGACAAGGCCTTGCTGGCCATGACCATTGGCCAGGCATTCGATCACACCGTTGCGCAGTATCCAGACAGCGAAGCCTTGGTGGTGCGCCACCAGCAGCGGCGCTACACCTGGCGGCAGCTGGCCGAGACAGTTGAGCTGCACGCCCGCGCATTCATCGCCCTGGGCATGCAAACCGGCGACCGCCTGGGGATCTGGGCGCCTAACTGTGCCGAGTGGCTGATCTGCCAGGTGGCGAGCGCCAAGCTCGGGGTGATCCTGGTCAATATCAACCCGGCCTATCGCAGCAGTGAATTGGACTACGTGCTCAAACAATCCGGCTGCCAATGGCTGGTATGCGCCGGTTCGTTCAAAAGCTCCGATTACCACGCCATGCTCCAGGCATTGAAACCCGAGCTGCGCGGCCTCATCAGCCTGGACCCCAGCCCGCCGCCGGAATTCATGCCCTGGTCGCAGTTGGCGGCGCTTGGCGCAGGCGTGCCGCCCGAGCACCTGCACAGCCGCCAGGCCAGCCTGCATTTCGATCAACCCGTGAATATCCAGTACACCTCCGGCACCACCGGCTTCCCCAAGGGCGCCACCCTCAGTCACCACAACATCCTCAATAACGGTTACATGGTCGGTGAAAGCCTGGGCCTGACGGCAGGGGACCGCCTGGTGATCCCAGTGCCGCTGTACCACTGCTTCGGCATGGTCATGGGCAACCTCGGTTGTATCACTCACGGCACCACCATGATCTACCCCAATGACGGCTTCGACCCGTTGCTGACGCTGAGCGCCGTCGCCGAAGAACAAGCCACCGGCTTATATGGCGTGCCGACCATGTTTATCGCGCTGCTCGATCACCCACGCCGGGCCGAGTTCGAGGTGTCCAGCCTGCGCACCGGGATCATGGCCGGGGCGACATGCCCGATCGAGGTGATGCGTCGGGTCATCCATGAGCTGCACATGGCAGAGGTGCAGATTGCCTATGGCATGACTGAAACCAGCCCGGTGTCGCTGCAGACCGGCGCAGATGACGATATCGAACGGCGTGTCACCACGGTGGGCCGCACCCAACCGCAACTGGAAACCAAGATTGTCGACGAGGCCGGTAACACCGTGGCCCGTGGCGTGATCGGTGAACTGTGCACCCGCGGCTACAGCGTGATGCTGGGTTACTGGAACAACCCTGACGGCACTCGCGAGTCCATCGATGAGGCCGGCTGGATGCACACCGGCGACCTGGCGACCATGGATGAGCAGGGTTACGTGTGCATCGCCGGGCGTAACAAGGACATGATCATTCGCGGTGGCGAGAACGTTTACCCGCGGGAGCTGGAAGAGTTTTTCTTTACTCATCCGGCCGTGGCGGACGTGCAGATCGTTGGCATCCCGGATGAACGTTATGGCGAAGAGATTGTTGCCTGGATCAAGTTTCATCCCGGTCAAGTGGCCAACGAGCTGGAGTTGTTGAGCTGGTGCAAGGACCGCATCGCCCATTTCAAGACGCCCAGGCATTTCAAATTCGTGGATGAGTTTCCGATGACAGTCACGGGCAAGATCCAGAAGTTTCGCATGCGCGAGATTTCCATCCAGGAGCTGCAAGCGCGCTGACAACGTCAACCCCCTGTGGGAGCTGACTTGCCTGCGATGGCGGCCTGACTGCCGGCCCACATCTACCTGATACCCCGCGAACCTGCTGCGCCACCAAAATAGTTAAACCCAGAAAGCACAAAGGGGACCCGAAGGTCCCCTTTAATTTGTCGTTGCGTGCTCTTTTCTTATTATTGAGGGGCGGCCTGTTGTTGTTTTTGGTAGCCGTGGCCCGTACCGCTTTTTTGGCGACCCCCATCCGGGGTCAAGAGCAAACGTATTTTTTTGAACGCTGACCTGCTTCTTCGTAAACGATCCAACCAGTGGGTAGCTACCTGAGGTAGTTTTATTTTTCTCTATCCGGTTGCGGGTTGCGGCATGCCGTACCCTGGGAAGCACATCTTCTCCAAAAAAATCTGTTAGCTGCGTCTCTGCCGTGTTGTTTTTGTTATGTCAGAGTCGTTTCGTCTTATTTTTATTAGGTTTGGCGCTTTTTATTCTTGTTATGCCATAGAGATAGCAGAAGGCGTGCCAACTTTTTAAAAGCCTTTAAAATCAACGAGTTGGTTTTTTGTCAGTATTTTCTTTCAGTTTGCACGGCGGATTTTGTTCCCGCGTTACCCGTTATGCCGGTGTGCGGTAACACATTGTCACAGCTGTGCTACTCACCTGCGTTACGCACCTTCGCCACGCGGGAACCCGTAGGCCGTCCCAGCACCTGGCTGATCTGCTGGCCGGCGCCAATCAAGCGTTCCAGGTCGATACCCGTGTCGATACCCAGGCCGTTGAGCAGGTACAGCACGTCCTCGGTGGCGACGTTACCGCTGGCGCCCTTGGCGTAGGGGCAGCCGCCCAGGCCTGCGATAGAGCTGTCGAACACCGTGATGCCCTCCAGCAGGCTGGCATAGATGTTGGCGATGGCCTGCCCGTAGGTGTCGTGGAAGTGCCCGGCCAGCTTGTCCCGTGGCACTTGCGCGCCGACCACTTCGAACAGGCGCCGGGTAGCGCCCGCCGTGCCGGTACCGATCGTGTCGCCCAAGGACACTTCATAGCAGCCCATGGCATACAGCTCGCGGGCGACGGCCGCCACTTGCTCCGGGGCGATATCGCCTTCATAGGGGCAACCCAGTACACAGGACACATAGCCGCGCACGCTGACGCCGTGCTGCTTGGCGGCGGCCATGATCGGTGCGAAGCGCTCCAGGCTCTCGCTGATGGAACAATTGATATTGCGCTGGGAGAACGCCTCGGACGCCGCCGCAAACACCGCGACTTCCTTGACCCCGGCCGCCAGCGCATCCTCGAACCCGCGCAGGTTCGGTGCCAGTGCGCCATAGGTCACGCCGGGCTTGCGCTGGATCTGCGCAAATACCTCGGCTGAACCTGCCATTTGCGGCACCCATTTGGGCGAGACAAAACTACCGACTTCGATATAGCTCAAGCCAGCGGCGCTCAAGGCGTCTACCAATCGGACTTTATCCGCCACGCTGATGGGCTGGGCTTCGTTCTGCAAACCGTCGCGCGGGCCGACTTCAACCAGGCGTACGTGGGAAGGGAGGGACATGGCAGTTACCTTCTGGTCAATGGCCGGCTTGGCTGATGGTCTGCGCCAGGGCCTGGGTGCAACGCTCTTCAGCGGTGTCCAGTTCCAGCTTCATCTGTTCGATATCCAGCAGTTGCTGCTCCAACTGTTCACGGCGTTCGGCGATCTTGGCCAGCATGCTGTTGAGTTGGATCTGGTTGCCGCCGGTGGGGTCGTAGAGTTCGATCAGTTCGCGGCATTCGGCCAGGGAGAAGCCGATGCGCTTGCCACGCAGGATCAGCTTGAGGCTGACCTTGTCCCGCGCCGAGTAAATGCGCTCCTGGCCCCGACGTTCGGGGGCCAGCAGGCCTTGTTCTTCATAGAAACGAATGGCGCGGGTGGTGATGTCGAGCTCGCGGGCGAGGTCGGAGATGCTGTAGGTGGTGCTCATGGCGGTGCTCAAGGAAGTCTTGGCGCTAAGCTAATTGCAGGTTGACGTAAACGTCAAGGCTGCTGGGCTTTCTTTTCCTGGGCCGTCACCTGCTGGCACAACTCGATCATCTGTTCACGCATCCAGCGGTTCGCCGGGTCCTGGTCGGTGCTTTCGTGCCAGTACAAATGGGTTTCCACCGGCGGCACGTTGTTGACCGGCAGATGGAACCAGTGCAGTTCATGACGGCGAGCGAAACGCTCGGGCACGGTCATCACCATGTCCGTCTGTTGCAGCACCTGGGAGGCCATCAGGTAATGCTGGGAACGCAGGGCGATCTTGCGCTGAATGCCCATCTTGCCCAAGGCCAGGTCCACATAGCCCAAACCGTTGCGGCGGCTGGAGATATGGATATGGGTCAGCGACAGGTAATCATCCAGGGTGAATTTATCCTTGCCCGCCATCGGGTGGCCCTTGCGCATGGCACACACGTAGCGGTCTTCCATCAGCTTGACGTGACGCACCTGCGGGTCGGTGTTGAGCGGCGCATCCACGGCAAAATCCAGGCGCCCGGCGGCCAGTTCCTTGGTGGTTTCGCGACGTTTGGACAGGAAACTCTCGATCATCACGGTCGGCGCCAGGCGACGCAGGCGCTGGAACAGCAGCGGCAGGATCACGGCCTCGGTCAGGTCGGTCATGCTGATACGGTAGGTCTTGGCCGCCTGCTGCGGGTTGAAGATGCGGCTTTCCTGTACGGACACGCGCAGCAACGATAACGCATTGCGCACCGGGCCGATGATGTTCTGCGCCATGGGCGTGGGCACCATTCCTTGGGCGGTACGCACGAACAGCGGGTCGTTGAAGGTCTCGCGCAACCGCGCCAGGGCGTTGGACACCGCCGGCTGGGTGATACCCACGATCTGGCCGGCGCGGGTCAGGTTGGCTTCGGTGTAAATCGCGTCGAAGACAATAAAGAGGTTGAGGTCGACCTTGCTCAGATTCATTTCGTTGCGCTCTTATTGTGAGGTGCTCATACCCCGATCATATATCGGTGATGAATGTTAATACACGGCGAGAATAGGCTAGGTAAATTATCAGCGCTGTTCTAGCATCGAATGCATGACCTAAACAACCTCTCAGAGAAGGGAGCTGCTCATGGATTTCGCCTATTCGCCCAAGGTTCAGGAACTGCGTGAACGCGTCACTGCGTTCATGGACGCTTATGTCTACCCGGCTGAACCGGTGTTCGAACGCCAAGTCAGCGAAGGTGATCGCTGGCAGCCCACGGCGATCATGGAAGAACTCAAGGCCAAGGCGAAGGCCGAGGGCTTGTGGAACCTGTTTCTGCCGGAATCCGAACTGGGCGCTGGCCTGACCAACCTTGAATACGCACCCTTGGCGGAAATCATGGGCCGCTCGTTGCTCGGCCCGGAGCCATTCAACTGCTCCGCTCCCGACACCGGCAACATGGAAGTGCTGGTGCGCTACGCCAACGAAGAACAGAAACAGCGCTGGCTCGAACCCTTGCTGCGCGGCGAGATTCGCTCGGCTTTTGCCATGACCGAACCGGATGTGGCGTCCTCGGACGCCACCAACATGGCCGCCCGCGCCGAACGCCAGGGCGACGAGTGGGTGATCAACGGCAAGAAGTGGTGGACCTCCGGCGCCTGCGACCCGCGCTGCAAGATCCTGATCTTCATGGGCCTGAGCAACCCCGATGCGCCGCGTCACCAGCAGCACTCGATGATCCTGGTGCCGGTCGATACCCCAGGCGTGAAAATCCTGCGGCCGCTGCCGGTATTCGGTTACGACGATGCGCCCCACGGCCATGCCGAAGTGCTGTTCGACAATGTGCGTGTGCCTTATGAAAACGTGTTGCTGGGCGAAGGCCGTGGCTTCGAAATCGCCCAGGGGCGCCTTGGCCCAGGCCGCATCCACCACTGCATGCGTTCGGTCGGCATGGCCGAACGCGCATTGGAGTTGATGTGCAAACGCTCGGTCAGCCGCACTGCCTTCGGCAAGCCTTTGGCGCGGTTGGGCGGCAATATCGACAAGATCGCCGACTCACGCATGGAAATTGACATGGCGCGCCTGTTGACCTTGAAAGCGGCGTACATGATGGACACCGTGGGTAACAAAGTGGCGAAAAGCGAAATCGCCCAGATCAAGGTGGTGGCACCGAATGTGGCCTTGAAGGTCATCGACCGCGCGATCCAGATGCACGGCGGTGCCGGGGTCTCCAATGATTTTCCGCTGGCCTATATGTACGCCATGCAACGCACCCTGCGCCTGGCCGACGGCCCGGACGAAGTGCACCGTGCGGCGATTGGCAAGTTCGAGATTGGCAAATATGTGCCTCGGGAATTGATGCGCGGCGGGCAGTAACACTGATGATCGTTCCCACGCGTGGGAACGATCTTCAATGATCTTCAGTACACCCAAACCTCCACTCGCCGATTCTTGATCCGGCCTTCATCCGCAGTATTGGCCGCCACCGGCATCTGCGCGCCAAACCCGCGAATATCCTTGAGCACCACGCCGCTCTTGACCAGCTCTCGGCGCACTGCCATCGCCCGCAACTTCGATAGCAGCGCCGCACGTTGCGGATCATTCTTGGTGTCGCCAAACCCCACCAGCGTCACCTGTTTATTCAGCTTGCCGTGGCTTCTGATATAGGCGACCACCCGCTGCACATCCTGGCGCGCCTTATTGTCGAGGCTGGCGCTGCCCTCGTCGAAGCGAAAATTCACCGTCAGGCGCTGAGCGTCTCGGGCGATGGCCTGGTAATCGTCGGGCATCGACGGGCGCGGCGCCACACCGATCGCTTGCACCTGCTGGGCGATGAAGCCATTGGCAGCCACAATCGCCTGGCCCTTGCTGCCTTGGGAAAACTCCACCATCGCCTTGGCCCATGGGTTGCGGGAAGAGGGCGGCAAGTAGAAGAACAGCCGACGTGACAGCGGGTAATCCTCGGTGGCGATCAGGCTGGTCAGCGGCAACATCGGTTGCGAGTCGCCGTCGACAATCGCCACCGCCTTGGCCTGGCGCACAGAGGGCAGGCCGATAAAACCGATGCCCTGGGGGTCCTGGCTCACCGCATCGGAAAGCTGTTCGCTGGATTCAAAGCGCTTGGCCAACGGCGCGAGCGGTTGGCCGCGGCGGCTCAGCACCAGTTCCCGGAAAGTGTCGAAGGTGCCGGATTGATCATCCCGGGCATATAAATGAATGGTCCCGCCTGTACCTCCCAGTGCCTCCCAGGTGCTGACCTCGCCGTTGAAGATTTGCGCCAATTGCTCGGTGTTGAGGCTATTGAGCGGGTTGCGCGGGTTGACGATGATTGCCAGGCCATCAATGGCGATCACATGCTCGGCGCCTGGGGTTTTCAAGTCCCCCAGGGGGTCGAGGTCCACCAGCTCGCTGTCATTGATCGGGCGGGACGCTGCGGCGAGGTCGGCGCGGTTGTTTTTCAGCGCCGCAAAGCCGGTGCTGGAACCGTGGGCCGCCACCTCGATGGTGACCGTCTGGCCTTGGCGTGTCTTGCCAACCACGCGCTGCTCATTCACCCCGGCACCCGGTTCAGCACGCACATCCTGCAAGCCCTGATACTCCATCAAGCCTTTGACCAGCGCCGGGCCGAGTGCCGCGCCGATGGTGTTGGAGCCCTGGATGCGCAGGGCCGGGCCTTGGTCGGGAATGGACAGAGGGGCCGCCACGGCGGGGAGTGCGATTGCAAAACACAGGAACAGAACGCGCAGCATCATGCCGGCACCTTCTCAGCCAAGGGAGTGCCGGGAGATTAAGTCAGTCGGATTGCAGTCATATGACCGACACGGGGCTGGCACCCCTGATCTCCTGTAGGAGCGAGCTTGCTCGCGAAAAACGTCAACGATAACGCGGGCTTCCTGAATAAACGCGGCGCCCTCAAGTTCTTCGCGAGCAAGCTCGCTCCTACAATCAGCTCAGTTCCAACCAGATCGGCGCATGGTCCGACGGTTTCTCCAGCCCACGCAAATCATAATCCACCCCCGCGTCCTTCACCCGAGGCACCAACCCGGTGGACGCCATGATTACGTCGATGCGCAGCCCGCGCTTGGGCTCGTCCTCAAAGCCACGGCTGCGGTAATCGAACCAGCTGAAGCGGTCGGTCACGTCCGGGTTGAGGTGGCGGAAGCTGTCCACCAGGCCCCAGTTCTTCAAGCGTGCCATCCACTCGCGTTCTTCCGGCAGGAAGCTGCACTTGCCGGTTTTCAGCCAGCGCTTGGCGTTGTCGGCGCCGATGCCGATGTCGCAGTCCTCTGGGGAAATGTTCACGTCGCCCATCACCACCAGCGCCTGGTCATTGCTGAACTGGCTTTCCAGCAATTGCTGCAAGTCTTCATAGAAGCGCTGCTTGGCCGGGAACTTGGTTGGGTGGTCGCGGCTTTCGCCTTGGGGGAAGTAGCCGTTCATGATGGTCACTGGGTGGCCGTTTTCGTCGGCGAAGGTGCCCCAGATAAACCGGCGCTGGGCGTCTTCTTCATCGCTGGCAAAGCCTTTGTGCACGCTCAACGCTTCTTTGCGCGAGAGCAGGGCCACGCCGTAGTGGCCTTTCTGCCCGTGGTAGTACACGTGATAACCCAGGGCCTGCACTTCGGCCAACGGGAACTGATCATCGTGGACCTTGGTTTCCTGCAAACCGATCACGTCCGGTTGATGCTTTTCAATCAGCGCCGCCAACTGATGAGGGCGAGCACGCAGCCCGTTGATATTGAAGGAGACGATTTTCATGGTCGGCAGTCCAGTCTGGCAAAAGGGCGATGCTAGCCGACAAGTCGGATGGGGGCCAGCGTGGCGGCAGGATGAATGCGCTGCTAATGTCTGGGAACGACTGGAGCTGTGCAGGTTCGTACCCATAAGAACGCCATGTTTGAGTGGCGCCCAGGGAGATTGACTGTTATGCCAGACACTTCGACGGCCACTGCCGAAATCCGCCTGCTCAATAGCGGCTACTCCCGTGAAGCGCGATCCCTGCTGTACCAGGCGTATCGCCATGAGCCGACCTTTGCCTACATCTTCGAAGCCGAGCGGGCGGGCTATGAACAGCGAGTACGTGCCACTGTGCGCGAACTGGTCAAGCAGCATTTTTTCCAGAAACTCCCGGCCATCGGCCTGTTCGTCAACGACCGGCTGATCGGCATTGCCCTGATTGCACCGCCCCAGCGGCGCCTGGGCATCACCGAAAGCTGGGCCTGGCAAATCCGCATGTGGCTGAGCACCGGCGTGCGCGGTACGCGGCGTTACCTGGAATACCATCATGCCGTCATGGCGTGCCTGCCCAACACGTCTGTGCATGTGCTGCCGTTGCTGGGTATTCACCCGCAGTTCCAGGGCAAGCACCATGGTGAGCAGTTGCTGGAAGCGGTACACAATTGGTGTGCCGACGACCCGCATTCATCCGGCGTGGTGCTCGACACCGGTAACTCCCGTTATTTGGATTTCTACAAGCGACAGGGCTATGAGGAAATCGGCGAAGTCGCCGTAGGGCCGGTGCGCGAGCATGTGTTTTTCCATCCCAATCCCCAGGCGTTACATCCTGCAACGGCTTGAGACAGAATTATTCAGAAGAATCCGGGTTCATAGTTCCTCTCTCGCTCGTGTAGCATCCGCGCCTATGAAGTTTCCAGGAAGATTTACCAGCGGCTTGATTCTGCTGTTCACGAGCTGCGGCGCATTGGCGCAAAGCGAACTGGACGTGCGGATCAAACCCTCGAACGACGCGCTGAAAGCCAACATCGAAGGCTACATCGGCGGTGTGGGCGATCGTGATGAAGAAGCCTTGCTGCGGTTCAGCCGTGGCGCCGAGGAGCAGGCGCGCAAAGCCGCGCAGGCCCTGGGCTACTATCAGCCGCAGATCAACAGCGATGTGAAGGGCGGCAAGAACCCGCGCCTGACCCTCACCATCGACCCCGGCGAACCGGTGCACTTGCGCGACGTCACCATAAGGGTCGACGGCCAGGCCGCGAGTCTCAAGACCTTTCGCGTGCCCGCCAGCGACGACCTCAAGCCCGGCGCCGTGCTCAATCACGGCCATTACGAAGACGCCAAGCGCCTGATCCAGAACCAGGCCTCGCGCTACGGGTTTTTCAGCGGGCGTTTCACCAGCCAGAAACTTGCCGTAGACCCTCAAGCGGGCGTGGCCGACATCGAACTCATTTACGACAGCGGCCCACGCTACAGCATGGGCAAGGTCAGCTTCACCGGCGACACGCCCTTTGATGAAGAGCTGTTGCAGCGCATGGTGCCGTTCAAGCCCGGCACACCCTATGACTCCGAACTGGTCGCCGAACTCAACCAGAACCTGCAAGCCAGTGGCTTCTTCGAAGGCGTGCGCGTCGACGCCAGCCCCACCGCCGCCACCGATGACGTGATCCCGGTGGCGGTGCAACTGGACACCCGCAAGCCGCGCACCATGGGCCTGGGCCTGGGGTATTCCACTGACGTCGGCCCACGGGGCAAAGCCAACTGGACGCGCCATTGGGTCAACCCACAGGGCCACAGTTATGGCTGGGAAGCTGAACTGTCGGCGCCACGGCAGAATGTCGGGTTGTGGTACGACATCCCGCTCGACCCGCCGCTCACTGACAAATTGCGCTTTGCTGGCGGCTACCAGAATGAAGAGATCGCTAACACTGACACCCTGAGCAAGCTGCTCACCATCGGCCCCGAATGGCACAGCAAGTTGCCCAGTGGCTGGACGCGGGTGATCTCCCTCAAGTACCAGCGCGAAGAATATCGCCTGGGCAATGACTCGGGCCTGAGTAACCTGCTGATGCCTGGCGTGAGTTATTCCTACTTGCGCAGTGACAACCGCATCGACCCGCACCATGGCTACCGTCTGATGTTCGACACCAAGGTCGCCAAAGAGGGCCTGGGGTCCGACACCAACCTGCTTTACGGCACAGCGACGGTCAAGGGCCTGACCACCTTGTGGGACAACCACCGCTTCCTCGGCCGTGCGCAATTTGGCGGCAGTGCCACCAATGGCTACAAATCCGTGCCTCCTTCCTTGCGCTTCTTCGCCGGTGGTGACCAGAGCGTGCGCGGCTACGAGTACCAGACGCTATCGCCCGAGAACGATCGCGGCGACCGCATCGGTGGCCGCTACATGGTGGCCTTGAGCGCTGAGTATCAATATTCCATCACCGATAAATGGCGTATCGCGACCTTTGTCGACCAGGGTAACTCGTTCAACAACCTGGACTTGCCCAGCCTGAAAACCGGCGTGGGCGTCGGCGTGCGCTGGGTGTCGCCGGTGGGGCCGATTCGCCTCGACCTGGCCCATGCCCTCGAAGATCCGGGCGGCATTCGCTTGCACTTTTCCATGGGGCCTGAGCTGTGATGCGTGGTTTGAAAATAGCGGGGCTGGCGTTGGTTGCCATCCTCGTCTTGCTGTTGTTGGCGCTGTGGTCAGTGCTTGGCACCCAGGCGGGCAGTCGTTGGGCCTTGGCCCAGGTGCCAGGTTTGAGCGTGGAAAATTTCCAGGGGCGCCTGGGCGGGCAGTGGAGTGCCGATCATTTGCTGTGGCAGCAGGATGGCAGCCGCGTCGAGCTGAATGCACCGACGTTTGACTGGACGCCCGGCTGCCTGCTGCGCATGACCCTGTGCATCAACCGACTGGATGTGGAACAGGTCAGCCTGGAATTCGCCCCCAGTGCCGAAGAGAGCGACAGCGGGCCGATTCAACTGCCCGACCTGAAGCTGCCGGTTTCGCTCCAGTTGGGCGATGTTCGCATTGGCAGCCTGCTGTTCAACGGCAATGAAGAACTCAAGGGCCTGCAACTGGTGGCGCACTGGACTACCGCCGGCCTGCAGATCGACTCGGTGCATCTGCAGCGCGACGATCTGGTACTGGACCTCGCCGGTCTGCTGCAACCCAGCGGCGATTGGCCGTTGAATGCCACCGGTAACCTGAGCTTGCCCTATGCGCCGGGCGGCGCGCCCTGGAGCGTTGCTCTCAAGCTCGACGGCGACTTGCTCAAGACCCTCAAGCTCGACGCCGACAGCAGCGGCTATCTGCCGGCCAAGCTCACTGGCGAGCTGCAACCCCTGGTGGAAAACCTGCCGGCGCAGGTGCACATCACCTCCGAGTCGTTCAAACCCAGCGCAGACCTGCCCGATACCCTGCAACTCAATCAACTGGACTTGAACGCTAAAGGCGACCTGAGCAATGGCTACCAGTTGCTGGGCAAGGCCGTGCTACCGGCCGAAAACGGCCCGGTGGATTTACTGCTCAAGGGCAAGGTTGACGCCAAGGGCGCACAGATTGCTGGCCTGGACCTGACGGCCGGCGACAAGCAAAGCCTCAAGCTCAGTGCCAACCTGGACTGGCAACAAGGCTTCAGCGCGGACGCCAAGATCGACTGGCTGGACTTCCCCTGGCATCGCCTCTATCCGGTCATTGACGAACCGCAAGTGGCCTTGCGCACCTTCAACGGTGAAATCTCCTATAAAGACGGCAACTACCTGGGCAATCTCAAGGCCGACCTCGACGGCCCGGCGGGCAAGTTCAATGTGGTCACCCCCTTCAGTGGCGACCTCAAGCAGGTCTTCCTGCCTGAGCTGAAACTGAGTGCCGGCCAGGGCAAGGCCGAAGGCCACCTGAACCTGCAATTTGCCGACGGCATTGCCTGGGACACTGCGCTGGATCTGTCGGCGCTGAACCCTGCCTACTGGGTCGCAGAGTTGCCCGGCACCCTGGCCGGGCCGCTGCGCAGCAAAGGTGAGTTCAAGAACGAACAACTCAAGTTCAACGCTGACCTCGACCTCAAGGGCCGCCTGCGCGGGCAAACCGCTGTGCTGGCGGCCAAGGCCGAAGGCGCCGGCGAACAATGGACCCTCGCCAACCTGGACATCCGCCTGGGCGACAACCGCATCAACGGCAGCGGCAGCCTGCAACAGCGTCTGGCCGGGCAGATCGACATCAAGCTGGCGCGCCTGGCCCAGCTCTGGCCGCAACTGCGTGGGCAAGTCAACGGGCGTGTCGAAGTGGCCGGCACCTTGAAAGCCCCGCAAGGCAAACTCGACCTCAAGGGGCAGCAACTGGCCTTTGCCGACAATCGTCTGCAAAGCCTCAACTTGGACGCCAACCTCGATAGTGCCCAGCGCGCCAAGCTGGACCTCAAGGCCAACGGCATTCAAAGCGGCGAGACGCAAGTCGGCAACCTCACCGCCAGCGCCCAGGGCGATATCAAGAACCAGAAAGTCCAGCTGGCGCTGACTGGCCCGCTGGTCAAACTGGCCCTGGCCCTGGACGGCAACCTCGACAAAGACAACTGGCGCGGGCGCCTGGCCAGTGGCGACGTGCAAGCCGGTGGCCAAGACTGGCGGCTGCAAGCCCCGGCGAAGATCGAACGCCTGGCCGATGGCAAGCTGACCTTCGGTGCGCACTGCTGGGTCTCCGGTGGCGCCAGCCTGTGTGGGGAAGACCAGCGCCTGATGCCCGAGCCGAAGTTGCGTTACCACCTCAAGCAATTCCCTCTCGACAGCCTCGCGGGGTTCTTGCCCAAAGACTTCGCCTGGCAGGGCAGGCTCAACGCCGATGTGCAACTCGACTTGCCCCAGAGCGGCCCAAAAGGTGTGGTCGCGGTGGACGCCAGTGGCGGCACCTTGCGCGTGCGCGACAAGGGCCAGTGGCTGGATTTCCCCTACGACACCCTGAAGCTGGAAACCACCCTCAATCCCAAGCGCATCGACACCCAGCTGAATTTCCGTGGCGGCAAGCTTGGCCAATTGTTGTTGCAGGCGCAGATCAATCCGCTGCCGAGCAACAAGCCGATCACCGGCAATTTCAGCCTTACGGGTCTGGACCTCGCCGTAGCGCGGCCCTTTGTACCCATGGTGGAAAAACTCAGCGGCAAACTCAACGGCAATGGCCGCATCTCCGGCGGTTTGCTCGCGCCCCTGGTCAACGGCAACCTGAACCTGGTGGACGGTGAAGTCTCCGGGCCGGAGTTGCCCATCAGCCTCGAAGGCCTGAACCTGCAGGCGCAGATCGCCGGTGAAAGCGTGCAGCTCAACGGCGGCTGGCGCAGCGGCAAGGCCGGCCAGGGTAGCCTTACGGGCCAGATCGACTGGGGCCGCGCCCTGGTGGTCGACCTCAGCCTCAAAGGCTCGCAACTGCCGGTCACCGTGGAGCCCTACGCCAAGCTGGAAGTGGCGCCCGACCTGAAGATCAGCCTCAAGGACGACAAACTGGCGATTGCCGGCAAAGTCCACATCCCCCGTGGCGATATCAGCGTGCGCGAACTGCCGCCTTCGACGGTCAAGGTGTCCGACGACACCGTGATCATCGGCAGCCAGACCGAAGAGGGTAAACCGCCGATGGCCATGGCCATGGATATCGACGTGGAGGTAGGCGAGGACCAGCTCAACTTCGCCGGCTTCGGCCTCACCGCCAAGGTCCAGGGCCACGTGCACATCGGCGACAACATGGACACCCGTGGTGAGCTGTGGCTCAACGACGGCCGCTACCGTGCCTACGGCCAGCGCCTCAATGTGCGCCGCGCACGCCTGTTGTTCGCGGGGCCCTTGGACCAGCCGTTCCTGGATATCGAAGCGGTGCGCATCGTTACCGAATCCAGCCGCACGGTCACCGCGGGTATCCGCCTGAGCGGCAGCGCCGAACAACCCACCACGCAGATCTTTTCCGAGCCGGCCATGGCCCAGGAAGATGCGTTGTCATACCTGGTGCTGGGCCGTTCGCGCACCAACACTGGCGAAGACAACAACATGCTCGCCGAAGCCGCCCTGGGCCTGGGCTTGATGGGCAGCGCTGGCGTGACTTCGGATATTGCCAATAAGCTGGGGATTCAGGATTTTGATCTGGACACCCAGGGTACGGGTAACAGCACCGCCGTGGTGGCCAGCGGCAAGATCAACGAGAAGCTCAGCTTGCGTTATGGGGTAGGGGTGTTCGAACCGGCTAACACCATTGCCTTGCGCTACCTGCTGAGCAAGAAGGTGTACTTGGAAGTGGCCACGGGCGTAGCGAGTTCCCTGGATATCTTCTACAAGCGCGATTTCTAAACCTTGCCCGATCAAAAAATGTAGGAGCGAGCTTGCTCGCGAAAAACGTCAACGATAACGCGTGCATCCTGAATGCACGCGGTGCCCGTGAGTTTTTTCGCGAGCAAGCTCGCTCCTACAAAAAGCCTTAACTGGACTCTCGCTGATTTGATTGCTGTCCAAGGCTCTAAGTTACTCAACTACCAAGCAACCTAATTATTCCATTTGACATTCGCTGCCTAAGCAGTAACATCTCGTCACACATTCACTGCCTAGGCAGTAATAAGGTGACTTTCGATGCCTCACTTCACCCCTGACAACTTCCACAACTGCCACCTCGGGCTGTTGCTGGGCCGCGCCGCGATCCTCAAGGACCGTATCATCGACACCCATATGGAACCCCACGGCATCACCGCCGCGCAGTTCAAGGTGTTGATCATCATGGCCCAGTTCGGCGTCGATACCCCGGCGGAACTGTGCCGCAACCTATCGCTGGATAGCGGTTCTATGACGCGCATGCTCGACCGTCTGGAGCAAAAAGACTTGCTCAGCCGCAAGCGCTCCGAGCTGGATCGCCGCCAGGTGCAGTTGGTGCTGACCGCCGAGGGCCAGCGCCTGGCGGACATGCTGCCGCACATTGGCGCCAAGGCCCTTAACCAGTTGGCCGGCGTGCTTGAGCCGGGCGAGCTGGAAACCCTGGAGCGGATCCTGAAGAAAATGCTGATCGCTGCGGGTGACCCCATCACGATCCAGCGGGTAGGTAGATCATGAACACACGCGCATTCAGCCTGGTGCTGGCGGCGATGACGTTGGCCGGTTGCGCCAATTACAGCGGCCTCGACACCCAGGGCCAGCGCCTCGACGCCAATACCTTGCACACCGGTAAATCCCTCAGCGGCGTGACGCTGTCGAGCGCCGCCTGGCCGGCCGCCGACTGGTGGAAAAGCCTGGGCGACCCACAGCTTGACGGCCTGATCCAGGAAGCCCTGCAGAACAGCCCCGACATGCAAGTCGCCGACGCCCGCGCCCACCAGGCCGAAGCGGCGGCCTATGCCGCCAACGCCGCCCGTATGCCGACCCTGGATGCCAGCGCCGGCGTGAGCCGTTCACGCCTGGCCAAGGACCAGGACCCACGCGGGCAGGGCGATGCCTATTCGACGGTGCGCAACATCGGCGCCAGCTTCAATTACAACTTCGACCTGTGGGGCGGCCAGCGCGCCGCCTGGGAAGCGGCGTTGGGCGAGGCCCGTGCTGCCGAAGTCGACCAGCAGGCCGCGCGCCTGACACTGGCCGCGAACGTGGCCAAGGCCTACAGCGACCTGGGCCAGGCCCATATCGTGCGTGACCTGGCCGTGGATGACCTCAAGCGTACCCGCCAGATGCTCGACCTGAGCAAGCGCCGCCTGAGTTCCGGTATCGACAGCGAGTACCAGTTCCAGCAGACCGAGAGCCTGGAAGCCAGTTCTCAGTCGCAACTGATTGACGCGGAAAAACAACTACAAAGCGCCAAGATCGCGTTGGCTGTGTTGCTCGGCAAAGGCCCGGAACGCGGTGACGAGTTGGCGCGCCCAGCGGTGCTCAAACCCAGCGCCGTGGCCGTGCCGGCGGTGTTGCCTGCCGAGTTGCTTGGCCGTCGCCCGGACCTGGTCGCCGCACGTTGGCGCGTAGAGGCCGCGAGCAAGAACATCGATGCCAGCAAGACCCGCTTCTACCCCAACCTCAACCTGAGCGCGAGCGCAGGTGCCGAGTCGTTGCTGGGCGATGCGATGTTCGGTTCGGCCAGCCGCTTCTTCAACATTGCGCCGACGATTTCGCTGCCGATCTTTGACGGCGGCCGTCTGCGTGCTGATCTCGATGCCCGCGACGCCGACTACGACCTGGCCGTGGCCCAGTACAACAAAACCCTGGTGCAAGCCTTGGGCGATATCGGCAACAGCCTGTCCCAACTGCGCGACACCGGGCGGCAGATCCAGGCCCAGCAACATGCCGCCGACATCGCGCAGCAGTCCTACGACACCGGGGTGCAACGCTACAGCTCAGGCATCGGTAACTACCTGGATGTGCTCAGCATCGAGCAGCAATTGCTGCAGGCCCAGCGTCAGCTGGCCACCCTGAATGCGGCGCAGATTGACCTGTCGATTCAATTGATGCAGGCCCTGGGTGGCGGGTACCACGCCAACAGCGTGGCCGCGACCACCCCAGCTACACGCACGGAATAATTTGAGGTATTTGTCATGGCCACTGCCGACAGCAACAACGCAACCGAACAACCCAAAGACACCAACCCCCGCAAACGCAAAGTGATGCTGATCGGCCTGGCGCTCATCGTCATCCTGAGTGTGGTGGGCGTGTGGGCCTGGTATGAGTTCTACGGGCGCTTCAATGAAAGCACCGACGACGCCTATGTGAACGGCAACGTGGTGGAAATCACCCCGCTGGTCACCGGCACCGTGGTCAGCATTGGCGCCGACGATGGCGACCTGGTCCATGAAGGCCAGGTGCTGATCAACTTCGACCCCAACGACGCCGCCGTCGGCCTGCAGAGTGCCCAGGCCAACCTGGCCCGCACCGTGCGCCAAGTACGCGGCCTGTACAGCAACGTCGATGGCATGAAAGCCCAGGTCAATGCGCAGAAAGCCGATGTGCAAACCGCCCAGGACAACTACAACCGCCGCAAGACCCTGGCCCAGGGCGGCGCGATTTCCCAGGAAGAACTGTCTCACGCTCGCGACAGCCTGACCGCCGCCAAGAACGCCTTGACCAACCTTGAGCAACAACTGAAAACCACCAATGCCCTGGTGGATGACACGGTGATTTCGTCCCACCCCGATGTGCAAGCGGCCGCCGCGCAACTGCGCCAGGCGTACCTGACCAATGCGCGCAGCACCTTGATCGCGCCGGTCACCGGCTATGTGGCCAAGCGCACCGTGCAACTGGGCCAGCGCGTCCAACCGGGCACCGCGCTGATGGCGGTGATCCCGCTGGACCAGCTGTGGATCGACGCCAACTTCAAGGAAACCCAACTGCGGGATATGCGCATCGGCCAGCCGGTGGATATCGAGTCGGACATCTACGGCAGCGACGTCAAGTACAGCGGCACCGTCGACAGCCTTGGCGCCGGCACGGGCAGCGCGTTCGCCTTGCTGCCCGCGCAGAACGCCACCGGCAACTGGATCAAGATCGTGCAGCGGGTACCGGTGCGCATCCATATCAACGCCGAAGAGCTGGCCAAACACCCGCTGCGAGTGGGCTTGAGCACCGTGGTCAACGTAGACCTGCACGACCAGAGCGGCCCGGTGCTGGCGCAACAGGCGCCGCAAAAAGCCTCGTTCACCACCAACGTGTATGACCGCCAATTGGCCGAGGCCGATGCCATGATCAACCAGTTGATCCATGACAACAGCGTCGCCGCTCCCAAGGCTGCGCAACGCTGATGAGCAATAACGCCTCGTTCACGCCACCCAGCCTGTTGATGGCCACTATTGGCCTGTCGCTGGCGACCTTTATGCAGGTGCTCGACACCACCATCGCCAACGTGGCGTTGCCGACTATCTCCGGCAACCTGGGGGTGAGTTCGGAGCAGGGCACCTGGGTGATCACTTCGTTTGCGGTGAGCAACGCCATCGCCTTGCCGCTCACCGGTTGGTTGAGCCGGCGCTTTGGCGAGGTGAAGCTGTTCTTGTGGGCGACCCTGCTGTTCGTGCTGGCGTCGTTCCTGTGCGGTATCTCTACCTCGATGCCTGAGCTGATCGGCTTTCGGGTGCTGCAAGGCTTGGTGGCAGGGCCGCTGTACCCGATGACCCAGACCTTGCTGATTGCGGTCTACCCACCGGCCAAGCGCGGCATGGCCCTGGCGTTATTGGCGATGGTCACGGTGGTCGCGCCGATTGCCGGGCCCATCCTCGGCGGCTGGATCACCGACAGCTACAGTTGGCCGTGGATCTTTTTCATCAACGTGCCCATCGGTATCTTTGCGGTGATGGTGGTGCGTTCGCAGTTGAAGAAGCGTCCGGTGGTCACCAGTTATCAGCCGATGGATTACGTTGGGCTGCTGAGCCTGATCGTCGGCGTGGGCGCCTTGCAGATCATCCTCGACAAGGGCAATGACCTGGACTGGTTCGAGTCCAACTTCATCATCATTGGTGCGGCCATTTCGGTGATTGCCCTGGCGGTGTTCGTGATCTGGGAGATGACCGACAAGCACCCGGTGGTCAACCTGCGGCTGTTCGCGCACCGTAACTTCCGGATCGGCACCATCGTGTTGATCCTGGGTTATGCGGGCTTTTTCGGCATCAACCTGATCCTGCCGCAGTGGCTGCAAACCCAGATGGGCTACACCGCCACCTGGGCCGGGCTGGCAGTGGCGCCCATCGGCATTTTGCCGGTGCTGATGTCGCCGTTCGTGGGCAAGTATGCGCACAAGTTCGACCTGCGCCTGCTGGCGGGCCTGGCGTTCCTGGCGATTGGCTTGAGCTGCTTCATGCGCGCCGGCTTCACCAACGAAGTGGACTTCACCCACATCGCCATGGTGCAGCTGTTCATGGGCATCGGCGTGGCGCTGTTCTTCATGCCGACCTTGAGCATCCTGATGTCCGACCTGCCGCCGCACCAGATTGCCGACGGCGCGGGGCTTGCGACCTTCCTGCGCACCTTGGGCGGCAGCTTCGCGGCCTCGCTGACAACCTGGATCTGGATTCGCCGGGCCGACCAGCACCATGCCTACATGAGCGAGAACATGACCGTCTACGACTCGACCACCCGCGATGCGTTGCAGGCGCTGGGCGGGGCAGGGCAGAAGGCCTATACCCAACTGGACCAGATTCTCACCAGCCAGGCGTACATGATGTCCACCGTGGATTACTTCACGTTGCTGGGGTGGATGTTCATGGGCTTGATGTTGCTGGTGTGGCTGGCCAAGCCACCGTTCACGGCGAAGGCCGGGCCTGCGGCTTCGGGGCACTGATTGTAAGGTCAGCGCGGTCCCTGTGGGAGCTGGCTTGCCTGCGATGCAGACACCTCGGTGTATCAGATGCACCGAGGTGATGCTATCGCAGCATAGGTATCTACATAACGCTGTAACGGTGGACGGTAACCACGTTGCGAAGCGAGTCGCTCTTGATCTTGATCTGCTTTTGATCTTGATCTCAGGCGCCCCGTTAAACCACGCTGGCCGAACGCAGGCTTGAATTCGTGGGTAACCCGGCAGGACGCCGGGTTAGCCGCCCCGCGCCATGGATGGCGCGTGGCGGCGGCCCACGGATTCAAGCCTGTGTTCGGGCACACCGAGCCTAAGCGAGGTGCCGAGTGGTGGGGCAAGAGCGCTTTGGTTACTTTCGCGCTTTTTCGAAAGTGACCCGCCGTCAGGGCGGAACCCTAAGTAGCCGTTACCGCAGGAATGGATATGTACACAATCCAGCTGTGTTGGCTGTCAGGCCGCTATCGCAGGCAAGCCAGCTCCCACATTTGGATCGCGTGCGTCAGCTAGATCAGCGTCGGTTGTCAGTCCGTCACGGGAGCAAGCTCCCTCGCCACAGGGTCAGCGCCGTACCGAAGTTGTGTAGACACCTATGGCTATCGCAGGCAAGCCAGCTCCCACAGGTTGAACGGTGTTGTGTCAGAGGTTCAGGCGCCAGGCAACGCCAACTGCGGGTTGACGAAGTCAAACGCCGCCAGCTGAAATCCTTGCTCATCCACCTGCAGCGCCCACCCTTGCTTGTCCCAGTCCCCCAGCACAATGCGCTTGGCCGCCTGGTCGCCGATCTGCAACTTATGGATGGCGGGGCGGTGGGTATGGCCGTGGACCAGGGTGCGCACGCCGAACTGCTGCATCACCCGTGGCACTTCTTCAGGGGTGACATCGACAATGTCGTTGGCCTTCATGCGCACTTGAGCGCTGCTCTCACTGCGCAACTTGCGCGCCAGTTTGTGGCGGGTGCCCAAGGGCAGGTGGCGCAGGATAAACAGTACAACCGGGTTACGCAGGATGCGCCGCAGCTTCATATAGCCGAGGTCGCGGGTGCAGAGGCTGTCGCCGTGCATCAACAGCACTGGCTCGCCATACAACTGCACGACCGTCGGGTCCTTGAGCAAGGTAGCGCCTGCCGCTTTGCAGAACGCCTTGCCGATCAGGAAGTCACGGTTGCCGTGCATGATGAAAATCGGGGTGCCGCTGTCGCTCAGCTCACGCAGAGCCGCGCAGATGGAACGCTGGAAGGGGGTCATGCCATCGTCGCCAATCCAGGCTTCGAAGAAGTCCCCCAGAATGTACAACGCCTGGGCGCCACGGGCGCGGCCGTGGAGCAGATCCAGAAACGCCCGGGTGATGTCCGGGCGCTCCTCTTCCAGATGCAAATCTGAAATCAGCAATATCACCCAACGATCTCGGCTTTCTCGACGATCACGTCTTCGGCTGGAACGTCCTGGTGACCGGCCTTGGAGGTGGTCGATACGCCTTTGATCTTGTCGACAACGTCAGTGCCTTCGGTGACTTTACCGAACACCGCGTAGCCCCAACCCTGCACGTTCTTGCCGCTGTGGTTCAGGAAGGCGTTGTCGGCGACGTTGATGAAGAACTGCGCGGAGGCCGAATGCGGCTCCATGGTACGGGCCATGGCGACGGTGTACTTGTCGTTGGAAAGGCCGTTGTCCGCTTCGTTCTGGATGCTTGGACGCTTGTCTTTCTTCTCTTTCATGCCCGGCTCGAAACCGCCGCCCTGGATCATGAAGTTACCGATGACACGGTGGAAAACAGTGTTTTCGTAGTGGCCGGCTTTGACGTATTCGATGAAGTTGGCGACGGTGATCGGCGCTTTCTCGGCGTTCAGCTCGATAACGATGTCACCGTGGTTGGTGGTCAGTTTGACTTGAGTCATGTTCGCTACTCTTTTCAGGGAATTCGTGGGTGTGGGCGCCTGGGCACCTTACCTGTCTGGCTAAACGACGGCCAAGGCGCGCAGTTTAGCGTGCCCTGCGGGAATTTCGAGGTGGTTTTTTACCGCCCGGGCAATTAATTGGCCGCGCTCTGTATGTGTCTTGACTGCTTCGGCTATTATGAGCCCTTTGTTTTATCTGGCCCCACCTGGCCACGCACCTGTCTGTTCAAGGATCCTATGAGCAAGCCCACTGTCGACCCTACCTCGAATACCAAGGCCGGACCTGCCGTCCCGGTCAATTTCCTTCGCCCGATCATCCAGGCGGACCTGGATTCGGGCAAGCACACGCAGATCGTCACCCGTTTCCCACCTGAGCCCAACGGCTACCTGCACATCGGCCACGCCAAGTCGATCTGTGTGAACTTCGGCCTGGCCCAGGAGTTCGGTGGCGTCACGCACCTGCGTTTCGACGACACCAACCCGGCCAAGGAAGACCAGGAATACATCGACGCCATCGAAAGCGACATCAAGTGGCTGGGCTTCGAATGGTCCGGTGAAGTGCGCTATGCCTCCAAGTATTTCGACCAGTTGTTCGACTGGGCCGTCGAGCTGATCAAGGCCGGCAAGGCCTATGTGGACGACCTGACCCCGGAGCAGGCCAAGGAGTACCGTGGCACGCTGACCGAGCCGGGCAAGAACAGCCCGTTCCGCGACCGTTCGGTGGAAGAGAACCTGGACTGGTTCAACCGTATGCGCGCCGGCGAATTCCCGGACGGCGCCCGCGTGCTGCGCGCCAAGATCGACATGGCCTCGCCGAACATGAACCTGCGCGACCCGATCATGTACCGCATCCGCCATGCCCATCACCACCAGACCGGTGACAAATGGTGCATCTACCCGAACTACGACTTCACCCACGGTCAGTCGGACGCCATCGAAGGCATCACCCACTCCATCTGCACCCTGGAATTCGAAAGCCATCGCCCACTGTATGAATGGTTCCTGGACAGCCTGCCGGTCCCGGCGCACCCGCGTCAGTACGAGTTCAGCCGCCTGAACCTGAACTACACCATCACCAGCAAGCGCAAGCTCAAGCAACTGGTCGATGAAAAGCACGTGCATGGCTGGGATGACCCGCGCATGTCGACTCTGTCGGGCTTCCGCCGTCGCGGCTACACCCCGGCGTCGATCCGCAACTTCTGCGACATGGTCGGCACCAACCGCTCCGACGGCGTGGTCGATTTCGGCATGCTGGAATTCAGCATCCGTCAGGACCTCGACGCCAACGCCCCGCGCGCCATGTGCGTGCTGCGCCCGTTGAAAGTCGTGATTACCAACTACCCGGAAGGCCAGGTCGAGAACCTCGAACTGCCGCGTCATCCGCAGAAAGAAGAGCTGGGCGTGCGCAAGTTGCCATTCGCCCGCGAGATCTACATCGACCGTGACGACTTCATGGAAGAGCCGCCAAAAGGCTACAAGCGCCTGGAGCCGAACGGCGAAGTGCGCCTGCGCGGCAGCTACGTGATCCGTGCGGACGAAGCGATCAAGGACGCCGACGGCAACATCGTCGAACTGCGCTGCTCGTACGATCCGGACACCCTGGGCAAGAACCCTGAAGGCCGCAAGGTCAAGGGTGTGGTCCACTGGGTGCCGGCCGCTGCCAGCATCGAATGCGAAGTGCGCCTGTACGATCGTCTGTTCCGCTCGCCAAACCCTGAGAAGGCTGAAGACAGCGCGAGTTTCCTCGACAACATCAACCCTGATTCCCTGCAAGTACTCACTGGTTGTCGTGCCGAGCCATCGCTTGGCGACGCACAGCCGGAAGACCGTTTCCAGTTCGAGCGCGAAGGCTACTTCTGCGCGGATATCAAGGACTCGAAACCTGGTGCTCCGGTATTCAACCGTACCGTGACCTTGCGAGATTCGTGGGGCCAGTGATTTAAGGGAAACATCGTGCTAACGATCTACAACACGCTCAGCAAGACCAAAGAAGTCTTCAAGCCGCTGGACGGCAACAAGGTGCGCATGTACGTGTGCGGCATGACCGTGTACGACTACTGCCACATCGGCCACGGCCGCAGCATGGTTGCCTTCGACCTGGTGACCCGCTGGTTGCGTTTCAGCGGCTATGACTTGACGTACGTGCGCAACATCACCGACATCGACGACAAGATCATCAACCGTGCCAACGAAAACGGCGAGTCGTTCGACGCGCTGACCGAGCGCATGATCGCCGCCATGCACGAGGACGAGGCACGCCTCAACATTCTCAAGCCGGACATGGAGCCGCGTGCCACGGACCACATCCCGGGCATGCACGCGATGATCCAGACCTTGATCGACAAGGGCTACGCCTACGCCCCAGGCAACGGCGACGTGTACTACCGCGTCGCCAAGTTCATGGGCTACGGCAAGCTGTCGCGTAAAAAGATCGAAGACCTGCGCATCGGCGCGCGTATCGAAGTCGACGAAGCCAAGCAGGACCCGCTCGACTTCGTACTGTGGAAAGCCACCAAGCCGGGCGAGCCGAGCTGGGAGTCGCCCTGGGGCGCCGGGCGTCCGGGCTGGCACATCGAATGCTCGGTGATGTCCACCTGCTGCCTGGGCGAGACCTTCGACATTCATGGCGGCGGCAGCGACCTTGAGTTCCCGCACCACGAAAACGAAATCGCCCAGAGCGAAGCCGCCACCGGCAAGACTTACGCCAACGCCTGGATGCACTGCGGCATGATCCGCATCAATGGCGAGAAGATGTCCAAGTCCTTGAACAACTTCTTCACCATCCGCGACGTGCTGGAAAAGTACCACCCGGAAGTGGTGCGTTACCTGTTGGTGTCGAGCCACTACCGCAGCGCCATCAACTACTCGGAAGACAACCTCAAGGACGCCAAGGGCGCCCTGGAGCGTTTCTACCACGCGTTGAAAGGTTTGCCTGCGGTGGCGCCGGCAGGCGGCGAGGCCTTCGTGGCACGCTTCACCGAAGTGATGAACGACGACTTCGGTACCCCGGAAGCCTGCGCCGTGCTGTTCGAGATGGTGCGCGAGATCAACCGCTTGCGCGAGACCGATATCGACGCAGCGGCGGGCCTGGCGGCGCGTCTGAAAGAACTGGCCAGCGTGCTGGGCGTGTTGCAGATGGAGGCCGATGACTTCCTGCAAGCCGGCGCTGAAGGGCGTGTGGATGCCGCTGAGGTAGATGCACTGATCCAGGCGCGTCTGGCGGCTCGCACCAATAAAGACTGGGCGGAATCCGACCGTATCCGCGACCAACTGACCGCGATGGGTGTGGTGTTGGAAGACGGCAAGGGTGGGACGACGTGGCGGTTGGCTGACTGACCGTTGATAGCTGCACGCTGAATAAAAAAACGCCCCGACTGGTTCGGGGCATTTTTTTGCACTCTCGTTCCCACGCTCTGCGTGGGAATGCATACCGAGACGCTCCGCCTCGCCCGCTCGCCCGAGTGGGGCGGACGCGGAGCGTCCTGGGCGGCGTTACCACGCAGAGCGTGGGAACGATCTGCGCTCCTGCAAAAACATCAGCGGCGGCTGCTGACTTCGGCGGGGACGTCATCGCCGGCCATGCGTTTGCGGAACAGGGCGGTTCGCGCCAGTAGCAGTGTGGTGACCGGCACGGTGATCGCGAGCAAAATCGGAATCAACCAGCCGTGCAACACCGGCCCGGATTTGAGCGTTGAAAAGTAGATGATCGACGCCAGCGCCACGCTCCACGCCCCCAACGTCGAGGCCAGTGCCGGTGGGTGCATGCGTTGGAAAAACGCCTTCATCCGCAGCAAGCCAATCGCGCCAATCAAGGCAAACAGGCTGCTGAGCAACAGCAACGCCGCCACGATAATTTCAACCCATAACGGCATCATTCAATCACCTCGCCACGCAGCAGGAATTTGGCCAGGGCGAACGAGCCGACGAAGCCGAACAGCGCGATCAATAGCGCCGCTTCAAAGTAAGTGTCGCTGGCATAGCGAATACCCAGGGTCAGCATCATCAGCATCGCCAGGATGTACAGGTAGTCCAGCGCCAGTACCCGGTCCTGGGCCGAGGGGCCTTTGAACAGGCGCACCAGGGTCAGCACCATGGCCAGGGAGAACAGGAACAGGCTGAACAGGATCGCATTGGCGAGCAGGGCGCTCATTCGAAGATCTCCATCAGGGGCCGTTCGTAGGCGTGCTTGAATTGCTGGATAAACGAGGCCTCGTCATCCAGGTCGAAAACGTGCAGCAGCAGGATGCTGCGGTCCAGGGCCAGTTCCGACCAGACGGTGCCGGGGGTCACGCTGGTGATCATCGCCAGCACAGCCAGGCCGTTGGCGTCGCGCAGGTCCAGGGGGATCTTGATAAAGCGCGAGCGCGGTGGGCGGGAGCCGCAGGTGAGTACGCCCCATGCCACGTGCAGGTTGGAGATGATCACATCGAGGCCGACCCGGAAAAACAGGCGGATGATCACCCCAGGGCGGCGGATGCGGATCGGCAGCGGGCGCAGCGGCGCCATCATCAGCGGCGCAAGAAAGCCCAACAGTGCGCCCAGCAGCAGGTTGCCGGGGCTGATCGACAAGTTCAGCACCAGCCACAATACCCACAACGCCAACGACAGCCAGGGAGCCGGGAACAGACGCTTCATGGCTGCACCTCCAGGGCGGCGGCCTTGGCTTCAGGGCTCGGCACTGGCCGGGTCGCGAGCACTGCCATCACGTAGTGTTCCGGGTTGTTCAGGCTTTCGGCAGTGGCCTGGGTGTAGCGCATCAGCGCCTCGGCCTTGAAGGTCAGCGCGATGCTCAACCCCAGCAGCAGGAAGATCGGCACACACTCGTAGCGGCGCAGCAGCGGTGATGGGCGTTCTTCCGGGGTCCAGAAGCGCTGGATGCCGAGGCGGGCGAAAGCGATGAGCGAGGCCAGGCCAGAGAGAATCAGCAGCGCCACCAGGCCCCAGGCCGCCGGGCGGATGGACTCGTCCACGGCGTTGCCCAAGCCCAGTGGGTTGATCAGCGCGCTCAACAGGCTGAGCTTGCCGATAAACCCGGACAGCGGCGGCATGCCGATAATCAGCAGCGCGCAGGCGATAAAGCTCAGGCCCAGGAAGGCCATGGTCCAAGGGATGACCTGGCCGATCACTGCTTTTTGCTCATCGTCCAGGTTCACGCCCGGGCGCGGATGCAGCGATTCCATGGCTTTGGGCAGCGCATCAATCTCCTCATCCAGCGGCAGGTCGTTGGCCGAACGCGAACGCTCGATCAACTCCGCCAGCAAAAACAGCGCACTCAGTGCCAGGGTAGAACTGACCAGATAGAACAGCGCCCCCGCGGTCAGGCTCGGCTGGGCAAACCCTACCGCTGACAGCAGGATACCCGCCGACACCAGGATACTCAGGCTGGCCATGCGCTCCAGGCGCTGCGCCGCCACCATCGCCAGTGCCGCGCAAATGATGGTCGCCATGCCGCCATACACCAGCCAATCGCCGCCAAACAGTGCCGAAGCCCCGGCCTGGCCGGAGAACAGCAGGGTCCACAGGCGCAGCACGGTGTACACGCCGACCTTGGTCATGATCGCGAACATTGCCGCCACCGGCGCGCTGGCGGAGGAATAGGCGGGTGCCAGCCAGAAGTTCAGCGGCCACATGCCGGCCTTGGCCAGGAACGCCGTAGCCAGGATCGCTGCACCAGCATGCAACAGGCCGCGATCAGCCTCCGGCACCAGCGGGATCTTCAACGCCAGGTCGGCAAAGTTCAGCGTGCCGGTGACGCCGTAGATCATCGCCGCGCCAATCAGGAACAGCGACGACGCCAGCAGGTTGATCGCAATGTAATGCAGCCCCGACGACACCCGCGCACGGCCGGAACCGTGCAGCATCAGGCCGTAGGAGGCGGCCAGCAGCACTTCGAAGAACACGAACAGGTTGAACAGGTCGGCGGTGAGGAAGGCGCCATACAGCCCCATCAGTTGGATCTGGAACAGGGCATGGAAGCTGGTGCCCGCACGGTCCCAGCGGGCCATGGCGAACAGCAGCGCGCTGACGCCGATAACCCCGGTCAGCACCAGCATCATCGCCGACAGTTGGTCCACCACCAGGACGATGCCGAACGGCACCTGCCAGTTGCCCGGCAGATACACACCAATCGAGCCGGGGCCGCCTTGTTGCGTCCAGTACAACAGCAGCACGGCAACGCCCAGTCCGGCGATGCTGGAGCACAGATTGATCTGGGCTTTGAGTGGGCGGCGTTTCTCGCCCAGCATCAGCATCAGCCCGGCGGTGAGCAGCGGCAGCAGGATCGGCGCGACGATCAGTTGATTCATCCACGTCATTCCTTGGGCTCCCGGCCGTCTACATGGTCAGTGCCGGTGAGGCCCCGGGATGCCAGCAGCACCACCAGGAACAACGCGGTCATGGCGAAGCTGATCACAATGGCCGTGAGCACCAGGGCCTGGGGCAGTGGGTCGGTGTAGTTGAGCAGGTCTTGGGGCACGCCGTCCTTGATGATCGGCTCCTTGCCGATAAACAGGCTGCCCATGCTGAAGATGAACAGGTTGACGCCGTAGGACAGCAGGCATAAACCCATGACCACCTGGAACGTCCGTGGCCGCAGGATCAACCAGACGCCCGAGGCCGCCAGGACCCCAATGGCTATTGCGATGACTTCTTCCATCAGGCGGCTCCTTCGGTTGCAGCAACCACTTTGGGCTGGTTGCTCGGTTTATGCGCGCGCACCGACTGGTGGCCGAGGGCGGTGAGCATCAACAGGGTCGAGCCCACGACCATGGCGTACACGCCGACGTCAAAGAACAGCGCACTGGCGATATGAATATCGCCCAGTAACGGCAGGCTGAAATGCCAGGTATGCGTAGTGAGGAACGGGTACCCGGCGAACAGCGCACCCAGCCCGGTCAAGGTGGCTGACAGCAGGCCGAAGCCCATCCAGCGCATGGGCCGCAGGCTCATCTGCGCCTCGACCCACTGGGTACCGGCGACCATGTATTGCAGGATAAACGCCACCGACATCACCAGCCCGGCGACGAAACCACCCCCAGGTTGGTTGTGGCCACGCATGAAC
Source organism: Pseudomonas sp. GW823-FHT02F05 (assembly GCF_058797315.1). Classification (NCBI taxonomy): domain Bacteria; kingdom Pseudomonadati; phylum Pseudomonadota; class Gammaproteobacteria; order Pseudomonadales; family Pseudomonadaceae; genus Pseudomonas; species Pseudomonas sp. GW823-FHT02F05. The sequence continues at coordinate 102,489 of NZ_JBXAJM010000007.1, forward strand.
AGATAAAACGACACCACCAGCGCAATCGGCAGCAGCAGGCGCACCAGCACCGCCGGCACCATCATAAAGCCCAGGGCGGTGTCGCTGGCCTGGCGCGGGTTGACCAGGTCGGTGGCCACGTCCGGTGCCAGTTGGCGCTGTTGGGGTGGCAACTCCATGCTTTCCTTGGACGGGCGGAAGCGGCGCAGCAAGGCGTACACGGTCAAGGCCACGGCGCCGAGTACGGTGATTTCGCCCAGGGTGTCGAAGCCACGGAAGTCCACCAGCATCACGTTCACCACATTGCTGCCACCGCCTTCGGGCAAGGCACGGCTTAAGTAGAACGAGGAGATATCGTTGGGCGTCTGGCGGGTCAGCATCGCGTAGGACAACAGCGCCATGCCGCCGCCTACCACAGTGGAGAGCAGCAAGTCACGCAGGCGGCGGATACGCGCCTTGCGCAGCGAGCTGGGCAGGGGTGAGACCTCTTCGATCCGCCTTGGCAGCCAGCGCAGGCCGAGCAGGATCAGCACGGTGGTGACCACTTCCACCACCAATTGGGTGAGGGCCAGGTCCGGCGCCGAGAACCACACGAAGGTGACGCAGGTCATCAGGCCGCACACGCTGACCATGGTCAGGGCCGCCAGCCGGTGGTACTTGGCTTGCCAGGCGGCGCCGAGGGCGCAGGCAATCGCCAGCAACCACAGGGTGACGAAGACGATGGAACCCGGGATTTTCGGGCGGTCGCCCCAGCTGAGGCCACTGTTGATCATCGGGATCATCGCGCCGATCACTGCCAGCAGCACCAACAGGAACAACTGGGTTTGCAGGCGCTTGGTGCTGATGCGTTTCTCGATGCGGCGCACGCCGCGCATCATCACCACCAGGCAGCGCTCGAAACCGCGCTTGCCGTTGAAGTAGCCGATCAGCGGTGGGTATTCGAAGCGGCCACGCTTGAGTTGCTTGCGCAGCATCAGGTACAGCACCACGCCGCCGGTCATTGCCACCAAGCTCATGATCATCGGCGCGTTCCAGCCGTGCCAGATCGCCAGGCTATATTCCGGTAGCGTACCGCCCACCACTGGCAGGGCGGCAGCGGCGAGGATCGAGCCGACCACCTGGGCCGGGAAAATCCCCACCAGCAGACAGGTGAACACCAACAGCTCGACGGGTGCGCGCATCCAGCGCGGCGGCTCGTGGGGCGTGTGCGGCAAGTCGGTGGCGGGCGGGCCGAAGAACACGTCCACGGTAAAACGCAGGGCATAGGCCACGCTGAATGTACCGGCAATGGTCGCGATCACCGGCAGGGCGATTTCCACCCATTGGGTCGACGAGATAAACACGGTTTCGGCAAAGAACATCTCTTTGGACAGGAAGCCATTGAGCAACGGCACCCCGGCCATGGACGCGCTGGCGACCATCGCCAGGGTCGCGGTAAACGGGATCAGGCGCACCAGCCCACTGAGCTTGCGGATATCCCGCGTGCCGCTTTCGTGGTCGATGATGCCCGCCGCCATGAACAGCGAAGCCTTGAAGGTGGCGTGGTTGAGAATGTGGAATACCGCGGCAACTGCGGCCAGTGGGCTGTTGAGGCCCAGCAGCAGGGTGATCAGCCCGAGGTGGCTGATGGTGGAATAGGCCAGCAGGCCCTTGAGATCGTTTTGAAACATGGCGCAGTAAGCGCCGAGGAGGAGAGTGAGGGCGCCGGCACCGCCGACGATCCAGAACCATTCTTCGCTGCCGGACAGCGACGGCCACAGGCGGGCCAGCAGGAACACGCCGGCCTTCACCATCGTCGCCGAGTGCAGGTAAGCCGAAACCGGGGTGGGCGCCGCCATGGCATGGGGCAGCCAGAAATGGAAGGGGAACTGCGCGCTTTTGCTCAAGGCGCCGATCAGCACCAGGGCGAGCATGACCGGGTACAGCGAATGCGCGCGAATCTGATCGCCCGCCGCCAGCACCTGGTCCAGGTCATAGCTGCCGACGATATGCCCCAGCAGCATCACCCCCGCCAACAGGCACAGCCCGCCGGCGCCGGTGACCATCAGCGCCATATACGCCCCGCGTCGCGCATCGGCACGGTGGTGCCAATAGCCGATCAGCAGGAACGAGAACAGGCTGGTCAGTTCCCAGAAGAATACGATCTGGATCAGGTTGCCGGAGATCACCAAACCCAGCATGGCGCCCATGAACGCCAGGAAAAATGCAAAGAAACGCGGCACCGGGTCGTCCGGCGACATGTAGTAGCGCGCATACAGCGACACCAGCGTGCCGATGCCCAGCACCAGCATCGAGAACAGCCAGGCAAACCCATCCATGCGCAACACGAAGTTGAGCCCCAGGCTGGGCAACCACATGAATTCTTCGCGGATCACGCCACCGTGGGCGATCTGAGGGTAGAGCAGGGCGACTTGAATAGTACCGACCAGTGCCACAAGGCCGGCCAACAGCGATTCGGTGTTACGTGCGTTATGCGGCAGCAAGGCCGCCAGACAGCTGCCGATAAAAGGCAGAAGCAGTAGAACTATCAGGGACATAGGCTTCTAATCTGCGGGAGTTTGGGATGCATCATACGTGCCGCTTTCACGATCACCAAACGGCAAGATGTGGCAGGATCCTACAAGGTAGGCTGAAACCTCCCATTTGGCACTGTTTCAACCTGCCCTTGAATTAAAATGCAGACCTCTGTGGGAGCCGTTATCTGCAGCGACGCCGTACCTGTGGCGAGGGAGCTTGCTCCCGTGACGGGCTGACAGTCGACGCTTATCTCCCTGACACCCCACGATCCAATTGTGGGAGCTGGCTTGCCTGCGAAGACGGCCTGACAGCCGACACCTATCTCCCTGACACCCCGCGATCAAACTGTGGGAGAGGGCTTGCTCCCGAAGGCGGTCTGGCAGTCTAGACGGTTGGATTGTGTACATATCCATTGCTGCGGTAACGGCTACTTAGGGTTCCGCCTGACGGCGGCCCACGGATTCAAGCCTGCGTTCGGCCAGCGTGGTTTAACGGGGCGCCTGAGATCAAGATCACAAGCAGATCAAGATCAAGAGCGGCTCGCTTCGCATCGTGGTTACCGTTGATCGCAAACTACCCCTGCCGCTCCTCCTCCAACGCCTCTGCCAACTCAACGGCCTTCTGCCCCTTGGTCTTCAATTCACTCACAATCACCGCCACCACAATCAGCACCGCGCCCAGCATCGCGATCGGTGGGAACCGCTCCCCGGCGATTCGCCCCACAACGCCTGCCCACACCGGCTCACCGGCATAAATCAACGTCGCCCGCGTTGGCGAGACACTCTGCTGTGCCCAGTTCATCGCCACTTGGATCACCGCACTGGTCAAGCCCAGGCCCACGGCACTGAACAGCAACAGCCAGGAAAAGCCCGGCAACGCCTCGCCCATGGGCACCACCATCATGAAGGACAGCACCGAAGCGGTGGCCAGTTGCACCACGGTCACCCGACGAATATCCACCTGGCCGGCAAATGCGCTGATCAAGATGATCTCGGCCGCTATGGCCACTGCACCGATCAAGGTGGCGATTTCACCCGCGCTGAAATTCAGCGAGGCCCCCGCCGGGCCGGTCAACAGCATCAACCCCGCAAACGCCAACATGATGCCGATGCTGGGCATCAAGCCGGGGCGACGGCCAAGCACCAGCCACTGCAACAGCGGTACGAACGGCACATACAAGGCGGTGATAAACGCCGATTGGCTGCTCAAGATGGTTTGCAGGCCAATGGTCTGCAAACCGTAGCCGAACATGATCGCCACCCCGATAAACACCCCGGCCTTCAATTCGAACAGGGTCAGGTCGCGCAGGGTGCGCAAGGAAAAGAACCCCACCACAATCGTCGCCGCCGCGAAGCGCAGCCCCACAAAAAACATCGGCCCGCTGACCGCCATGGCGTGCTGCACCAGCAAAAAGGTGCCGCCCCAGATCATGGTGATCACCACCAGGATGCATTCGGCTTTACTGAAACGGTTGAAACGCGAAGGGGAGTTCGGGGCGGTCATGGCGGCTCGGTCTTGCAAGGGGAAAGCACGGACCGCACAATGCGCCGCACGCTGGGCAGTATACTGCGCACACCCACCTATTGAGCAATATAGTGCACAAAGAAAATCCGCAACGGGCTTCGGTCCTGCAGCACGTCAGCCAGAACGTTCGTCGCCTGCGCCATGCCGCCGACTTGAGCCAGACCGCGCTCTCGGAAAAGTCCGGGGTCAGCCGGCGCATGCTGGTGGCGATAGAAGCGGGAGAGAAGAACGTCAGCCTGTCGACCCTGGACCGTGTCGCCGAAGCGTTGGGCGTGGCGTTCAGTGATCTGATCCAGGCGCCGGATGTGCGCGACCACAGCCGTATCAATGAGCTGGCCTGGGCGGGCGAGATTGTCGGCAGTAAGGCGGTGTTGCTGGCCAAGGCTACGGCACGGCGTGAGGTCGAACTATGGGAGTGGCGGCTTGAGCCCGGTGACCGTTATTGCCCGGACCCTGACTTGGAAGGGTGGAGCGAACAACTGTTTGTGTTCGAGGGCAGCCTGACGCTGGTGATAGGTGATCAGGAAACTGTCATCGAGGCTGGAGAGTTCTTTATGTTCGCCAGCCACCAGCCCCATGCTTATCGCAATGATGGAAATGCGGCGGTACGGTTTGTTCGAAATGTGGTGATTTGAGCAACAATAAGGGCGAACTGGCATGAGTGAATCCACCCGCGTTGCAGATGTACTGATCATCGGTGGTGGCCTGAGCGGCACGATGCTGGCCGTGCAACTGCTTCGCCTGCCGGGCACGCGGCGTATCCTGATAGTCGAACCCCGTGCTGAGTTGGGGCGCGGCGAAGCCTACAGCGCGGTCGAACTGGGCCATACGCTGAACGGCAATGCGGCGCGTATGAGCGTTGACCCGGACAATGCCGACGACCTGACCCAATGGCTCACCGACTACATCAGCGCCGGCGGATGGCCCGAGTCGAACCAACAGCATGTGCCTATCAGCGAACTGTTCCCGCCACGGGGGCTTTTCGGCTTGTACGCGCAGCAGCGTCTGGCACAAGCCAAGGCGCTTTCTACATCGAGCGTCGAGCACATCCGCGCCGAAGGGGTAGACCTGCAAGTCGATGCCACCTCGGTGTTGTTGACCCTCGATACTGGCGAGCAACTGCGCGGCGCCTGTGCGGTATTGGCCACCGGCATGTTCCCTGCTGCGCGCACTCCGCAGACCGAGTCCACAGGATTGAATGCCGCCGCGTTGGACCCTTGGGATGTACCCGCGATGACCCGGCTCGACCCACAATCGACCGTGCTGATCATCGGCTCGGGCCTGACCATGGTCGATGCCGTGGTCTCCCTGGAGCAGGCCGGCCATCGCGGGCCTATCGAGGTTTTTTCGCGCCACGGCTTGTTGCCCCATGTACGTCGGCAACCGCCGAGCTGGGACGACTTCCTCGCCGCTGACCACAGCCTGAGCAGCCCCCGACAATTGCTGCGTGAGGTGCGACGCCAATGCCAGCTCGCGTTGGGGCAAGGCACAGACTGGCAGGCGCCGCTGGACACGGTGCGCGGGCATATCGCGCGGCTGTGGAGCCAGGCCAGTGAGGCCCAGAAGCGCCAGTTCGTTCGGCATGTACGGCCTTGGTGGGAAAGCCATCACCACCGTTCGCCGCCCTTGAGTGCGCAGTTGGTAGCGCGGTTGCAGGGGCAAGGGCGGTTGCGGATTCAGGCGGCGTCGTTCAAGGGCTTGGTGCCGTCGCAGAAGGGGGTTGCCATTGCGGTGCGCTACCGTGGCGAGGATGTGATCACCAAGATGTTGGGCGCTGCGCTGATCAATTCCAGCGGCATCGAATACGACTGGCGCCGGGTGGCCCGTCCTTTACCGCGGCAACTGCTCAAGCGCGGGTTGATCCAACCTGGGCCGCTGGCGCTGGGGATTGCGGCGGATGCGACGGGGGCGGTGCGGGATGCCCGCGGCGAGGTCAGCCAGCGACTGTTCGCCATGGGGCCGCCGTTGCGGGGGATGTGGTGGGAGAGTACGGCGGTGACCGATGTGGCGCTGCAGGCCAAGGCGCTGGCCGCCAGGCTGGCACAGCGCTGAATGTTGGAGCTGGTATTGATTGCCCCAATGCAAGTAACCGGTAATCTTGTGGCGAGGGAGCTTGCCCCCGCTGGAGTGCGAAGCGCTCCCAGGATCTTGGGGCCGCTGCGCAGCCCAGCGGGAGCAAGCTCCCTCGCCACAGTGCAACGTTCCCACATCTGGATCGAGGGTCAGTGATTGATTCCCCCGATCCTCACCAACCCCGCTTCAAGCCCAAACACCTCAACCCCCTGCGGCGTCGATTGCCCGGTGGTGACTTTTACCCGCTGCACTGGTTTATCCATCGCCTTCCGATACTCCACCGTCATGTCCGCGTGGATCGCCTGGCTGGGAATCACGATCGCCTGGTCATTGTTATAAGTGACAATCGTCAACCTCGCACTCATGCCCAGGCGCACCCGTTGTAACTGCTGGGGCGTCAGGGTGGGGATCGACAAGGTCACCGGAAACTGCGCACTGCCCTGACTGTCGCTGGCGATGGCCAGGCCGCTGACCACGCTGACTGAACCTGTCAGCCGCTCGCCATCAAAGCCATCGCCCATCACTTCAACGGTCTGGCCCTGACGCAACTGGTTGATATCCAGCTCTGAGACCTTGGCCACGATTTTCAAGCGTTCGATATTGGCCAGCCCGAACAGCACCTGGCCCTGGCTGACCTTGCTGCCGGCCTGCACCGGCGCGTTGTTAGTCCCGCCACCTTGAGCGGTACTGGTGCCACCGGGCGCCGGTACCACAATGCCGGAGAAGGGCGCCTTGACCTCCTTGCCTTCGAGCAGTGTTTGCAAGGCTTCGTACTTCACCGTGGCATTGGTCAGCTCCATTTCGGCGATCTGCCGATATTCGCCCTGGCCTTGGTCCAGGGCTTGTTGCAGCTCACTGCGCGCCGCCGCCAAGTCCAATTGCTGTTGCTGGGTTTGCTGCTTGAGGTCGTCAAGTTCGTTACGAGGGATGATGCCGCGCTTGAACAGGTTTTCGCTCTCGGTAAGTTTGCGTTGGGTGTTGCCCGCGGTCATTTCAGCGGTGCGTAAACTGCGACGGGCGCGGCTGACGGTGGGGCTGCTGCCCCAGTCCTGCATTTCCTGCACGGTACGCCGGGCCTTGAGTTGCGCGGAGAGGGCGTCGCGCAGCTGTACTTCAAGCGTCGCCGGGTCCATGCGCAACAGGACTTGGCCGGCTTCAACGCGCTGGCCTTGTTCGACCAGGTTGGCCAGCACATTGCCGTCGAACGGCGCCGTCAGGACGACGGTGGTGTCAGGCTCGATCTTGCCCACCAGCCCGATCTGGTGCACCAACGGGTCGGGCTTTACGGCCAGCCACTGTTCGCCTGTACCCGCCTGCTCAGCCCCGCTGCGTTGACTGAGCAGGGCGGCGACCGCGACGGCCAACAGCAGGAACAAGGCAACGGCCAGCAGGGATTTTTTATTAGTAGTCATTAAGGGCAATTTCCCAACTTTCCAGCGTCATGCCCAGGGTCAGATCAAGCTGAGTCTGGGCGTTCAAATAAGCGATCAACGCATTGAGCTGGGCGTTTTCGGCGTTGCGCAGGTCGGTCTCGAAGCTCAGCACCTGAAAGTTGGTGGAGCGCCCGGCGCTGAGCTTTTCCCGCTCGATCTCGATCTTGCGCCGCGACAACTCCACGGCGCGCTTGGATATTTCATATTGGCGCCAGCGGGTGCCAAGGTCACGCACCACATTGTTGACGTTGCGCTCCAGCTCCTGGCGGGCGTCGGTAATGCGGATTTCCTGGTCTTCTACATTTACCCGTGCACGCACTTCGGCCTGGCGCGTGCTGATATCGCCAATAGGGATTTGCACTTGCACCCCGGCGTAACTGTCCCAGGTGCGGTTATTGTTATGGCCGTTGTCGTTATCGGTGGCGGCGCGGATCTGGTTGGCGCCGGCGACCAGGTCCACCTGCCAGCGCCCGGAATCTTTGGCGATCACCAGGTCGAGGTCGGCCTGTTGGCTGCCGAGCAGGGCAGCGAGGTATTCCGGTTGCTGGTTTTGCGCGAGGTTGAAGGCCTGGCGTTTGTCGATCTCCATGGGGGTGGCTTCCAGGGCCTCGGTGGCACGCACCGGTGTCGACAGGTCCAGGGCCAGCAGGCGCAGCAACGCCAGGCGGCTGGTGTCGAGTTGGTTGCGCGCTTCTTCCACGCCTAATTGCTGGGTGGCGATATCGGCTTCGGTCTGCACGATCTCGAATTCGGCCATGCGCCCGGCGCTGATCAGCGCTTTGTTCACCTCCAGTAAAGTAGTGGAGCGTTTGAGCGCTTCCTGGACGATCACCAACTGTTCCTGGGCGCGCAACAATTCGCGGTAGGTGGCGATGATCTGGCTGATGGTCTGCGCCACGGTGGCCTTGAGGTTCAGGCGGTTGGCCTGCTCGGCCAGGCGCGACAGGCGCAGCGGTGCGGTGGTGGCATCCCAGCCGGCCCCGCGCATAAGCGGTTGGATGATCGCAAGGTCCAGGCCGTCGCTGCGGTAGCGGCCGGCGCGGTTGGCGTTGTTCAACTGCTGGGTCCAGGCCATGCTCAAGCGCGTGCCGTATTCGCCGAGCAGGCTGCTGGTGGGCGCGACGTTGGCGTTGCGCGCATTGTCTTGGGAGCCGCGGGTGCTGCGGTAATAGCTGTTGAGGGTGAGTTTGGGGTTGAACACGTCTTCGGCCACGCGCAGGTCGAACTTCTGCGCCACCCGTTGCAGGTAGGCGCTGCGGATCGCCGGGTTATTACGCAGGCCCAGGTACACCGCGTCCCCCAGGGTCATGGTGGTGGCCTGGGCATTCAGCGAGACGCTACGCTCGTAGCCGCTGCGGGTGGTGCTGGGTGCCTGAGGGTTGATCACCACGTCGGCGGCCATGCCTGGCAGGCTGATCAGCATGAGCAGCGGTAGGTACTTATTCATCGCGCAGGGCCTCGACCGGCTGCAAGCGTGAGGCCGACACCGCCGGGTAGATGCCAAAGAACAAACCCACCAGCAACGTACTGCCCACGCCCAGGGGCAGGGCAGCCACTGCCAACGCAAAGGCCCAGCCCGACAGCCACGCATACAGCCAGGCAGCGGTCATGCCCAGGACTGCGCCGCACAGCGCACCCACGGCGGTGAGGGTGACCGCTTCGAGCAAAAACAGGTTGCGGATATCCCGCTGGCGCGCGCCCAGGGCCATGCGGATGCCGATCTCACGGCGGCGTTCCGAGACGTTCATCAGCATCACGTTCATCACCCCGACACCGCCGCCCACCAGGGAGATCGCGCCGAGGGCCAGGAGTAGATAGGCGAAGGTGCGGCTTTGGCGGGTCATGCCATCGATCATTTGCTGGGGCACCGTGATGTCGACGCTATGGTCGGTGAGCTGGGGTTGCAGCGCGGCGGCGGCGTCCCTGGCTATGCGTTCCATGTCCTGCCCCGGCGCCGCGCGGATGAGCACGTTATTGATCTGCGGGTTGGCATAGATGCGGCGCATGCCCTCGGCGGGAATAAACAGCGATTCGTTGGCCTGCACCGGCATCAGCATGGCCCGGGGTTGGTTGTGCAGGATGCCCACCACCAGAAACAGGTAATCGTTGATACGCACACGGTCACCCAGCTGCAGCGGGTCACCTGGCGCGCCGAGGGCCTGGGCGAGCTGGTCGCCGATCACCCCGTAGGTTTCGTTGGCATCGAAGGGTGACAGGAAGCGCCCCTCACGCAGCGCCAGGCGCATGGCGTCCTGGATACCGGCAGTACTGCCGACAAAGTTGGCATTGGCGGTCCGCCCATGAAACACAATGGGCCCGCTGAACAGGCTGAGTGCGCCGATATGAGCGATGCCCGGCACTGCCCGGCGTACCGCATCCAGGTCGAGCTGGGTGCGCATCGGCACATTGCTGCTGCCCTTGGACGGGAACTGGGCGATGAGGGTGTCGGTACCCATGTCCTTGAAAATCATCGCCGCATCCACCGCCGCGTTGTGGCCGATATTGATCAGCGCCACCACCGAGGAACTGCCGATGACGATCCCCAAGAGCGCCAGGATCGAACGCTTGCCCAGGGTACGCAGGCTGATAAAGGCTTCGTGCAGCAACTGGCTGAGGCTCTGCTCGACCCGCAGGCTCATGGGCGCCCGGCCTCATGCACCACGCCGTTGCACACCAGGATCTTGCGCTCCAGACGCTCGGCAATGTTGGGGTCGTGGGTGACGATGATCAGCGTCACCTGTTGGTCACGGTTGAGGTTCAACAGCAGGTCCATGATCTCTTGGGCGGTAGTGCTGTCGAGGTTGCCGGTGGGTTCGTCGGCCAGGATCACCGAGGGTTTGCCGACCAAGGCGCGGGCAATGGCCACACGTTGGCGCTGCCCACCGGAGAGGTCGGCGGGGCGATGGTGGGCGCGTTCGGCGAGGCCGACTTGTGCGAGCATGCGCTGGGCGTGTTCCACCGATTCATGCCGCGACACGCCGCGATAACTCAAGGGCAGTGCGACGTTGTCCAGGGCACTTAGGCGTGGCAGCAGGTTGAAGCTCTGGAACACGAAACCGATCTGCTGGTTGCGGATCGCCGCCAGCTCATCGGGGGTGGCGTTGAAAATATCGTGGCCGGCAAAGTGGTACTGGCCGCAGTTGGGCAGGTCCAGCAGGCCGAGGATATTGAGCAGGGTGCTTTTGCCGGAGCCAGAGGCACCGAGAATGCCGCAGCTGTCACCGCTGGCGATAGACAGGCACACGTCATTGAGAATGCTCAATTCTTGCCCGGCGAGCTGATAGCGCTTACCGATGCCTTGCAGGGAAATCAAGCCGGGTTGCGCGGGGGTCTGTGTCATCATGACTACGCCTGCAGTCTCGACGGTACCGCCTTGCTCCCCGAAACTCCTTGTAACAAGTTCAGAAGCTGCCTGTAGCCGTCACGGACTGGTTTTATTTCTTGTTTTTAAAATATTGTTTGAATAGTAACTGCCTTCCTGACGCTTCGCCAGCCGTCGAGGTAGAGCGGTTTTACCGGTTGAAACGATTTTATCAGCGGGTATCAGAGGTGGGTAAAACCCCTACGATTTGCCTCAAAAGCCCGGATATAAGGGCTTTGCATGATATGGCGGAGTGTCACTACTTGCTTTCGACGGGCCGCCCCGGTATAAAAAATCAAATTATTTTTTAAAACAATATTTCCGCCGTGGAACCCATATGGTCGCGAAGAAACTCAGCGCTCCAAACGTTACCAAGACTCGATTGCTGGATGCGACAGAGGCTCTTTTCATCAAGTACGGCTATGACGCCGTGTTGCTACGGCAGATAACCGAGCGTGCCCAGGTCAACCTGGCCGCGGTGAACTACCACTTCGGGGACAAGGACTCCCTGATGAAAACCTTGCTGATGCAGCGCCTGGAGCCCCTCAACGAGCAACGCCTGGAACTGCTGGCGCGCTGTGAAGCCGAATCCGATGGCCCGCTCGATTGCGACACACTCCTGGGCGTGCTGTTTGCCCCGGCCATGGGCCTGGAGCGCAGCGACCCGGCCAGCGGGGAAGGGCGTTCGTTCATTCGCTTCCTGGGCCGGGTCTACAGCGACACCTCGCCGTTTATCCAGGAATACCTCAAGGTCCATTACCAGCCGGTGTTCCAGCGCTTCTTCGAAGCCTTCGCCCTGGCCCTGCCGGATTTGCCACGTAATGAACTGGGGGTGCGCCTGCAATTTGCCCTCAAGGCCATTTCCGGCGTCATGGCAGGCACCGAACTGCGCCTGCTGATGAACTCCATGAGCCTGGGCCGCCCGGCCACGGATGCCGAGGTGATGGCCAAGCTGATCACGCTGGTGTCGGCGGCGATTCGGGTGCCGCAGCAAAGCCAGGAAGCCGAAACGGCACTGGCCAAGGTGCTGGAAACCCAGCGCGCCCTACGCGAACACCACGCCCTGTAGGAGCGAGCTTGCTCGCGTAAAACGTCAACGATAACGCGAGCATTCTGGCTAACCGCGGCGTCATCGCGTTCTTCGCGAGCAAGCTCGCTCCTACAGAGGTTGGCCCTTTTTCGGAGCCAAAAAACAGGCAAAAAAAAGCCCGCTGGGGCGGCGGGCTTGATATGCAACGTTTGTAACGGATGAGGCTTCACACTACGTCTCTGGATGTGAATAAATCGTGAAAAAAATGTAAGAAAGATTAGAGTTTGAACCTATTAAATTTACGGCTGGCTTAATACCTTTCGTCGCACCCTGTTAACTCTGACAGTAGGCAAGTTTTTTGTTTGGGCGTTTGATTCGTCAAAGACGCGGTACATCGAAAACGGTGCACCGCGAGGCGTCGAACAAGGAGCGAAGAATGGTGCGTAACCTTGATAAGCACGTACTGGAACCCGTCGATATTCCATTGATGTATCCGCCGATTGCCGATGATGCGGAAGGCGCAGATGGCGGCATCGGCAGGCTGCATGTGACACGTGATCTTGTCGTTTACGTGGACTATCCCTTTTCTGCGCCGGTGGGCACCACATTCCAGCTGATATGGCATGGACCAACGCCGGTAGGTTTCTACCTGGTGCGTGATGGCGACCCTCCACGCACCCGCTTCCCACTCACTGTGCCCGCTCACTCGATCCTCGAGGGCTGGGCTGACGCGATGTATTGCAGAATCATCCCCGACAATGAGCCCCCTCAGCAGACCCCTCCCTTGCGCCTCAGGATCAACTTGCAGAGACCTGGTGGCAAGGCGCCCGAACCCACGGATAAAGGCCATGGCGGGCTGGTATTCAAACTTGAGCCACAGGTGGAGTTGGAAGGCGTCGATGAACAAAAAGCCCGGGATGGGGTGACGGTCACCTGTCACAAGTGGGAGAACATGGGCCCTTATGACCTGCTCACGTTGGTCTGGGGATCAGAAAAAGTTGAGCATCGGGTACAGCCGAATGAGGTGGGGCGTGACATTGAAATCACTGTGACCCCCGAGATGATCCTCGCTGCGGGTAACAGCGACATTCTCCCCGTGGCAATGACCGTCACGGGGAACACCGGCAATTTGCCGGATGAGGATGCAGTGTGGTCGGTGGTCTCATACGTAGAGGTCTACACCGACAGTCAGCGTATGGAGCCGCCTTGGGTTGACTACCCCTTGACCGAATCCGAAATCAACTTGGCGAATATCGGTAACGACGCTGTACGGGTCGGTTTCTACCTGACATCGGAAGATGCCCATCGCTACACCCATGTCCACTTTTATTGGATTGGCACTCTAGAGGATGGCGGGACGGTTCCTCATTCCGAGATGCGAGAGCTGGCCGGTACCAAGGCTTATTATTTCGAGATACCCAATGCTGTGGTCGCCGCCATTGCCCGGGGGCGTGCAATTGTCTATTACGTACTCGATAGCCAGCACGGCAGTGCCCCCCGTTCGAACTATCGTCATGTGACTGTCATCGGAGAGATCAGGCAATGGTTGGCCCCCAGCGTGGAGGGCGAGTCCGATGGGCAGATTGATCCCGACCTTGCGCAAGTCAAGGTCCACATACCGGTCCAACCGGGCTGGCAATCATTCCAGGCACTGGAATTGATCCTTTTGGCCAGTGATGCCGGGGGCACTATCGAGCACCGTGTCGGCATTGATCTAGGTGAGTTGTCTGCCGCAGAGGATCAATTGACGGTGGTACTTGAAGGCGATGACCTTAGACGATTCAAAGGCCGTTTGGCCGACCTGTTCTATCGCGCAACCAAGGACGGCGAAAAGCCACGTGAGTCCTGGCGTCGATCATTGAGGATCGGTGAGCTGCAGCCGGACATGCCCGCGCCGATCGTTCGAGATGAGCTTGAGGGTGAACTCCACCTGGATAACGTGTCACCGTTCGGTACGCCTATCGACGCACCGTTCAGCGATGTGGAGTTCGGCGATTGGATAACGCTCTGCATCAAGGGCGTACACAGCATCGACCTGCCCAAGCAGGCGAACATTCCCGGCGTTGCTGTATCGTTTGACGTATTGCCTCAGGATCTGGAGCCCAATCGAGGTGAAGATACTTCGCTCTACTACACCCTAAAACGCGGGAACTTGCCCGAGCGCTATTCCCTGACTACACCATTGCGTATGGTTTGAGCGCTATTGGTCAGATCTTCCAGTGCCGGGCGGTCTTTGCCAGGCGCTGGCGCATCCCATCCACATTCGCCGCCAGCTGCACCGTCAGCAATCGATACCCATCCAGCGCGCTGTAAACCGGTGCATCAAGCGCAGGCTCGCTGGCATGGGCGTGACCGGTACGCTCCAATCGCTCCGTCACCCCCGATTTCAACGCGCGTGCCATCCCCACCAACTGCACCCGAATTTGCCGATGCTCGGCTTTCAACATGACTTGCATCCGAGCCGTGGCCTGCTCATCACGCGGGTCTGGCCGGGTATTGCCCAGAATCTCCAGGGTGCTGATGCACAGGCGCAGGTGACGCTGGATCGCGTCCAGTTCAGTCATGGAAATCCGCACTTCCTTGGACACCGACGGCATCAACGAACGCAGTTGCACCATCGCCCCGTTCAAACGGTTGAGCAGCTTGAGGTGTTCATCGTCAGTCACGGACTGGCCATTGATGATCCGGCTATAAATCTGCGCGCAGTCACGCAGGGCGCTGGCCAGGTTGTAGCGCCACGAATACACGGCGTACAACGGCAAGGCAAAGGAAAACGCCAGGGCCAGCACAATGCCGATGAGGATATCGACGGTGCGCCACAGGCCATCGGAGATCGGGTTGTCGCCATGGCCGGCGACGATAAACACCGTGATCGCCGACAGCAGCGCGATATAACCGCCCTTGCCGATGGCGTGATAGGAAAAGAATCCGCACACCACGGACATCAACAGATAGGTGAGCAACGGCAGGCCGAAGTAAGCCTGTTGTACCACCAGCAGCAAGCCGACGCTGGCGCCGATCAAGGTGCCGTAGGCGCGTTCGACGGCTTTCTTGCCGATATTGCCGTGGTGCTGCAACCCGCCGATGACGATCAGCATGGTCACCGACGCCCATTCACCGTGGGGCAGGTTGAGGCCGGTGGTCAGCAGGATGGTTGCCAGCAAACCCACCGATACGCGCGCGGCGTGGATCAGCTTGGCATGGCGAAAGCGGCGGTAGGGGTCGAGCAAGGGGCGCAGCAGGCGCCGGGCAAAGAAGGGCAGGTTCATCAGTCTTAAAATGGCCTCAAATGTATGAATGTGCTTGATCAAATGTGGGAGCTGGCTTGCCTGCGATAGCATCACCGCGAGCTGACTGAAAGACCGAGGAGCTGGCATCGCAGGCAAGCCAGCTCCCACACTGACCTGTCTGCACATTGGAACGGGGTTGGCTTCAGAAGATGTAGTCGGTGGTCAGGAAGCTCGAATCGCGGTTGCGCAAAATATCGCTGACCAACGCCTTGTTACTCTCCTGGAACTTGGTCGCCACCAAAGTTCGGATCGAGAACACGCGCAAGGCGTCATGCACCGACAACGTGCCCTCGGCCGAATTTTTGCGCCCGTTGAAGGGGAATGTGTCCGGACCGCGCTGGCATTGGGCGTTGATATTGATACGGCCCACCTGGTTGGCGAAGGTGTCCACCAGGCGTCCCACTGCCACGGGGTCGGTGCCGAAGAGGCTCAACTGCTGGCCGAAGTCCGAGTCCAGCACGTAGTCGATCACGGTCTCCAGGTCGCGATAGGGCACGATCGGCACCACGGGGCCGAATTGCTCTTCGTGGTAGACGCGCATCTGCGGGTTCACCGGGTACAGCACTGCCGGGTAGAAGAACGAACCACGGCTGCTGCCGCCCTCGGGGTTCATGACCTTGGCGCCATGGCGCGCCGCATCGGCCACCAGTTCGCTGAGGTAATCGACCTTGCCCACTTCTGGCAGTGGCGTCAGCGCCACGCCATCCTCCCACGGCATGCCGGGCTTGAGCGTCGCCAGCTTGGCGTTGAATTTCTCGATAAAGCGCTCGACCACGTCTTCATGCACGAACAGGATCTTCAACGCGGTGCAACGCTGGCCGTTGAACGACAGCGAACCGGTGACGGCTTCGTTCACCGCGTTGTCCAAGTCCACTTCGGGCAGCACGATCCCCGGGTTTTTGGCATCCAGGCCCAGCGCAGCACGCAAACGGTGCGGCTTGGGGTGCAGCTTTTTCAAATCACTGGCGGCCTTGTTGGTGCCGATAAACGCAAAGATGTCGATCTTGCCGCTGGCCATCAGCGCGCTCACGGTCTCGCGGCCGCTGCCGTAGATCACGTTGATCACCCCGGCCGGGAAGCTGTCGCGGAAGGCTTCCAGCAAAGGGCGGATCAACAGCACACCCAGCTTGGCCGGCTTGAACACCACGGTATTGCCCATGATCAAGGCCGGGATCAGCGTGGTGAAGGTCTCGTTCAACGGGTAGTTGTAAGGCCCCATGCACAACGCCACGCCCAGGGGGACGCGGCGGATCTGGCCGAGGGTGTCCTGCTCCAGTTCAAAACGACTGCTGCGTCGGTCGAGTTCCTTGAGGGCATTGATGGTGTCGGTGATGTAGTCGCAGGTACGGTCGAATTCTTTCTGCGAGTCCTTGAGGTTCTTGCCGATCTCCCACATCAGCAGCTTGACCACCGCATCGCGCTGTTCGCGCATGCGCCTCAAAAACGCTTCGACGTGCTGGATACGCTCGACCACGCGCATCGTCGGCCATGCACCCTGGCCACGGTCGTAGGCGCGCACGGCAGCATCCAGGGCGGTGAGGGCGGTGTCGGCATCCAGCAACGGCGTGCTGCCGATGTGTACACGCTCATCACCCAGTTGCACGGGGCTTTGCACGCGGGCGAGCGGGCCGTTCCACACCTGCAACTGGCCATCGACCAGGTATTCACGTTGTTCAATGGGCGCCGCCAGGCGAAATTGCTCGGGAATCTGCGCGGTGGAGGTGGGAAACAGCTGGGCGAGCAGGTTGCTGGTGGTCATGTCGCTACCCCTGGAATAGTTGCAAAACATGACTAGAGAGTCACCCAACAAGCGGCTCTAACGCAAGGCTTGCGCGCATTCTTGTTCGCAGGGTCGTGTACGCCGGGTAAACTGCGCGGCTTTTCAGAAGGAGTTCACATGAGTCAGTACCAGCCGGGCATTCTTGCCGCACCGGTGCCTTTGCAGGCCCGCCATCTGTTTTTTGCCCTGGATTCGTTGCAAGCCGTGCCCGCTGCGCTGGACGCGCTGGTGCAGTTGACGGATGCGGCGGCCGTGGTGGGGTTCGGTGAGCCGCTGGTAAAAGCGCTGGGTGCCCAGATCCCAGGGCTGCGCTCATTCCCGGCCGTTAGCGGCCCTGGCGCGCACAACCCGTCGACTCAGCAGGCGCTGTGGGTATGGTTGCATGGGGTGGATCGCGGTGAGTTGTTGCTGCGCAGCCGTGCCGTGGAAAAAGCGCTGGCTCCGGCGTTTCGCCTGGTGCAATCGACTGAAGGTTTCCGCTACAAGACCGGCTTTGACCTGACCGACTACGAAGACGGCACCGAAAACCCCCACGACGATGCCGCCGTGCAAGCCGCGCTGACCGACAGCGGCGCCAGCTTTGCCGCGATCCAGCAATGGCAGCACGACCTTGACGGTTTCGCCGCATTGCCTGCCCAGGAGCGTGACCACATCATTGGCCGCCGCCATGGCGACAACGAAGAACTCGACGACGCCCCGGAATCGGCCCATACCAAGCGCACTGCCCAGGAAAGCTTTACCCCGGAAGCCTTCGTGGTACGTCGTTCGATGCCCTGGGCCGAGAATGGTCAGGCGGGGTTGATGTTCCTCGCGTTTGGTCATTCATTCGATGCGTTTGAAGCGCAGTTACGACGCATGAGTGGGTTGGAAGATGGGATTGTCGATGGCCTGTATCGCATCAGCAAGCCGCTGACCGGTGGCTATTACTGGTGTCCGCCGGTCAGGGAAGGGCGCCTGGACCTGAGTCTGGTTTTTTAACCGCCTTTTTGCCTGCTCCCTCAAGCGCTTTTGAGCGCTTCCAGCCACGCGGGATCGAGCCGGGTTTGTTCGGTGTCGATCCCCAGTGCGTGCATCTTCGCCTTGTGTGCTTCGATTTCGCCGACCAGTTGCGCCTGGGCGCTGGAGTTGGCGTCCAGCTCGTGCATCTGCGTCAGCCCCAAGTGATAGAAACGCAACAGCTTGATGGCAGTGGGGTCGTTGGCTTGCACCCGCTCGGTGACCTTGTGCATCACATTGGTCACGCTCATCAGGCTGCGCTTGAGTTGCCAGCCATACACCGCCGGCGCCAACCAGGCCTGGCTCCAGAACGGGCCACGCACCAGCGCGACCGTGATCAACACCCCGGCGAAGACGCCACCGACATTGAAGCGAAAATTGTCACCGCCAGGCTCACCGAACAGCATCACCGCCAGGCTCGACAGCAGCATGGCCAAGGCCAGGAACAGCGCCGCGACGATCAACGTGCTACGGCGGGTCTGTTGGCGATAGGCAGTGGGGTCGCAGGGTTTGAGTTCGAACATCCGGGGCAGGTCTCCAAAAAGGGCGGTCATCTTCTCACGCCTGGCGTAATGAAGTTGAACGATGGCGCGGGGCGGTTTCTCTAAAATGGTGAACCCCTCATGAGGTCAGTCATCATGTCTGAACACAAGCAGCCACCCCCAGGTACACCGGATCCGAACCGTACGCCGGGTGAGGAGGAGCGTGATAACGATGCGTTGCGCCCCAACGATCCCAAAGAGCGCAGTCCGGACAACGATGTCGAGCGCGTCGAAGAAGACCTGGAAAACCTCCACGACAGAGCCCGCCCGCTTTAGCAGGAGAATATGATGAACAAACCTACCGATGGTCCCTCTTCCAACGAACACGCCAGTGGCAAGGATGAACTGGGCTTCGACCCGGATTCGCCGGATGTAGCCGACCCACAGGTCGATCCCATCGGCCCGGCTATTGCGCCGTTGGACAAAAAGGACGACGAGACAGCGAAAAAAAAGCCGCCCTACGATCCGTTGGGCGACTTGAAGCAATGAACCGAGCCCCGCCGTTATGCGGGGCTTTGTTTACCTGGGTGGCGACCAGCTGACGTCGCTGATACCGTATTTTTCCGCCCAGGGCCGGGTGGTCTTTTTCACCTGTTCGTGACCTACGCGGCCGATGCGGCTGACATGGGCAATGTCGGCATCGACGGCCGCCCAATGCCAGGCCTCGGCGTTGTTCATCACTTCGGCGCGCACCACGAAAGACTTGGGTTTACCGTGTAGCTGATAGTGGACGGTGTAGATTTTTGCGGTACTCATGCTGCCTCCCAATCTTGTTATAGATGGATAGGCCGGCGCTCCAAAAGGTTCATTCAAAATGACAACGCACGCAGAGGCGCGGCATAGTGACGCTCTTGCCCCGCGCCCAAGGACCGTGCCATGCACACACTCACCGATAGCCGCCTGTACCTGCAACGCCTGGGCTATGCCTCGCCACCGCCGCCCACCCTGCAAACCCTGCGGGACTTGCAACTGCGCCATGTGTGCAGCTTTGCCTTTGAAAGCCTGTCGACGTTGATGCATGCACCGGTACCGATCGACCTGCCCAGCGTTGAGCGCAAGGTGCTGCACGAGGGGCGCGGCGGCTATTGCTACGAGTTGAACCAGCTGTTCCTGGCACTCTTGCAGGAACTGGGCTTCGAGGCCCGTGGCATCACCGGGCGTGTGGTGATCGGCGGCCCACCAGACGCCCACACTGGGCGAACCCATCGCTTGAGCTTGGTGACCCTCGACGGCGTGCGCTATATCACCGATGTCGGTTTTGGCGGCATGGTGCCCAGCAGCCCGTTGCAACTGGACCACGACGCACCCCAGGCCACCGCTCATGAGCCTTATCGCCTGACGCTCAAACACGGCAGCTACACGCTGTGGGCGCAGGTGGGCGAGGAGTGGCGTGGCCTGTACGTGTTCGATCTGCAAACCCAGGCCGACATCGACTATGAAATCGGCAACTGGTATGTCTCCACGCACCCAGGCTCCCCGTTTGTAGGGCAGTTGAAAGCCGCGTTGCTTGCGCCTGGCAGGCGCCATACGTTGGCAAACGCCCGCTATGCGGTTCATTACCTGGATCGGCCCAGCGAGAAGCGCAAGCTGGAGAGTGCTGATGAGTTGCTGACGTTATTGCGCGACACCTTCGGCATTTGTTTGCCGGCTCAGCCGCAACTTCGCGAAGCGGTTGAGCACCTGATCAGGGCCGATCTCGAAGAGTATTGAGATAGAGCCTTCGCTGAACCGTTTTTTCTCCGTTTTGGTGCAAATCAGTTCGAACTTTTTGCAAACGCCAAGGTTCGAACCGATTCCTGAATACTTTGCCCACCTTAAAATGGAGATGTAAAACGATGTCCAAACTATTCGGAAAACTCATCAAGAACACCTCGTTGCTGGCCCTGGTGGCTGCGCCTGGCGTGGTGTTCGCAGCACCTTCCACCGACCCGATTTCCACGTTCGGGATCATGGGCAGCTACAACGACTTCAAACTTGAAGGCGGTAGCGAAAGCGACAAGGACCACATGCCCGAAGCCGGCCTGTTCTACAACTTCGGCAACAAGCTCACCGCCGAATCCGGCTTCATTTACCAGGCCGGTATCGAAGCCAAGTACGGCGAAAAAAGCGATAACAAACTCAAGGAAGGCCAGGCCGACCTCGACCTCGGCTGGCGCGCCGCGCTGGACGCGCGCAACTTCGTCGATGTGATCGTGGGCGGTGGCTACACCTGGACCCGCTACGAGCCGGACACCAATGGCTACGACATGAAGCTCACCAATAAGTCGCCGTTTGCCAAGGCAGCCCTGGGCTACAACCACCAGTTCGATGACATGACCCTGCGCGTTGAAGCCGGCGCCCGTCACACCATCGACGGCCGCGCCAAACTCAAGGTTGACGGCGTTGGCAGCGACAGCGTGGACCTCAAGGACCGCACCAACCCTTACGCCGAAGTCAGCCTGCTGATGAACCAGAAGGGTGACCTGCCAGTGATGGCGGGCCTGTACTACACCCGCACCGAGTACAAGCTCGATAACGACTCCTATGTGGCCGACAACACCAAGCTCAAGCGTGATGAGTATGGTTTCAAGGTGGGTATCGCGTTCTAAGGTTATCGCCCGGGCAAACCGCAAGTTTGAACACAAACGCCTCGATGTGAATCGAGGCGTTTTTATATCTGTAGCCACAATATGGGCAAAGAGGGCCAGTATATTGAGGGCATGTAGGAGCGAGCTTGCTCGCGAAAAACTCACAGGCGCCGCGTTTATTCAGGAAGCACGCATTATCGTCGACGTTTTTCGCGAGCAAGCTCGCTCCTACAGGGGAACGCATTCCAAATGTGGGAGCGGGCTTGCCCGCGAAGGCGATGATGAATGCACCGCCTCTCTAATACCTCGCCCCTGAAACGCAAAACGGCGCCCAAAGGCGCCGTTCTGTTTACTGCATCAACCTAAGCGATCAAACGCCCAGCACCGCGTGCTGTACCAGGGTGAGCAACGGTTGTGGGTACACGCCCAGGAAGAACGCGAGCAGGGCGATAGCCAGCAGCATGACGCCGCCTGCCTTCTGTTCCCAATGCAGCTCGGCATCCACACGGCGCAGGTTTGGCTCGATCAGGTACAGGGTGACCATCACGCGCAGGTAGTAGAACACGCCGATGGCGCTGCCCAGTACCAGCGAGGCAACCAGCCACCATTCGTGGGCTTCGACACCGGTCGCGACGATGTAGAACTTGCCGATAAAGCCCGCCGTCAGCGGAATACCGGCCAACGACAGCATCATCACGGTGAGCACGGCGGTCAGGTACGGACGGCGCCAGAACAGGCCGCGGTATTCGTACAGGGCGTCGGCGTCACGGCCTTTGTACGGCGACGACATCAAGGTGATGACGCCGAACGCACCAAGGCTGGTGATCACGTAGGTGACCAGGTACACGCCGATGGCTTCCACGGCCAGGCCTTTGCTCGCCACCAGGGCGATCAGCAGGTAGCCGAAGTGGGCGATAGACGAGTAACCCAGCAGACGCTTGAGGTTGTTCTGGGTCAGGGCCAGCAGGTTACCGAACAGGATCGACGCAATGGCGATCACCGTCAGCACGTTGCTCAGCACGCCGGTGTTGGCGGCAGGGGAGATCTGGAACAGACGCACCATCACTGCAAACACGGCCACTTTCGACGCGGTCGCCAGGAACGCGGCCACCGGCGCCGGGGCGCCTTCGTACACGTCCGGGGTCCACAGGTGGAACGGCACCAACGACAGCTTGAACGCCAGGCCGATCAGCATCATCGCCAGGCCCAGTTGGGCAATCGGCGCCGGGCTGTTGGTGGCGGCCAGCGCGTGGCCGATACCGGTGAAGCTCAGGCTGCCGGCTTCGGCGTAGAGCAGGGCCATACCGAACAACAGGAACGCGGAACCGGCGGCCGACAGCACCATGTACTTGATGCCGGCTTCCAAGGAGCGCTTGTTGAAGAAGGCGTAGGCCACCAGGCCGTAGGTCGGGATCGACAGCAGTTCCAGGCCGATGAACAGGCCCGCCAGGTGCTGCGCGCTGACCAGCACGATACCGCCGGCCGCAGCCAGCAGGATCAGCAGGTACAGCTCTTCGCGGTTGCCCGGGTAGCCGGTGCCGCCTTCGCCGAGGTAGGCGTGGGCGAGGGTGACGCAGGCCAGGGTCGCCACCAGGATCAGGGCGATGTACAGCAGCGCGAAGTCATCGACCATCATCAATGGCGTGACTGCCAGTGGCGCGACCTTGAGGGCCGGGATGATCGACAGCAGGGCCAGGTTCAACCCGGCGCAGGACAGCAGGAACGTTTGCGAGTGATTGCGGCGCCAGGCGATTGCCAGCATCACCACTACGATGGTGAGGCTGGTAATCAGCAGCGGCGCAAGCGCGATAAAGTGTTGGATCGTGAATTCCATAGCGCTCTTACCGGGCCGAAGCGAGTTGAGAGAAGGCGGTGCCGAACCACTGCTGCACGCCATGCATCGTTGCGGCAGAAGTGTCCAGGAACGGTTGCGGGTACACGCCGATGAAGATCAGCAACACCGCAAGGCCGAGCACCATGATCAGTTCGCGCGCATCCATCCCTTGCAGGACGGTGTCGGACTTGGCCGGGCCGAAATAGGCGCGGTGGATCATGATCAGCGAGTAGACCGAACCGAACACCAGGCCGGAGGTGGCGATGGCGCTGATCCACGGCGTTTGCACAAAGGCACCCATCAGGATCAGGAACTCGCCGATGAAGTTACCGGTACCCGGCAAGCCCAGTGATGCGGCGGCGAAGAACAGGCTGATCGCCGGCAGGTACGCGATGCGCGACCACACACCACCCATTTCACGCATGTCACGGGTGTGCAGGCGCTCGTACAACTGACCACTGAGGATAAAGAGGGCAGCGGCAGAAACACCGTGGGCCAACATCTGGATCACTGCGCCTTGCAACGCCAGCTGGCTGCCGGAGTAGATACCGATCAGTACGAAACCCATGTGGGAAACGGACGAGAAGGCAATCAGACGCTTGATGTCGGTTTGCGCGAAAGCCAGGAACGCACCGTAGAAGATCCCGATCAGACCCAGGGTCATGGCAATCGGCGCGAATTCGGCCGAAGCATTCGGGAACAGCGGCAGGGCGAAACGCAGCAGGCCGTAGGCAGCGGTCTTCAACAGGATACCGGCCAGGTCCACGGAACCGGCAGTCGGCGCCTGGGCGTGAGCGTCAGGCAACCAGGAGTGGAACGGCACCACCGGCAGCTTCACCGCGAAGGCGATGAAGAAGCCCAGCATCAGCACGTACTCGGTGGTCAGCGACATCTTGGTTTTCAACAGGTCGGCGTAGTTGAAGGTAATCACGCCGGTGTTGTTGAAGTTGACCAGGACCAGACCCAGGATCGCCACCAACATGATCAGGCCGGAAGCCTGGGTGAAGATGAAGAACTTGGTCGCTGCGTAGATCCGGGTTTTCTTGCCGTCCGAAGAGCTGTGACCCCAGAGCGCGATGAGGAAGTACATCGGCACCAGCATCATTTCCCAGAAGAAGAAGAACATGAACAGGTCGAGGGCGAGGAACACGCCGACAACGCCGCCCAGGATCCACATCAGGTTCAGGTGGAAGAAGCCCACGTGACGCTGGATCTCTTTCCAGGAGCAGAGTACCGAGAGGATACCCAGCAGGCCGGTCAGCAGGATCATCAACAGCGACAGGCCGTCGAGGGCCAGGTGCACGTTGATGCCGAAGCGCTGGATCCACACGTGCTTGAATTCAAGCGCAAAGGTGGGATCGACGCCCGGTGCCGGAGCGAATGAATAGTCACCATGGGCCCACAGCCAGAGGCCGAGCGCGAGTTCCAGGGACATGGTCAGCAACGCAATCCAGCGGGGGAGGGTGGCGCCGAAGCGTTCACCCATCCAGCAGAGCAGGCCGCCGATAAAGGGGATCAGGATTAGCCAGGGCAGAATCATGACGGGCTCGTTTCCTTTCGCAAGTTCGCAAAGTACGCAGTGCACTTAAACATAGTCAGACCGCTACCACGACGATGGCGCCGATCACCAGAACGGCACCCGCCGCCATGGACGCTGCATACCAACGCAATTGGCCGGTCTCGCTGCGGCTCAGGGCGGTGTGACCGGCCTTGGCGGCACGCGGGATCAAACCGATGGTCTGGTCGAGCGGGTCTTTGCGCAGCACGTGGCTGATCGCAAGGTAAGGTTTGACGAACAGTTTGTCGTAGATCCAATCGAAGCCCCAGGCAGCGAACCACCAGGCCGACAGGAAGCGACCAATGCCACTGTTGGCCACGGCAGTCACGAAGCGACGCTTGCCGAGGAACAGCAGAGCCGCCAGCAGGATACCGGCGATGGCGATGGCGCCCGAGGCGATTTCCAGGCTGTGCTGGGCTTCGCCGCCGGCATGGCCGACGCTTTGTGGCAATACACCGTGCAGTGGCGGGGTGATCATCGCACCGACGAAGGTCGACAGGATGATCAGCACCGACAGTGGCAACCAATGGGAGATGCCGTGGCCTGCGTGCGCTTCGGTCTTGGCTTCACCGTGGAAGGTGATGAAGATCAGGCGGAAGGTGTACAGCGAGGTCATGAACGCACCTACCAGGCCTGCGTACAGCAGGTTCTGGTTACCGCTGGCGAAAGCTTCCCAGAGGATTTCGTCCTTGGAGTAGAAGCCTGCGGTTACCAGCGGCAGGGCGGCCAGGGCGGCACCACCGACGATGAAGCTGGCGTACGCCAGTGGCAGTTTCTTCCACAGGCCGCCCATCTTGAAGATGTTCTGCTCGTGGTGGCAGGCCACGATCACGGCGCCGGAGGCGAGGAACAGCAGGGCCTTGAAGAACGCGTGGGTCATCAGGTGGAAGATCGCCGCGTCCCAGGCGCCGACGCCCAGGGCCAGGAACATGTAGCCGATCTGGCTCATGGTCGAGTAGGCGAGGATACGCTTGATGTCGGTCTGCACCAGCGCGGCGAAGCCGGCCAGTACCAGGGTCACGCCGCCGACGATACCCACCAGGTGCAGGATGTCCGGCGCCAGGGTGAACAGGCCGTGGGTACGGGCGATCAGGTAGACACCGGCGGTTACCATGGTGGCGGCGTGGATCAGTGCCGATACCGGGGTAGGACCGGCCATTGCATCCGCCAGCCAGGTTTGCAGCGGCAGTTGCGCAGATTTACCCACGGCGCCACCCAGCAGCATCAGGGTAGCCAGGGTGATCCAGAAGTCGCCGACCTGGAATTTCTGCGGTGCCAGCACCAGCAGTTCCTGGATGTTCAGCGTGCCCACCTGTTGGAACAGGATGAACAGGCCGATGGCCATGAACACGTCGCCGATGCGGGTGACGATAAACGCCTTGAGTGCTGCGTTACCGTTGTTGCGGTTGCTGTAGTAGAAACCGATCAACAGGTACGAGCACAGGCCCACGCCTTCCCAGCCGAAGTACAGGAACAACAGGTTATCGCCCAGCACCAGGAACAGCATGCTGGCGATAAACAGGTTGGTGTACGAGAAGAAGCGCGAGTAGCCCGCTTCACCGCGCATGTACCAGGACGCGAACAGGTGGATCAGGAAGCCCACACCCACCACCACGCCGAGCATGGTGATCGACAGGCCGTCGATGTAGAGGGCGAAGTTGGGCTTGAAGCCCTCGACCGCCATCCACTGCCACAGCACCAGGGTGTAGTGACCACCTTCGGGCGGCGCCACGTTGAATTGCCAGATGACGTAGGCGGCCACGATGGCCGACAGGCCGATGGAGCCCACGCCGATCAGGGCCGAGAGGTTCTCCGACCAGCGCCCGCGAGAGAACGACAGCAGCAGGAAACCGATCAGGGGGAATACGAAAGTCAGAAAGATCATGTTCATCCGCGCATCTCACTGGCAGCGTCGATATCAAGCGTGTGGAAGCGACGATACAGCTGCAGCAGGATCGCCAGGCCAATACTGGCTTCGGCGGCTGCCAGGCTGATCACCAGGATGAACATCACTTGCCCATCCGGCTGGCCCCAACGTGCGCCTGCCACGATGAACGCCAGTGCCGCAGCGTTCATCATGATTTCCAGGCTCATCAACACGAACAGAATGTTACGGCGAACCATCAGGCCGACCAGGCCAAGGCAGAACAGGATGCCGGCGACCGCCAGACCATGCTCCAAAGGGATAGCAGGCATCGTCATTGCTCCTTGGCTTCGTTGCGGCCCAAGTGGAAGGCAGTGATGGCTGCGGCGAGCAGCAGCATCGAAGCCAGTTCGACCACCAGCAGGTACGGGCCGAACAGGCTGATGCCCACGGCTTTCGCGTCTACGGTGGTGTGGCCGATGGCCTGGCCGCTCTGGTGAGCGAACAGCACATACAGCAGTTCACCCAGCAGCAGGGCTGCAAGGACAACCGGGCCGAGCCAGATGCCGGGCTTGAGCCAGACGCGCTCCTGGGCGACCGAAGCCGGCCCCAGGTTGAGCATCATCACCACAAACACGAACAGCACCATGATGGCGCCGGCGTAGGCGATCACTTCCAGCACACCGGCGAACGGTGCGCCGAGGCTGAAAAAGGTCATGGCCACGGCGATCAGCGAAATGATCAGGTAGAGCAGGGCGTGCACGGGGTTAGTGTTGGTGATCACGCGAAGCGTGGACACCACTGCAATACCCGATGCGAAATAGAAAGCGAATTCCATCTTTCTTCCTTAAGGCAGCAAGCTCTTCACGTTGATCGGCTCGGCTTCGTTTTGTGCGGCGCCTTTTGGCTTACCGGCAACGGCCATACCTGCAACACGATAGAAGTTGTAATCAGGGTTTTTACCGGGACCAGAGATCAAAAGATCTTCTTTCTCGTACACCAGGTCCTGACGTTTGAACTCGGCCATCTCGAAATCCGGCGTCAGCTGGATCGCGGTGGTCGGGCAAGCTTCCTCGCAGAGGCCGCAGAAAATGCAGCGCGAGAAGTTGATGCGGAAGAAGTCCGGGTACCAGCGACCATCTTCGGTTTCAGCTTTCTGCAGGGAAATGCAACCCACCGGGCACGCCACGGCGCACAGGTTGCAGGCTACGCAACGCTCTTCGCCGTCGGGGTCGCGGGTCAGTACGATGCGGCCGCGATAGCGCGGCGGCAGGTACACCGCTTCTTCGGGGTATTGCAGGGTGTCGCGTTTGCGAAAGCCGTGACCGAACACCATCACCAGGCTTCGCAACTGGGTACCGGTACCCTTAACGATGTCGCCAATATATTTGAACATGGGTCAAATCCTCACTGAACCGCGGCAGCGGGCGTGTTCAACAACACGACGGCAGCCGTCACCAGCAAATTGATCAGGGTCAGCGGCAGGCAGAATCTCCAGCTGAAATCCATCACCTGGTCATAGCGCGGGCGCGGAATCGAGGCGCGCAGCAGGATGAACAGCATGATGAAGAACGCGGTCTTCAGGAAGAACCAGAAGAAGGCCAACTGCGGCAGGATGCCGAACGGACCGTGCCAGCCGCCGAAGAACAGCGTGACTAGCAGGGCCGAGATCAAGATGATGCCGATGTACTCACCGACGAAGAACATGCCCCACTTCATACCGGCATATTCAATGTGGTAACCGTCGGCCAGTTCCTGTTCCGCTTCCGGCTGGTCGAAGGGGTGACGGTGAGTCACGGCCACGCCAGCGATGAAGAAGGTGCAGAAGCCGAAGAACTGCGGAATGATGAACCACAGGTTCTGCGCCTGGTACTCGACGATGTCGCGCATGTTGAACGAGCCAACCTGCACCACGATGCCCATCAGTGCCAACCCCATGAACACTTCATAGGATACGGTTTGGGCCGAGGCACGCAAGCTGCCCAGCAGGGCGAACTTGTTGTTGCTCGACCAACCGGCGAACAGCACCGCGTATACCGACAAACCGGCCATGGCGAAGAAGAACAGCAAACCGATGTTCAGGTCCGCCACGCCCCAGGTCGGGGTGATCGGGATGATTGCAAACGCAATCAGCAAGGCGCTCATGGCTACCACCGGTGCCAGGGTGAAGATCACCTTGTCGGCAAACGGCGGGGTCCAGTCTTCCTTGAAGAACATTTTCAGCATGTCGGCAGCGATCTGGAACATGCCGAACGGGCCAACGCGGTTCGGACCGTAACGGTCCTGCCACCAGCCCAGCAGGCGACGTTCGACGAAGCTGAGCAGGGCGCCCGCGACGACCACGGCCAACAGGATCACGATGGCCTTGACCACCGAGATGATCACGTCAATTACTTCCGGCGTGAACCAAGTCATTGCGCTGCCTCCTGCAGACCGTCAACGGTTTTGCCGAAAATGGCAGGCGGAATACCGGCGATGCCTTTAGGCAGTGCAACCAGGCCGGCACCCAACTCATCGTTGATACGCAGCGGCAGACGCAAGGTCTGGCCGGCCACGTTGAGGCTGAGCAGGGCACCGTCGTTGACGCCCAGGCGGTCGGCTTCGGACTTGGCCACGGACACATAGGCGGCAGGAATGCGCTCTTGAACCGGCGCGGCCTTGGAAGAAGTTTCTTCGCTGCCGAACAGGTGGAAGAACGGCACGACTTGCCAGGTGCCCGGCGCCGGGTTGAACGGACGCGGTACCGCAGCGAACCAGTTCAGCGAGTCACCGCTGGTTTCGATCAGGCGAGTGCCCGGGTCGCCAGCGCGGATGTGACCACCGACTTCGTCCTGGAACTTGTTCCAGGCTTGCGGCGAGTTCCAGCCCGGCGACCAGGCAAACGGCACCTGCTGACGGGGTTCGGCCGAACCCGAATAACCTTCCATGGAGAAGGCAAACGCGGTGTCGTTGTCTTGCGGGGTACGTGGCTCGTGCACGCTGATGTCAGCACGCATGGCGGTACGACCGGAGTAACGCAGCGGCTCACGTGCCAGTTTCAGGCCCTTGATGCGGAACGCGGCAGACGGCGCGGCATCCACGATACGAGCAAGCTGCGGCGCGCTGGCGGCGGCGGCAGCGGTCACGTGGTCGAGTTGGGTCCAGTCGATCGGCTGGTTCAGCAGGGTGGCGCGCAGGGCATGCAGCCAGCGCCAGCCTTCGTGCACCAGGATGCTGGCGTCCATGTACTTCGGATCGAACACCTGGAAGAAGCGCTGGGCGCGGCCTTCCTGGCTGACCAGTGTGCCGTCGCCTTCGGCGAAGGTGGCGGCTGGCAGCACCAGGTCGGCGCGGTCGCTGGTGGCAGTCTTCTGGTGGTCGGCGACGATCAGCACCTTGGCAGCATCCAGTGCCGCGTCAACCTTGGCGGCAGCGGTGCGGGTGTACAGGTCGTTTTCCAGCACCACGATGGCGTCGGCGTTGCCGTCGATCACCGCTTGCAGCGCCGCGTCCACGGACTCGCCACCGAGCATTGCCAGGCCCAGGCTGTTGGCTTCCGGCACCACCAGGCTGATGGAGCCATTTTTGTCGCGCAGCTTAAGGGCCTTGGCGATGTTGGCGGCGGCTTCGATCAGCGCCTTGGAACCCAACGAGGTACCGGCAATGATCAGCGGGCGCTTGGCCGCCAGCAGGGCGTCGGCAATGCGCTGAGCCAACTCGGTAGCTTCAGCGTCCAGGCCTTCAACGGCGGGTGCGCTGGCGTCGAGGGCGTGGGCCACGGCGAAACCGAGGCGGGCCAGGTCGTCCGGCGCGGCGTGTACGCATTCTTCAGCGATGTCGTCGAGCTTGGTTTCAGCCAGGGAAGCGATAAACAGCGGGTTCAGCGCGTGCTGGCCGATGTTCTTCACGGCGGCGTCAAGCCAAGGCTGTACGCGCATGGCGTCGGCCATTTCTTCGGCCTTGCCTTTGACCGACTGACGCAGTGACAGCGCGATGCGTGCAGCGGTCTGGGTCAGGTCTTCACCGAGTACGAAGATCGCATCGTGGTCTTCGATGTCGCGCATGTTCGGCACTGGCAGCGGGCTGTCGTTCAGCACTTGCAGGACCAGGCGGATGCGCTCCAGTTCACCGGCTTCGATGCCGCTGTAGAAATGCTCTGCACCCACCAGTTCACGCAAGGCGAAGTTGCTTTCGAGGCTGGCGCGTGGCGAACCGATACCGACGATAGTGCGCCCGCGCAACAGGTCGGCGGCTTTATCCAGCGCGGCGTCCAGGCTCAGCTTGGCGCCATCGGCCAGCAGCGGCTGGCGCGGACGGTCTTCGCGGTTTACGTAGCCATAGCCGAAGCGGCCACGGTCGCACAGGAAGTACTGGTTGACCGAACCGTTGAAGCGGTTTTCGATACGGCGCAATTCACCGTAGCGCTCGCCCGGCGAGATGTTGCAACCGCTGGAGCAGCCATGGCAGATGCTCGGCGCAAATTGCATGTCCCACTTACGGTTGTAGCGCTCGGAGTGGGTCTTGTCGGTGAACACACCGGTCGGGCAGACCTCGGTGAGGTTGCCGGAGAATTCGCTTTCGAGCACGCCGTCTTCAACGCGACCGAAGTACACGTTGTCGTGGGCGCCGAATACGCCCAGGTCGGTGCCGCCGGCGTAGTCCTTGTAGAAGCGCACGCAGCGGTAGCAGGCGATGCAGCGGTTCATTTCGTGGGAAATGAACGGGCCGAGGTCCTGGTTCTGGTGGGTACGCTTGGTGAAGCGATAACGGCGCTCGTTGTGGCCAGTCATCACCGTCATGTCTTGCAGGTGGCAGTGACCGCCTTCCTCACAGACCGGGCAGTCGTGGGGGTGGTTGGTCATCAGCCATTCGACAACGCTGGCGCGGAACGCCTTGGATTCTTCATCGTCGATGGAGATCCAGGTGTTGTCGGTGGCTGGGGTCATGCAGGACATGACGATACGACCACGGGTGTCGTTTTCGTCTGTGTATTGCTTGACCGCACACTGGCGACAGGCACCGACGCTACCGAGAGCGGGGTGCCAGCAGAAATACGGGATGTCGAGGCCGAGTGACAGACATGCCTGTAACAGGTTGTCCGCCCCATCGACTTCGAGCGCTTTGCCGTCTACGTGGATAGTGGCCATGGTTCAAAGTTCTTCGTTGGCCCGTTGTCAGCGGGCGTGGCTAATGGAATCTTGTTATTCATGTGCATCTACACAGCCTTGAAGGCGTCAGCACATGAGCAGGCGAAGGGCACGGACCCTTCGCCTGTTTAAGCGTTACGCGCCGACTACGATCGGCTTTGCCAGAGGCGGGACGGCGGCGCTGGTGGGCGCGATGCCGGCTTCGAACTCCGAGCGGAAGTATTTGATTGCGCTGCCCAATGGCTCCACGGCGCCCGGTGCGTGAGCACAGAAAGTCTTGCCTGGGCCGAGGAAACCGACCAGGCCCAGCAGGGTTTCGATATCACCCTCGCGGCCTTCGCCATTTTCCAGGGCCATCAGCAGCTTGACGCTCCACGGCAAACCGTCGCGGCAGGGGGTGCAGAAACCGCAGGACTCGCGGGCGAAGAACTGCTCCATGTTGCGCAGCAACGAGACCATGTTCACCGTGTTGTCCACCGCCATCGCCAGGCCGGTACCCATGCGGGTGCCCACCTTGCCGATGCCGCCGGCATACATTTGTGCATCCAGATGCTCAGGGAGCAGGAAACCGGTGCCGGCGCCACCTGGCTGCCAGGCTTTCAAGGTGTAGCCGTCGCGCATGCCGCCGGCGTAGTCCTCGAACAGCTCGCGCGCGGTCACGCCAAACGGCAGTTCCCACAGGCCAGGGTTCTTGACCTTGCCGGAGAAACCCATGAGCTTGGTGCCCATGTCTTCGCTGCCTTCGCGGGCCAGGGATTTGTACCAGTCCACGCCGTCGGCGATGATCGCCGGCACGTTGCACAGGGTCTCGACGTTGTTCACGCAGGTCGGCTTGCCCCACACGCCCACGGCGGCGGGGAAGGGCGGCTTGGAGCGTGGGTTGGCGCGGCGGCCTTCGAGGGAGTTGATCAGTGCGGTTTCTTCGCCGCAGATATAACGCCCGGCCCCGGTGTGCACGAACAGTTCGAAGTCGAAACCGGAACCGAGGATGTTCTTGCCCAGCAGGCCTGCGGCCTTGGCTTCTTCCACGGCACGGTTGAGGTGCTTGGCGGCGGTGGTGTACTCGCCACGCAGGAAGATGTAGCCACGGTAGGTTTTCAACGCACGGGCGCTGATCAGCATGCCTTCGATCAGCAGATGGGGCAGTTGCTCCATCAGCATGCGGTCTTTCCAGGTGTTCGGCTCCATTTCATCCGCGTTGCACAGCAGGTAGCGGATATTGATGGATTCGTCTTTGGGCATCAGGCCCCACTTCACGCCGGTGGGGAAGCCTGCACCGCCGCGACCCTTGAGGCCGGCGTCTTTCACGGTCTGGACGATATCGTCCTGGGCCATGTCGGCGAAGGCTTTGCGCGCTGCGGCGTAACCGTTCTTGGCCTGGTATTCGTCAAGCCATACCGGCTCGCCGTCGTCACGCAGGCGCCAAGTCAGCGGGTGAGTCTCGGCCGAACGCTTGATCAGGTTGGCCGGGCCGAAGGAAGTCAGGGTCATGGGTAGCCCTCGAGCAATTGGGTGACGCCAGCGGGCTGCACGTCACCGAATGTGTCGTCGTCGATCATCAACGCCGGCGCCTTGTCGCAGTTGCCCAGGCAGCACACCGGCAGCAGCGTGAAGCGGCCGTCCGGGGTGGTCTGGCCGAGGCCGATGCCCAGCTTGTTCTGGATCTCGCTGACCACCGACTCATGGCCACCGATGTAGCAGACCATGCTGTCGCACACGCGAATGATGTGGCGGCCAACCGGCTGGCGGAAGATCTGGCTGTAGAACGTCGCCACGCCTTCAACGTCACTGGCGGGGATGCCGAGGATCTCGCCGATGGCGTAGAGGGCGCCGTCTGGCACCCAGCCACGTTCCTTCTGGACGATCTTCAGGGCTTCGATAGACGCCGCGCGCGGGTCTTCGTAGTGATGCAGCTCGTGCTCGATGGCCGAGCGCTCGGTTTCACTCAAGGTGAAACGGTCTGTCTGGATAAGCGTGCTGTTCATGCTTAGCGGTCCACGTCGGCCATAACGAAATCGATACTACCCAGGTACGCAATCAAGTCCGCGACCATCTCGCCTTTGATCACCGAAGGGATCTGCTGCAAGTGGGCAAAACTTGGGGTACGAATCCGGGTGCGGTAGCTCATGGTGCCGCCATCGCTCGTCAGGTAATAACTGTTGATACCCTTGGTCGCTTCGATCATCTGGAAGGATTCGTTGGCCGGCATCACCGGGCCCCACGAAACCTGCAGGAAGTGCGTGATGAGGGTTTCGATGTGTTGCAGCGTGCGCTCTTTGGGCGGCGGCGTGGTCAGCGGGTGATCCGCCTTGTACGGGCCGGCCGGCATGTTGCGCATGCACTGCTCGATGATCTTCAGGCTCTGGCGCATTTCTTCGACGCGCACGATGCAACGGTCGTAGGCATCGCCATTGGCCGCCAGCGGTACTTCGAACTCGAAGTTCTCGTAGCCGGAGTACGGGCGCGCTTTACGCAGGTCGAAGTCGCAACCGGTGGAACGCAGGCCAGCACCGGTGACGCCCCATTCCAGGGCCTCTTTGGTGTTGTACTGCGCGACGCCGATGGTGCGGCCTTTGAGGATGCTGTTGTCCAGGGCGGCTTTCTGGTACTCGTCCAGGCGCTTGGGCATCCAGTCGATGAATTCCTTGACCAGGCGTTCCCAGCCGTTCGGCAGGTCGTGGGCCACGCCGCCGATGCGGTACCAGGCCGGGTGCAGGCGGAAACCGGTGATGGCTTCGATGACCTTGTAGGCGCGCTGACGGTCGGTGAAGGTGAAGAACACCGGGGTCATGGCGCCGACGTCCTGGATATAGGTACCCAGGAACAGCAGGTGGCTGGTGATGCGGAAGAACTCGGCCATCATGATGCGGATGGTGTCGACGCGGTCCGGCACCTTGATGCCGGCCAGCTTCTCGACCGAGAGCACGTACGGCAGGTTGTTCATCACGCCGCCGAGGTAGTCGATACGGTCGGTGTACGGGATGAAGCTGTGCCAGGACTGGCGCTCGGCCATCTTCTCGGCGCCACGGTGGTGGTAACCGATGTCCGGGACGCAGTCGACGATCTCTTCGCCGTCCAGTTGCAGGATGATACGGAAGGCACCGTGAGCCGAAGGGTGGTTCGGGCCCAGGTTGAGGAACATGTAGTCCTCGTTGGTGCCGGAACGCTTCATGCCCCAGTCTTCGGGGCGGAAGCGCGCCGCCTCTTCTTCTAGCTGCTGCTTGGCCAGGTTGAGGCTGAACGGGTCGAATTCGGTGGCGCGGGCAGGGAAGTCCTTGCGCAGCGGGTGACCTTCCCAGGTCGGCGGCATCATGATGCGCGTCAGGTGCGGGTGGCCCGGGAAGTCGATACCGAACATGTCCCAGACTTCACGCTCGTACCAGCTGGCGTTCGGCCAGATACCGGTGACGGTCGGGATGCTCAGGTCGCTCTCGCTCAGCGCGACCTTGATCATCACATCGCTGTTACGTTCCAGCGACATCAGGTGGTAGAACACGGTGAAATCGGCACCGCTCGGCAGGCCCTGGCGCTTGGTGCGCAGACGCTCGTCCACGCCATGCAGGTCATAGAGCATGACGTACGGCTTGGGCAGGTTGCGCAGGAAGGTCAGGACTTCGACGAGCCTGGCACGCGCCACCCACAGCACCGGCATACCGGTGCGTGTGGCCTGGGCGGTGAAGGCGTCAGGGCCAAAACGGTTATTGAGTTCGACAACCACATCCTGGTCGTCTGCCTTGTAAGGCGGGATGTACAGAGCACTGCCTGTAGTCATGGTTTTTTATCGCTTTCGGTCAACGTAAAGAATGAAGCCAGGTTTTCGTTCTATAAAAGAAGCGGTGCTGGATCAGACTTCGTCGGGGCTGCGCAGGTTGGTGACTGCGATTCGCTGTTCGCGGCGCTGTTCCTTTTGAGACGGCATCTCGGCGCGATAAACGCCTTGATCACCGACCACCCAGGACAGTGGGCGACGCTCCTTGCCAATCGATTCCTGCAACAACATCAAGCCTTGCAGGAACGCTTCGGGACGGGGCGGGCAGCCAGGCACGTAGACGTCCACGGGCAGGAACTTGTCCACCCCTTGAACGACCGAGTAGATGTCGTACATGCCACCGGAGTTGGCGCACGAACCCATGGAGATAACCCATTTCGGCTCGAGCATTTGCTCATAGAGACGCTGGATGATCGGCGCCATCTTGATAAAGCAGGTACCGGCGATAACCATGAAATCCGCCTGGCGCGGCGAGGCCCGGATAACTTCGGCGCCAAAGCGCGCGATGTCGTGGGGCGCCGTGAAGGCGGTGGTCATTTCCACGTAGCAGCACGAAAGGCCGAAGTTGTACGGCCACAGGGAGTTTTTACGCCCCCAGTTGACCGCGCCACTCAGCACGTCTTCCAGCTTGCCCATGTAGATGTTTTTGTGGACTTGGTCTTCTAACGGGTCGGAAACGGTTTCTCGTTCGCCGATGGGGTACTGCTCGTTAGGAGCATCCGGGTCGATCCTGGTGAGATTGTATTGCATTGCCAAAGCCTCATTGTTTCAGCTTCGCTTGCCGCTTGCGACGAGCTTCCGGAGCCCAGTCAAGGGCGCCCACTCGGAACAGGTAGACAAGACCTGCCAACAGAATTGCTATGAAAACGAGAGCTTCGACGAATCCGGTCCAGCCGCTTTCGCGGACGGACACAGACCATGCAAAGAGAAAGAGGGCTTCGATATCGAAGATCACGAACAACATCGCGACCAGATAGAATTTGGCTGAGAGCCGCAAGCGGGCGCCACCTGTAGGCAGCATGCCGGATTCGAACGGTTCGTTTTTGCTGCGGCCCCAGGCTTTTGACCCGAGGAGGCTGGACACGCCGAGCATGAAGGCGCAGAGGCCTACAACACCGAGAAGGAAAATGGCAAAGCCCCAGTTGTGGGCCATGAGTCCTGTCGCGTCGGTCATGCTGGAAATCCTTAACAGAGAGCAAAGGTCTCTGAGCTCGAAAAAGTAACGATGCAGTGACGATATGTCGCACTGCAATCAATCGCGGTGATTTTATGGCTAAACACCGGGCAAGTAAAATTCCCAGGGCGAAATTATTCGGTGGAATAAGCACATAGTGCACCTTCTTGGGGCTGTAGCCCTTGTGGTGTGGGCATTAGCGGGCTTTTCATCAATTATGTTTTGTTTAAGCTGTAACGAAGTTTTCGGGTGCCAAATGATAATGAATATTGTTTGCGAGGGGTGTAAGCGAGTGTTTCTCATGTGGCGCGGGAAGTTACCGTTACTTGCTTGAGTGTGGCTTAGTTGTCGCCACGGTTCTTTTAACCGATCGGGTGTGCGCGGATACCGCTCTGGATCAATGTTTTTAGCAAAAAACTATGGATAGGGCGCGGTCAATGTGGGAGCTGGCTTGCCTGCGATGGCCGCGGATCAGCTGAAACACCTGCCTCTGACCCACCGCCATCGCAGGCAAGCCAGCTCCCACCCTTGATTTTCGGTGATTCCTAGGCAAAAAAACGCCCCGAACCAGTCGGGGCGTGATTGTTGCGCGGCACTGCGGTTAGGTCTTCCTTGGGGCCGCAGTGGCCGTGTACGCGGTACTTAGTGGAACTGCTCTTCTTCGGTCGAACCGGTCAGCGCGGTCACGGACGAGGTGCCGCCCTGGATCACGGTGGTCATGTCGTCGAAGTAACCGGTGCCTACTTCCTGCTGGTGCGCCACGAAGGTGTAGCCTTTGGCGGCGTCAGCGAATTCCTGCTCCTGCAGCTTCACGTAGGCCGTCATGTCGTTGCGGGCGTAGTCGTGCGCCAGGTTGAACATGCTGTGCCACATGTTGTGAATGCCGGCCAGGGTGATGAACTGGTGCTTGTAGCCCATTGCCGACAGTTCGCGCTGGAACTTGGCGATGGTCGCGTCGTCCAGGTTCTTCTTCCAGTTGAAAGAAGGCGAGCAGTTGTAGGACAGCAGTTGGTCCGGGTATTCCTTCTTGATCGCTTCGGCGAAACGACGGGCTTCGTCCAGGTCTGGCTTGGCGGTTTCGCACCAGATCAGGTCGGCGTACGGCGCGTAGGCCAGGCCACGGGCGATCGCCTGGTCCAGACCGGCGCGCACTTTATAGAAGCCTTCCTGGGTGCGTTCGCCAGTCACGAACGGCTGGTCGTACGGGTCGCAGTCCGAGGTCAGCAAGTCTGCCGCGTTGGCGTCGGTACGGGCCAGGATGATGGTCGGTGTACCGGCAACGTCAGCGGCCAGGCGAGCGGCGGTCAGCTTCTGTACAGCTTCCTGGGTCGGTACCAGTACCTTGCCACCCATGTGGCCGCATTTTTTCACCGAAGCCAGCTGGTCTTCGAAGTGCACGCCGGCAGCGCCTGCCTCGATCATGCTCTTCATCAGCTCGTAGGCGTTGAGTACGCCACCGAAACCGGCTTCGGCGTCTGCCACGATTGGCGCGAAGTAGTCGATGTAGCCTTCATCGCCTGGGTTCTTGCCGGCTTTCCACTGGATCTGGTCGGCACGACGGAACGAGTTGTTGATGCGCTTGACCACGGTTGGTACCGAGTCCACCGGATACAGCGATTGGTCGGGGTACATGGATTCAGCGGAGTTGTTGTCCGCTGCCACTTGCCAACCGGACAGGTAGATCGCCTGGATACCGGCTTTTACCTGCTGGACTGCCTGGCCGCCAGTGAGGGCGCCCATGCAGTTGACGAAATCTTTGTCGGGACGGAAAGAAGGCTTGGCACCCTGAGTGACCAGGTTCCACAGCTTCTCGGCGCCGAGTTTTGCAAAGGTGTGCTCAGGTTGGACCGAGCCACGCAGGCGGACGACGTCAGCAGCGGAATAAGCGCGGGTCACGCCTTTCCAGCGTGGGTTTTCAGCCCAGTCTTTTTCAAGGGCTGCAATTTGCTGTTCGCGTGTCAGTGCCATGGGGAAAAACCTCGTCGCGTCTTGTTTGAAGTATCCGTTTGCCAGCCCGGCATTCGTTGCCTGGGTAGGATTGCTCGCTGACCAGAAGCTCAGGGGTTCAAGTCAAATCTGACGGAGGTAGGCGACGGGATGAACGATGGGGCTCAAGGGGGAGTTGAGCAGGTAAGGGCAAACTGCGAACGGTCTTCGGGCGTCGTGGGCCTTTGTACGATCCATCAGTGTGTAGCCGGGTTACCTGGTTAGCTTCCGTCCCTCGGGACAACTTCGTTCCAGTCGCAACCAACGTCAAACACACCTTGTGGGCGGTACAGACACGAATCGGCTCAGGTGGGTAGCTTAGAGCGGCGATCCGAAGGCCCTTGCCAGGGCCCCTGATTAGCGGGAGCGAGGCCATCATGCCCATGCTTTTTTGGCTCGTCAAATGTTTTGTAGTGCTTTTTTTCTGGCACTACATCTTTAGTCTAATGCGACTTGCCAGTCAGTTTTCGGTGCTTCAGTTCAGGGTGTCGACCTTGACCCGTAAAGTCAGGTCATCGCGGCCCTGAGTAGAGTAGCTGCGGGTTGTAGAGGATTTGTCCGCCTGGGTTTCACGATTGATGCCGGCCAGGGGAATCCATTCGCCCAGGCGGCCGCTGACAGTTGTGTCGGTGCTTTGCACGTTCACTACATCGGGACGTTCCTGGCTCATGCGGTCACGGTTGGTACTGATGGCCAAGTGTACGGTTTCGCCAGTGACGCTGGCGGTCACGTAAAAACCCTGGGTGACGTTGCGATACTGGGTCTGGTTTTGCAGACGGCCATAGCTGTCCTGTTGCGTGGTGGTCAGCGGTACGCTCTGGCCGACCTGGATCAGCGCAGGCACGCCTTCGCTGGCCTGGATCTGCTGCACGCCACCGTCGCGGCTGGCAGTGCCGTAGCTGATGATGCGCGTCTGGCTGTCACCGCTGTTCTGCTGGTTGTTCTCGTTGGTATCGACGGTGATCAGCAGGCGTTTGGCCGGTGTATCCAATTGGCCGAGCAGTGCGCGCAAGCCCTCGATCCTGGCGGGCTCAGCGTTGACGATAAGCTGGTTGCCGTAGGCGCTGACGGTGCCGTCCTTGCCAATGAAGTTCTGCGCCACGGGCAGCAGGTCGGCGCTGGTGCGGTTGTTCAGGTTGACGACTTCAGTGGCGGCCATGGCGCAAGCGCTGACGGTCATCACGAGGGCGGTGAGCAGGGTGCGTAGGGACATGTCCGTTATCTCTGCGGTTCATTTGCTTGATAGTGCCAGTTTGTCGGCCTGGTGGGTCGCAAGTTGAATCGTAGACGGCAAAATGCCCTGGCAGGCAGGGCATTTGTGGTGTTGCTGAAATAGCTATCGCAGGCAAGCCAGCTCCCACACTTGACCGAGTACAACCTTTGGAATGTGGTCAGTGTGGGAGCTGGCTTGCCTGCGATGCAGGCGACGCGGTCTCGGATCAGTCCCCGCGCACCATATCCACATGCGGAATCCCGACTTCCAGGAATTCATCACTGACGATCCTGAAGCCCAAGCGCTCGTAGAACGGCGCCGCATACACCTGCGCACTTAGGAATTGCCGGGTCTGGCCGCGCTTCTCGGCCACGCCGATCACCGCTTCCATCAGCTTGTCGCCCACCTTCAGCCCACGCCAGTCCTTGAGTACCGAAACGCGCCCGATTTCGCCGCTGGGCAACAGCCGAGCGGTGCCGATCGGGAAATCACCTTCGAACGCCAGAAAGTGCACCGCATCGGCATCGTCCGCGTCCCACTCCAATTCAGGCGGGACCGATTGTTCAGCGATGAATACCGCTTCACGAATGCGCCGAATCTCGTCGATATCCTTTCGCCAGTCCGCGACACTTACGTGAATTTTATTCATCCGCGAACCCCAGGCTGCCTTGCTTGACCAGTTCGCACAGCAGGTCGCGACCGTCTTCGTCGGCCAGCCACTCGCCCAGGTTTTCGCTGTGCAGTGCATCGGCCGAGCACACCAGCTTCAACAGTTCACGCAGTTTGCCCGGCAGGTAACGGCTCTGGCCGCTGGCGAACAGCAGTACGTCGTCGTCCACTTCGGACCAGGCCAGGCGTGCGCTCGGGTTGCGCACCAGGATCGCGCCGTCTTGCAGGCTGTTGATGAAGTCTTCTTCGCCCAACTCTTCGCCGGCCACCAGTTCCGGGTAGCGTGGCTCGGTCATGAACTGGCCGAACCAGGTCAGCAGCATGCGCTCATCGCTCATGTGCTCGGCGAGCAGGCCCTTGAGGCGGTCCAGTGCGTCGCCCTGGATCTGGTGCGGGTCGCTGACCGGCTGGGCGTCGGCGTCGGTGTAGCGCTCTTCGTCGGTCAGGTACTGGCTGAGGAAGTCGGTGAAGTGGGTCAGCACTTCAGCGGCGCTCGGTGCACGGAAACCTACGGAATAGGTCATGCAGTCGTCTTCGGCAATACCGAAATGGGCCAGGCGCGGCGGCAGGTAGAGCATGTCGCCCGGTTCGAGCACCCATTCGGCGCTTTCTTCGAATTCGGCGAGGATGCGCAGGTCGGCGTGTTGCAGTAACGGGCTTTCGGAATTGCACATCTGGCCGATCTTCCAGTTGCGCTTGCCCTGGGCTTGCAGCAGGAACACATCGTAGTTATCGAAATGCGGACCGACGCTGCCACCCGGCGCGGCGAAGCTGATCATCACATCATCGATACGCCAGCTCGGCAGGAAGCGGAAGTGCTCCAGCAGCTCAGCCACCTCCGGCACGAACTGGTCGACTGCCTGCACCAGCAGGGTCCACTCGCGCTCGGGCAGGGTGCTGAAAGCGTCTTCGGCGAACGGGCCGCGACGCAGTTCCCACGGGCGCTCGCCGTGTTCGATCACCAGGCGCGACTCGACTTCTTCTTCCAGGGCCAGGCCTGCCAGTTCGTCGGCGTCGATCGGGCTTTCGAAGTCAGGGATGGCCTGGCGGATCAGCAGCGGTTTTTTCTGCCAGTAGTCGCGCAGGAATTCCCGTGCCGTGATGCCGCCCAGAAGTTGAAGAGGGATATCAGGATTCATGTGTAACCTATTGAAAAAAAGCACTTTTAAGACAGGAATAAAAACGCCCGGCGCGGCCGGGCGTCTCAAAGGAGCTTGCTTGGATCAGATGCGCTTGGCTTGTTCTACAGCGTTGCCGATGTAGTTGGCCGGGGTGAGCAGTTTCAGCTCGGCCTTGGCTGCGGCTGGCATGTCCAGGCCGTCGATGAAAGTTTGCAGCGCTTCGGGGCTGATGCCCTTGCCGCGCGTCAATTCTTTCAGCTTCTCGTAGGGGTTTTCGATGTTGTAGCGGCGCATTACGGTCTGGATCGGCTCGGCCAATACTTCCCAGCACGCGTCCAGGTCAGCGGCAATTTTCTGCTCGTTGAGCTCCAGCTTGCTGATGCCTTTGAGGCTGGCTTCGTACGCGATCACGCTGTGGGCAAATCCGACACCGAGGTTGCGCAGTACGGTGGAGTCGGTCAGGTCGCGCTGCCAGCGGGAGATCGGCAACTTGCTGGCCAGGTGCTGGAACAGGGCGTTGGCGATACCCAGGTTGCCTTCGGAGTTTTCGAAGTCGATCGGGTTGACCTTGTGCGGCATGGTCGACGAACCGATTTCGCCTGCAATGGTGCGCTGCTTGAAGTAGCCCAGGGAGATGTAGCCCCAGATATCGCGATCGAAATCGATCAAGATGGTGTTGAAGCGTGCAATCGCGTCGAACAGCTCGGCGATGTAGTCGTGGGGTTCGATCTGCGTGGTGTAGGGGTTGAAGCCCAGGCCCAATTCGTCTTCGATGAAGGCGCGGGCGTTGGCTTCCCAGTCGATCTCAGGGTAGGCCGACAGGTGGGCGTTGTAGTTGCCTACGGCGCCGTTGATCTTGCCCAGCAATGGCACGGCGGCGACTTGGGCGATCTGACGCTCCAGGCGGTACACCACGTTGGCCAGTTCTTTGCCCAGGGTGGTCGGCGAGGCCGGTTGGCCGTGGGTGCGCGACAGCATCGGCACGGCGGCGAAACGGATCGCCAGCTCGCGGATGGCTTCGGCGGTCTGGCGCATCAGCGGCAGCATCACGTCATCACGGCCTTCGCGCAGCATCAAGGCGTGGGACAGGTTGTTGATGTCCTCGCTGGTGCAGGCAAAGTGGATGAACTCGCTGACCTGGGCCAGTTCCGGCAGTTGGGCCGCTTGCTCTTTGAGCAGGTATTCGATGGCTTTGACGTCGTGGTTGGTGGTGCGCTCGATCTCTTTCACACGCTCGGCGTGCTCCAGGGAGAAGTTTTCCGCCAGGGTGTTCAATACAGCGTTGGCCTCGGCGGAAAACGCCGGCACTTCGCTGATGGCGGGGTGAGCGGCCAGGCGCTGGAGCCAGCGCACTTCAACCAGGACACGGGCACGGATCAGGCCGTACTCGCTGAAAATAGGGCGCAGGGCCTGGGTTTTGCCGGCGTAGCGGCCGTCAACAGGGGAAACCGCAGTGAGCGAAGAGAGCTGCATGGGGTGTTCTCGGACAGTCGGGCAACGAAATGGGGCGCGTATCATACATGAAAAAATCCGCCGGTCCGTCGCCAACTGACCGGCGTATTACGCGTAATGGCTTGAAAACAGCCTGCTGGTGCGACTTATTCGTTGCGCATCAACGGGTAAAGCTCTTTGAGCAATTTGCGTCGGCTGATCACCAACTGCCAGCGATGACCGCCCAGTTGGCGCCACAAGCGTGCCGAACGAATACCGGCCAGGAGCAGGGCGCGGATTTTCGACGCGTTGTTGGGTTGCTGCAGGTTACGCATGTCGCCATGCACCTGGATGCGCTGGCGCAGGGTGCTCAAGGTGTCCTGGTACAGCGCACCACAGGCGGCGATCACGTTTTCGTGGGCCGGGCCGAAGTGTTCTACCTGGGACTGGATCTGCGGCAGGCGCTTGCCGATGGTGTCCAGCAGGTCGTCGCGCTTGGCCAACTGGCGCTCAAGGCCGAGCATCGACAGGGCATAACGTAGCGGCTCGCGCTGCAAAGTACTGGGGTCGCGCTCCAGGGCGCCGATCAGGGCGCGATAGCCTTCACGCAGGGCCAGGTCGTCGCCGCCGTAAACCTCAAGGGTGTCCTTGGGGTCGCGGATCAGCAGGCTGCCGAGCATGCAGGTCAGGCCGGCTTCAGTGACCTGGCCGGTCTTGGCGATCTTGTCCACCAGTACCGCAGCGAGAAAGACACCGCCAAGGGCTGTCAACTGCTCCTGGGTCGGGCTCATGCCGGGTTGCTCCAGGCTTGCGCGACTTCAATCACGCCGCCGCCCAGGCAGATCTCGCCGTCATAGAACACCACGGACTGGCCAGGGGTGACCGCGCGTTGCGGGTCATCGAAGGTGGCACGGTAGCCGGTGGCGGTCTTTTCCAGGGTGCAGGGCTGGTCGCTCTGGCGATAACGCACTTTGGCGGTCAGGCGGCGCGGGGTGCTCAGGTCGATAGGGTTGACCCAATAAATCTCGGAAGCGAGCAGGGCGCCGGAGAACAGCAGCGGGTGCTCGTTGCCCTGGCCGACCACCAGCACGTTGTTTTCCAAGTCTTTGACCAGCACGTACCACGGCTCAACACCTGCGTCTTTCAAGCCGCCGATGCCCAGGCCCTGGCGCTGGCCGATGGTGTGGTACATCAGGCCGTGGTGGCGGCCGATCACTTCACCCTCGGTGGTCTTGATCTCGCCCGGTTGCGCCGGCAGGTATTGCTTGAGGAAATCGCTGAAGCGTCGCTCGCCGATAAAGCAGATACCGGTGGAGTCTTTCTTCTTGGCGGTGGCCAGGCCGTGCTTCTCGGCAATCTTGCGCACTTCGGGTTTTTCCAGCTCGCCGACCGGGAACAGAGTCTTGGCGATCTGTTCACCGCCCACGGCGTGCAGGAAGTAGCTCTGGTCCTTGTTCGGGTCCAGACCCTTGAGCAATTCGGTGCGGCCATCGATATCGCGACGGCGCACGTAGTGGCCGGTAGCTATCAGGTCGGCGCCGAGCATCATGGCGTAGTCGAGGAAGGCCTTGAACTTGATTTCGCGGTTACACAGGATGTCCGGGTTCGGCGTGCGGCCGGCCTTGTATTCGGCCAGGAAGTGCTCGAACACGTTGTCC
Organism: Pseudomonas sp. GW823-FHT02F05; assembly: GCF_058797315.1. Classification (NCBI taxonomy): domain Bacteria; kingdom Pseudomonadati; phylum Pseudomonadota; class Gammaproteobacteria; order Pseudomonadales; family Pseudomonadaceae; genus Pseudomonas; species Pseudomonas sp. GW823-FHT02F05. The sequence continues at coordinate 146,984 of NZ_JBXAJM010000007.1, forward strand.
CAGTACTCGGCGGCGAAGTTGGCGGTGTGCAGCTTGATGCCGATCTTGTCGCACACGGCCTGGGCGTCCGCGAGGTCGTCCATGGCGGTGCAGTATTCGGTTCCATCGTCTTCTTCCCAGTTCTTCATGAACAGGCCTTCCACCTCATAGCCCTGCTCCATGAGCAGAACGGCGGAAACGGAAGAGTCCACGCCGCCGGACATGCCGACGATGACGCGCTTCTTTTGTGTGTCAGAAGGGGCTGGATCACGCATAGGATTTCAACGGGTGTCTTGAAAAAGGACGCGATTCTAGCAGGCCTGGGCCCGCAAGGCTAAAGAGAAGGGCGGATCAACTCGAGACTGTGGCGTTGGCCGGCCAGATAATCATCGATGCAACGGATAATCAGCTCGCTGCGCCAGTCGTCGCGCACGGCCATCAGCTCGCCACGGGTCAGCCAGCGGGCGCGCAGGATGCCTTCGTCGAGTTGATAGTCCGGGTGGTGTTTCACTGCCTTGGCGATAAAGCAGACCCGCTGGTAGGTCACGCCATTGCTCGGTGCGGTATACAGGTAGATGCCGACGATGCCGGTGGCTTCCACGTTCCAGCCGGTTTCTTCCAGGGTTTCACGCACGGCGGCTTCGGTAAGGGTTTCATCCGGGTCGAGGTGGCCTGCCGGCTGATTGAGCACGGCGCGGCCACCCTTGAGCTCTTCGACCATCAGGAAACGGCCGTTGTCTTCAACGATGGTAGCGACGGTGATGTGGGGGAGCCAGGTCATTGCGAACCTCGGTATCTGGAAGGTGGCATGCTCAATGTGGTAGCTGGCTTGCCTGCGATGGCGGTGGGTCAGCTGCGCCTGTATGAACTGACAGACTGCAATCGCAGGCAAGCCAGCTCCCACATTGGATTGGGTTTCTTCAATGAAGTCCCTACAAGCAGAAACCCCGGCACTGGGCCGGGGCTTCTTCGCATCCTTACAACCTTACTTCAACTTGGCAATTGCCGCATTGAGGGTGTTGCTTGGGCGCATGGCTTTGCTGGTCAGTTCTGGGTTCGGCGCGTAGTAGCCGCCGATGTCCACTGGCTTGCCCTGTACGGCGCTGAGTTCGGCAACGATGGTTGCTTCGTTCTCGGCCAGGGTTTTGGCCAGTTCGCCGAACTGCGCTTGCAGTGCAGCGTCTTCGGTCTGGGCAGCCAGGGCCTGGGCCCAGTACAGCGCCAGGTAGAAGTGGCTGCCGCGGTTGTCGATGTTGCCGACTTTGCGCGATGGCGACTTGTTGTTGTCCAGGAACTGGCCGGTAGCCTGGTCCAGGGTCTTGGACAGCACCAGGGCTTTCGGGTTGTTGTAGGTCACGCCCAGATGTTCAAGGGACGCGGCCAGGGCCAGGAACTCGCCCAGGGAATCCCAGCGCAGGAAGTTTTCTTCCAGCAGTTGCTGCACGTGCTTGGGAGCCGAACCGCCGGCACCGGTTTCGAACAGGCCACCGCCATTCATCAGCGGCACGATCGACAGCATCTTGGCGCTGGTGCCCAGCTCCATGATCGGGAACAGGTCGGTCAGGTAGTCGCGCAGTACGTTGCCGGTCACCGAGATGGTGTCCAGGCCCTTGCGGGTGCGCTCCAGGGTGAACTTCATCGCATCGACCGGGGCCATGATGCGGATGTCCAGGCCTTCGGTGTTGTGGTCTTTCAGGTATGCCTGAACTTTCTCGACCACGACGCCATCGTGGGCGCGCTTTGGGTCCAGCCAGAAAATGGCCGGGGTGTTGCTGGCGCGGGCGCGGTTGACCGCGAGCTTGACCCAGTCCTGGATCGGCGCGTCTTTGGTCTGGCACATGCGGAAGATGTCGCCGGCTTCGACTTTCTGTTCCATCAGCAGGTTGCCCTGGCTGTCGGTGACGCGAACCACGCCGTCAGCCTTGATCTGGAAGGTCTTGTCGTGGGAGCCGTACTCTTCGGCTTTCTTGGCCATCAGGCCAACGTTTGGCACGCTGCCCATGGTGGTCGGGTCGAAGGCGCCATTGGCCTTGCAGTCTTCGATGACCGCCTGGTAGATGGTGGCGTAGCAGCGATCCGGGATCACGGCCTTGGTGTCGTGCAACTGGCCGTCGGTGCCCCACATTTTGCCGGAGTCACGGATCATGGCCGGCATCGAGGCGTCGACGATCACGTCGCTCGGCACGTGCAGGTTGGTGATGCCTTTGTCGGAGTTGACCATCGCCAGGGCAGGGCGAGCGGCGTAGACCGCCTGGATGTCCGCTTCGATCTGCGCTTGCTGATCGGCCGGCAGCGCTTTGATGCGGGCGTACAGGTCGCCGATGCCGTTGTTCAGGTTGAAGCCGATCTGCTCAAGTACGGTCGCGTGCTTGGCCAGTGCATCTTTATAGAACTCGGCAACGATCTGGCCGAACATGATCGGGTCGGAGACCTTCATCATGGTGGCTTTGAGGTGAACCGACAGCAGCACGCCTTGCTTCTTGGCGTCTTCGATTTCAGCGGCGATGAAGCTGCGCAGAGCTTTCTTGCTCAGTACGGCGGTGTCGATGATCTCGCCGGCCTGGACACTGGTCTTTTCTTTCAGGACGGTGGTGGTGCCGTCCTGGGCAACCAGCGCAATTTTGACAGCGTCGGCGGCTTCGATTTGTACGGCTTTTTCGCTGCCGTAGAAGTCGCCGTTGTTCATGTGGGCAATGTGCGACTTGGAGTCTGCAGCCCAGGCGCCCATCTTGTGCGGGTGCTTGCGTGCGTAGTTCTTGACCGACAGCGGTGCGCGACGGTCGGAGTTGCCTTCGCGCAGTACCGGGTTCACGGCGCTGCCCTTGACCTTGTCGTAACGTGCACGGGTTTCTTTTTCCGCGTCGGTGGTTACGGTTTCCGGGTAGTCCGGCAGGGCGTAGCCCTGGGCCTGCAGTTCCTTGATCGCGGCTTGCAGCTGCGGGGTCGAGGCGCTGATGTTGGGAAGCTTGATGATGTTGGCTTCAGGCGTAACGGCCAGGTCGCCCAGTTCGGCGAGGTGGTCCGGGATGGCCTTGGTGCCCAGTTGCTCGGGGAAGCTTGCGAGGATGCGCCCGGCGAGGGAAATGTCGCGGGTTTCCACGGCAATATCAGCGGAAGCGGTGAAGGCCTCTACGATAGGCAGCAGTGAATAGGTGGCGAGGGCTGGGGCTTCGTCGGTGAAGGTGTAGATGATCTTCGAGCGGGTGGGCATATTCGGATTAACTCTCTTCTTTGCTGAAAGCGTGCGCAGAAACTCGAGATGCGCCGGGTAGAGCGCGTTCGTTCAAAGTCATCCATGAGCGAAATGTCGAAGTTTCTTCGCGGTGATGTTGGTTTGCATCAGTCGAGCGTCAAGCGGGTGGGCTATGGTAATAGTCCGGCTTTCTGGCGAAAGGCTACGTTCTAGAGCGGTCCGCCGTCGTGACTCTTTGGTCAGCGGCGGCATTATACATAGGTCGCTATGCTTACGCTGAGCCTTCATACAAAAGGGGGCTCGTCCATTGGTCTAAAGGTCGCAGGTGCGTGGGGTGGTGAGATGTGCTCAAGATTGGCGCTTTTCCCTTTGCTTTCAGGCTTGTAGGCCACCAAATGTGCTGTTTTCGATGCAAATGAGCATGGCGTGAGGTTTCAGTCGCCATTTATCTGGAGTAGGCTCGAACGCAGCCAGATGTTCAATCCATAGATGGAGTTCAGCATGGGATACAAGAAGATTCAGGTTCCGGCAGTCGGCGACAAAATCACCGTCAATGCAGACCATTCTCTCAATGTTCCTGACCAACCGATCATCCCCTACATCGAAGGAGACGGTATTGGCGTCGACATCAGCCCGGTGATGATCAAGGTGGTCGATGCCGCTGTTGAAAAGGCTTACGGCGGCAAGCGCAAAATCTCCTGGATGGAGGTGTACGCTGGTGAAAAGGCCACTCAAGTCTACGACCAGGACACCTGGCTGCCCCAGGAAACCCTGGATGCGGTCAAGGATTACGTGGTGTCCATCAAGGGCCCGCTGACAACGCCGGTCGGTGGCGGTATCCGTTCGCTGAACGTGGCGCTGCGCCAGCAGCTCGACCTGTATGTGTGCCTGCGCCCGGTGCGCTGGTTCGAAGGCGTGCCCAGCCCGGTGAAAAAGCCAGGCGACGTGGACATGACCATCTTCCGTGAGAACTCCGAGGATATTTACGCGGGCATCGAGTGGAAGGCCGGTTCGCCGGAAGCGATCAAGGTGATCAAGTTCCTCAAGGAAGAAATGGGCGTTACCAAGATCCGTTTCGACCAGGATTGCGGGATTGGCGTCAAGCCGGTCTCCAAAGAGGGTACCAAGCGCCTGGCGCGCAAGGCCTTGCAGTATGTGGTAGATAACGACCGCGACTCGCTGACCATCGTGCACAAAGGCAACATCATGAAGTTCACCGAGGGTGCCTTCAAGGAGTGGGCCTATGAGGTGGCGGCTGAAGAGTTCGGTGCGACCTTGCTCGATGGCGGGCCGTGGATGCAGTTCAAGAACCCCAAGACCGGCAAGAATGTAGTGGTCAAAGATGCTATTGCCGACGCCATGCTCCAGCAGATCCTGCTGCGCCCGGCCGAATATGACGTGATCGCGACCCTCAATCTCAATGGCGATTACCTGTCCGACGCCCTGGCGGCGGAAGTGGGCGGTATTGGTATTGCGCCGGGAGCCAACCTGTCGGACACCGTGGCAATGTTTGAAGCCACCCACGGCACTGCGCCTAAATATGCGGGCAAGGATCAGGTCAACCCTGGTTCATTGATCCTGTCGGCAGAAATGATGCTGCGGCATATGGGTTGGGTCGAGGCAGCGGATCTGATCATCAAGGGCACCAATGGCGCGATTTCGGCCAAGACTGTGACCTATGACTTCGAGCGTCTGATGGATGGCGCTACGTTGGTGTCGTCGTCGGGCTTTGGTGACGCGTTGATCAAGCATATGTAAACAGGTAGACAAAACCGGCCGCCCTGATGATTCGGGGCGGCCGGTTTGCTTTCAGTGCTTTGTTCAGAAGCTGGTCAGGCCTGCTTGCTTTTCTTGTCTTGATTTGTGACCGTGCGCCGCGCCGTTTTCTACAGCAGGCGTGGTGGTGATGCCTTTGATATTCACCGCATGCAAGCCCTTTGGGCCCTGGGTAATGTCAAAGGATACCGGTTGACCCGCCTTCAGCGTTTTGTACCCATCCGCCTGGATCGCTGAGAAATGCGCAAAAAGGTCTTCTTGCTTGCCGTCTTCATTAATGAAGCCGTAACCCTTGGCATTGTTGAACCACTTGACCTTACCACTAGCCATTCCCTTATCCCTCTGCACCAGACTCCATCACTGGAGTATCATCCCGTCTATCCGTCCTAACCCGAATAAATAAGGTTGACTGCGCGGACCTTTTTTACCCACTGTGGGCTCTATTTGTTGTAACACCGTTTCGCCGATAGTCAAGGTGACCCAAGAGTCAGAGTTGAAATTCTGACAGGTCGCCCCCACCACTGTAATTGAACCACTGACGAACCTTTCTTTCCCATGCATGCAAACAGCCAGATTCGACTAACATTCAATCAGGATCGCCCGGATCAGGAACATGACGACGACGGTTCTGCAGGCATTGCTGTTCAGGAGGCCAAGCCTGCTTTACAGGCGCCGCCGATGTACAAGGTGGTTTTGTTCAATGATGACTACACACCGATGGATTTCGTCGTCGAAGTGCTCGAGGTGTTTTTTAACCTGAACCGCGAGTTGGCGACCAAGGTAATGCTGGCCGTTCACACAGAAGGACGGGCAGTATGTGGAGTGTTTACCCGCGACATCGCCGAGACAAAGGCCATGCAGGTCAACCAGTACGCCAGGGAAAGCCAGCATCCGCTACTCTGTGAAATCGAGAAGGACGGTTAACGCCGACCACTTGGGTATGAGGTGAAGCTATGTTAAACCGCGAGCTCGAAGTCACCCTCAATCTTGCCTTCAAGGAGGCTCGTTCGAAGCGTCATGAATTCATGACCGTCGAACACCTGCTGCTGGCACTTTTGGATAACGAAGCTGCCGCCACCGTTCTACGTGCGTGCGGCGCCAACCTCGACAAGCTCAAGCATGACCTGCAGGAGTTTATCGACTCCACCACGCCACTGATCCCCGTGCATGACGAGGACCGCGAAACCCAGCCAACCCTGGGGTTCCAGCGGGTATTGCAGCGTGCTGTGTTCCACGTACAGAGCTCAGGTAAGCGTGAAGTCACGGGCGCGAATGTGCTTGTGGCAATTTTCAGCGAACAGGAAAGCCAGGCCGTGTTCCTGCTCAAGCAGCAGAGCGTTGCCCGTATTGATGTAGTCAATTACATCGCCCACGGTATCTCTAAAGTGCCTGGGCACGGCGATCATTCCGAGGGTGAGCAGGATATGCAGGACGAGGAGGGCGGTGAGTCTTCTTCTTCAAGCAATCCGCTGGATGCCTATGCCAGCAACCTCAATGAAATGGCGCGCCAGGGGCGGATCGATCCGCTGGTGGGGCGTGAGCATGAGGTTGAGCGTGTAGCGCAGATCCTTGCGCGTCGTCGCAAGAACAACCCGTTGCTGGTGGGCGAGGCGGGCGTGGGTAAGACCGCGATTGCCGAAGGCCTGGCCAAGCGCATTGTCGACAACCAGGTGCCAGACCTGCTGGCCAGCAGTGTCGTCTATTCCCTTGACCTGGGCGCGTTGCTCGCCGGGACCAAGTACCGTGGCGATTTCGAGAAACGCTTCAAGGCGTTGCTCGGTGAGTTGAAAAAGCGTCCGCAGGCCATCCTGTTCATCGACGAGATCCATACCATCATTGGCGCCGGTGCAGCTTCCGGTGGGGTGATGGACGCTTCCAACCTGCTCAAGCCACTGCTGTCCTCGGGTGATATCCGTTGTATTGGTTCGACCACGTTCCAGGAATTCCGCGGCATCTTCGAAAAAGACCGTGCCCTGGCGCGTCGCTTCCAGAAAGTCGACGTGTCCGAGCCGTCGGTTGAAGACACCATCGGTATCCTGCGCGGGCTCAAGGGGCGTTTTGAAGCGCACCATGGCATCGAATACACCGATGAGGCCTTGCGTGCGGCGGCTGAGCTGGCGTCGCGCTACATCAATGACCGGCATATGCCTGACAAGGCAATCGATGTGATCGACGAAGCGGGTGCCTACCAGCGCCTGCAGCCGGTCGAGAAGCGCGTGAAGCGCATCGACGTGCCTCAAGTCGAGGACATCGTGGCCAAGATCGCGCGGATTCCGCCAAAACACGTCACCAGCTCCGACAAGGAGTTGCTGCGTAACCTGGAGCGCGACCTCAAGCTCACTGTGTTTGGCCAGGATGCGGCCATCGACTCGCTGTCCACGGCGATCAAGTTGTCGCGTGCTGGCCTCAAGTCGCCGGACAAGCCAGTCGGTTCGTTCCTGTTCGCAGGCCCGACCGGCGTCGGCAAGACCGAGGCGGCTCGCCAGCTGGCCAAGGCCATGGGCATCGAACTGGTCCGTTTCGACATGTCCGAGTACATGGAGCGCCACACTGTGTCGCGCTTGATCGGTGCGCCTCCGGGCTATGTCGGCTTCGACCAGGGCGGCCTGTTGACCGAGGCGATCACCAAGCAGCCACATTGCGTATTGCTGCTCGATGAAATCGAAAAGGCTCACCAGGAAGTCTTCAACCTGCTATTGCAGGTCATGGACCACGGGACCCTGACCGATAACAACGGGCGCAAGGCGGACTTCCGCAACGTGATCGTGATCATGACCACCAACGCTGGTGCCGAAACCGCGGCGCGGGCTTCGATCGGCTTTACGCATCAGGATCACTCCTCCGATGCCATGGAAGTGATCAAGAAGAGCTTCACGCCGGAGTTCCGCAACCGCCTGGACACCATTATCCAGTTTGGTCGCCTCAGCCATGAGGTCATCAAAAGCGTGGTGGACAAGTTCCTCACCGAGCTTCAAGCGCAGTTGGAAGACAAGCGCGTGCAGCTGGATGTGACGGAAGCGGCCCGCAGTTGGATCGCAGAGGGCGGCTACGATGCGGCAATGGGCGCACGCCCAATGGCGCGTCTGATCCAGGACAAGATCAAGCGGCCATTGGCCGAAGAGATCCTGTTCGGCGAACTCTCCGACCATGGTGGGGTGGTACACATCGACCTGAAGGACGGCGAGCTGACCTTCGAGTTCGAGACCACGGCTGAAATGGCCTGATCGTTAGCTGCAACATTGCAAAAGGCGCCGAAAGGCGCCTTTTTGCTGCCTGAAATACGATTACGAGACAATGACGGTCAACTGTGGGAGCTGGCTTGCCTGCGATGACGGTCCTTCAGTCGCACATCGTTAACTGGCCCACCGCTATCGCAGGCAAGCCAGCTCCCACAGGGTCAAGTGGCGACTGTTAAATCCTGCGCACACAAAAACGCCCGGCATAACCGGGCGTTTTGTATTGACTTGCTTAGCGAGCGCGGTAAGTGATGCGCCCTTTGCTCAAGTCATAGGGCGTCAGCTCGACGCGCACTTTGTCACCGGTAAGAATACGAATGTAGTTCTTGCGCATCTTGCCGGAGATATGCGCGGTTACGACGTGCCCATTTTCCAACTCCACACGAAACATGGTGTTGGGCAGGGTGTCGACGACAGTGCCTTCCATTTCGAAGCTGTCTTCTTTCGACATGCAGTAAAGCCCTCGGTATCCAGTGAATGGCCCGGTGCAACTGCGCCAGGCAAAAGCGGCGTGCATTGTGCCCGAAAAAGGGTGTTCAAGCCAAGGGGTTCTAGTTAAGCGTGACCCATCTTTGATTAATCAGCAGCTCAATGGGCCTATATTGGGTCTTGTAGTTCATCTTTTTGCAGTTCTTGATCCAGTATCCGAGGTACACCGCTTCCAGCTCCAGGCGCAGCGCTTCGCCTATTTGCCAGAGGATGGCGAAGCGCCCGAGGCTGCGGCGTTCTTCGGTCGGTTCATAGAAGGTGTACACCGCTGAGAGGCCGTTGGGCAGTAGGTCGGTCACCGCTACGGCCAGCAGGCGGCCGTCGAGGCGGAACTCGTAGAAGCGCGAAAAAGGCAAGTCACGCACCAGGAATGTGGAAAACTGGTCGCGGCTGGGCGGATACATATCGCCGTCGGCATGACGCTGCTCGATATAGCGTTGGTAGAGATCGAAATATTCTTCGCTGTATTGGGGTTTGGTGGCGTGTACTGTCAGGTCAGCGTTGCGCTTGAGAATGCGTTTCTGATTACGGTCGGGCGAAAACTGCGCAACCGGGATACGCGCAGGCACGCACGCGTTGCAGTTCTGGCAATGGGGGCGATACAGGTGATCGCCGCTGCGCCGGAAGCCCATCTCGGACAGGTCGGCATACACATGCACGTCCATGGGCTGGCTGGGATCGAGGAACAGCGTGGTGGCCTGCTCGTCGGGCAGATAGCTGCATGAGTGGGCTTGAGTGGCATAGAACTTCAAGCGCGCCAGCTCGGTCATGATCAACCCTCGGGATAAGCTTTGAAATAAGTGTAAGCCACGTGCGCGAAAGTCGCCTAGGAAACCCACGGCCCAGCGTTGGGTTGGTCCAGATGTTTATGCAGGAAGTCAGCGAAGACGCTGCGGGGTATGCCGCGGGCGCCCAGGCTGTGCAGGTGATCGTTGGGCATCTGGCAATCGATCAGCACAAATCCCCAGGCTTGCAGTTGCCGGGTCAACGTGGCGAAGCCGAATTTGGAGGCGTTGTCGGCGCGGCTGAACATGGACTCGCCAAAAAACAACTGGCCCATCGCCAGGCCATAAAGGCCACCTACCAGTTCGCCCTGGTCCCAGACCTCGACGGAATGCGCATAGCCGCGTTGGTGCAGCTCCAGATAAGCCTTCTGGATACCTTCGGTGATCCAGGTGCCATCGGCGTAGGCACGGGGCGCGGCGCAGGCATGGATGACGGCGGCGAAATCCTGGTCGAAGGTCACGGTATAGCGCTGCTGGCGCAATAATTTGCCCAGGCTGCGGGAAACATGCAGCTCGTCGGGGAAAATCACCGTACGCGGGTCTGGCGACCACCAGAGGATAGGCTGGCCTTCGGAGAACCAGGGGAAGCAGCCATGGCGGTAGGCCTGGATCAGTCGTTCGGCCGACAGGTCGCCACCGGCGGCGAGCAGGCCGTTGGGTTCGCGCATGGCCTTGGCCAAGGGAGGGAACGTCAGGGTGTCGCGTTGTAACCAGGTCAGCATGGCATCCAGGCTTAGGGAAGGGGAGGGGAGTGGCAGGTCATGCACCTGCACCGCAAGCGTTGATTATTGACGACCCTGCGCCATGGGGCCAGCCCGAATAGGCGATTGACGAGGATTAGCATGAACGGGTGTTTCTGCAACTCTGTACACAGGGTGTGGTCGTAATCGGGTCTGGCGCATGCCGGCCATTTGCCAAGCTTGCCTGGATTGCTAAATACAGCTCATAAGCCTTTGTCAGCAAAGGCAATGCATGCTCAAATTGTCCGTGCAGTCAGGTGAAGGGCAAGTGTGTGGCATCGCGCACGCAAACCCGTACAATGCGGCCATTGTGGCGTTATCGCCATTTCACCTATCCGTCACCGGGTGTTAAAAGTAGATTCAGCAACATTCGTTCATTTTTCAACTGCTCCGGATAGAGCAGTCGTGTGTAGTCATTCAACAGATGGACGCGCTAAAGGCGCAGGAATAGACCCGTTTTGAAGAAATCCGCCGCAGCACCTAAAGCAGCAGTCGTACCGGCCTGGCGCCAGCACCTGCATTACCGACTCAAGGAAGGCGCACTGATTGCCATCGGTGCGCTGTGCCTGTTCCTGATGATGGCCTTGCTGACCTATGGCAAGGACGATCCGGGCTGGAGCCATAACAGCAAGATCGATGACGTGCAGAATTTCGGCGGCCCTGTAGGTTCCTACAGCGCCGATATCCTCTTCATGATCCTGGGTTACTTTGCCTACATTTTCCCGCTGTTGCTGGCGATCAAGACCTGGCAGATCTTCCGCCAGCGTCACGAGCCGTGGCAGTGGAGCGGCTGGCTGTTCTCCTGGCGCCTGATCGGCCTGGTGTTCCTGGTGCTGTCGGGCGCTGCGCTGGCGCATATCCACTTCCATGCCCCGACCGGTCTGCCGGCGGGCGCGGGCGGGGCCCTGGGTGAAAGCCTTGGCGACCTGGCGCGCAGGACCCTGAATATCCAGGGCAGCACCCTGATGTTCATCGCGCTGTTCCTGTTCGGCCTCACGGTATTCACCGACCTGTCATGGTTCAAGGTGATGGATGTGACCGGCAAGATCACCCTCGACCTGTTCGAATTGTTCCAGGGCGCCGCCAACCGCTGGTGGGCCGCCCGTGTCGAGCGCAAGCAAATGGTGGCGCAGCTGCGTGAGGTGGACACCCGTGTCAACGAGGTGGTGGCCCCAAGCACGCCGGATCGGCGCGAGCAAGCCAAGGTCAAGGAGCGCTTGATCGAGCGCGAGCAGGCCCTGAGCAAGCACATGTCGGACCGTGAAAAGCAGGTGCCGCCCGTGATCGCCCCGGCACCGCCCAAGGCGCCGGAGCCCAGCCATCGCGTGCAAAAAGAGAAGCAGGCACCGCTGTTCATCGACAGCGCCGTCGAAGGCACCTTGCCGCCGATCTCGATTCTGGACCCGGCCGAAAAGAAACAACTCAACTATTCCCCCGAATCCCTGGCGGCCGTCGGCCACCTGCTGGAAATCAAGCTCAAGGAATTCGGCGTCGAAGTGTCGGTGGACTCGATCCATCCGGGCCCGGTGATCACCCGTTACGAAATCCAACCGGCCGCCGGGGTAAAAGTCAGCCGCATTTCCAACCTGGCCAAAGACTTGGCACGTTCCCTGGCCGTGACCAGCGTGCGCGTGGTGGAAGTGATCCCGGGCAAGACCACCGTGGGTATCGAGATTCCCAACGAAGACCGCCAGATCGTGCGCTTCTCCGAAGTGCTGTCGACGCCGGAATACGACAACTTCAAATCGCCGGTCACCCTGGCGCTCGGCCATGACATCGGCGGCAAGCCGGTGATTACCGACCTGGCGAAAATGCCGCACTTGCTGGTAGCCGGTACCACTGGTTCCGGTAAGTCGGTGGGTGTGAACGCCATGATCCTGTCGATCCTGTTCAAGTCCGGGCCGGATGACGCCAAGCTGATCATGATCGACCCGAAGATGCTGGAACTGTCGATCTACGAAGGCATCCCGCACCTGCTGTGCCCGGTGGTCACCGACATGAAGGACGCCGCCAACGCCCTGCGCTGGAGCGTTGCCGAGATGGAGCGCCGCTACAAGCTCATGGCGAAGATGGGCGTGCGTAACCTGTCGGGCTTCAATGCCAAGGTCAAGGAAGCCCAGGACGCCGGCACACCGCTGACCGACCCGCTGTACAAGCGCGAAAGCATTCACGATGAAGCACCACTGCTGACCAAGCTGCCGACCATCGTGGTGGTGGTCGATGAATTTGCCGACATGATGATGATCGTCGGCAAGAAGGTTGAAGAGCTGATCGCCCGTATCGCCCAGAAGGCACGGGCGGCGGGTATCCACTTGATCCTCGCGACACAGCGGCCGTCGGTGGACGTGATCACCGGCCTGATCAAGGCCAACATTCCGACCCGCATGGCGTTCCAGGTCTCCAGCAAGATCGACTCGCGCACCATCATTGACCAGGGTGGCGCCGAGCAACTGCTGGGCCACGGTGACATGCTCTACATGCCGCCGGGCACCAGCCTGCCGATTCGCGTTCACGGCGCCTTTGTTTCCGATGACGAAGTCCACCGTGTGGTCGAAGCCTGGAAACTGCGCGGCGCGCCCGAGTACAACGACGACATCCTCAACGGCGTCGAAGAAGCCGGCAGCGGCTTTGAAAATGGCGGCGGTGGCGGTGATGACGATGCCGAGACCGACGCTTTGTATGACGAAGCCGTGGCCTTCGTACTGGAAAGCCGCCGTGCCTCGATTTCGGCGGTGCAGCGCAAGCTTAAAATCGGCTACAACCGCGCCGCCCGCATGATCGAAGCCATGGAAATGGCCGGCGTCGTGACCGCAATGAACACCAATGGCTCGCGTGAAGTCATCGCCCCCGGGCAGATGCGCGACTGATTCCGCGCCGCGTGGCAACACGCGGCGTGCCCTGACTACTCAATGAGGACTCCCATGCGCTTTATCCGCATGCTGTTGTTGCCAGCCTTGGCCCTGACCGCTGTTTCAGCTCACGCTGACCCGGCTTCCGTCGCCAGCCTGAAGAACCTGTTGGACAAATCCCAGACCCTCACCGCGCGCTTCTCCCAGCTGACCCTGGATGCCGGCGGCACCCAGTTGCAGGAAACCGCCGGTGAAATGGCCGTGCAGCGCCCAGGGCTGTTCTATTGGCATACCGAAGGCAAGGCGGAGCAGACCATTGTTTCCGACGGCCAGAAAGTCACGCTGTGGGACCCGGACCTGGAACAGGCGACCATCAAGAAGCTCGATCCGCGCCTGAACCAGACCCCGGCACTGCTGCTGTCGGGTGATGTGTCGAAAATCAACGACAGCTTCGACATCACCTCCAAGCAGACCAGCAACGTCATCGAGTTCACCCTCAAGCCAAAATCCAAGGACACGTTGTTTGACACGCTGTCCCTGTCGTTCGGCAACGGCGTGATCAACAACATGCGCCTGGTCGACAGCGTCGGCCAGCGCACCGATATCCTGTTCTCCGGGGTCAAGGCCAACCAGCCGGTGCCCGCGTCCAAGTTCAAGTTCGACATCCCCAAGGGTGCCGACGTGATCCAGGAATAAACTGCCCAGAGGTTTCAAACGCTGCCCATGGATCTGTTTCGAAGTGACCCGATTGCCCAGCCGTTGGCCGCGCGCTTGCGTTCGACCAACCTGGATGAGTACGTCGGTCAGGAACACCTGCTCGCTCGGGGCAAGCCCTTGCGCGAAGCCCTGGAGCAGGGTGCGCTGCATTCGATGATTTTCTGGGGGCCGCCGGGCGTGGGCAAGACCACCCTGGCGCGGTTGCTGGCGAAGGTCTCGGATGCGCACTTTGAAACGGTCTCGGCGGTGCTCGCCGGGGTCAAGGAGATCCGCCAGGCGGTGGAAGTCGCCAAGCAGCAGGCCGGGCAATACGGTAAACGCACTATCCTGTTCGTCGACGAAGTGCATCGCTTCAACAAGTCGCAGCAGGATGCGTTCCTGCCTTATGTCGAGGACGGTACGCTGATCTTTATCGGCGCCACCACCGAAAACCCTTCCTTTGAATTGAACAACGCCTTGTTGTCACGGGCGCGGGTCTATGTGCTCAAGAGCCTGGATGAAGCGGCGATGCGAAAGCTGCTGCACCGAGCCTTGAGCGAAGACAAGGGGCTGGGCAAGCGCCAGCTGAGCCTCAGCGATGAAGGTTTCAAGATTTTGCTGACCGCCGCCGATGGCGACGGGCGCCGCTTTCTCAACTTGCTGGAGAATGCTTCCGACCTGGCCGAAGACGGCGGCGAGATTGGCGTCGACCTGTTGCAAAGCTTGCTCGGTGACACACGCCGGCGTTTCGACAAGGGCGGCGAAGCCTTCTACGACCAGATTTCCGCGCTGCACAAATCCGTACGCGGTTCCAACCCTGATGGCGCGCTGTATTGGTTTGCGCGCATGATCGATGGCGGTTGCGACCCGCTGTACCTGGCGCGTCGTGTGGTGCGCATGGCCAGCGAAGACATCGGCAATGCCGACCCGCGCGCCCTGAGCCTGTGCCTGGCCGCCTGGGAGGTGCAGGAGCGCCTCGGCAGTCCGGAAGGCGAGTTGGCGGTCGCCCAGGCCATCACTTACCTGGCCTGCGCGCCCAAAAGCAACGCGGTGTACATGGGCTTCAAGTCGGCCCTGCGTGCGGCCGCCGAGCATGGTTCCCTCGAAGTGCCGCTGCACCTGCGCAACGCGCCGACCAAGCTGATGAAGCAGCTGGGGTATGGCGACGAATACCGTTATGCCCACGATGAGCCGGACGCCTACGCGGCCGGCGAAGACTACTTCCCCGATGAGCTGGAGCCGCAGCCGTTCTACCAGCCAGTGCCCCGTGGCCTGGAGCTGAAGATCGGTGAGAAGCTCAACCACCTGGCCACCCTCGACCGTCTGAGCCCCAGGCAGCGGAGAAAAACATGATTCCTTTGGTGATCGCCGTCTCGGCGGGAGGTATCGCCGGTACACTGCTGCGCTTCGCCACCGGCAATTGGATCAACGCCAATTGGCCGAAACACTTCTATACGGCGACGCTCGCCGTTAATATCGTGGGCTGCCTGTTGATCGGCGTGTTATACGGCCTGTTTTTGTTACGCCCGGAAGTGCCTGTCGAGGTACGTGCCGGCCTGATGGTTGGCTTTCTTGGCGGCCTGACGACTTTTTCATCCTTTTCACTGGATACCGTGCGCCTGCTGGAAAGCGGGCAAGTGCCGCTGGCGATTGGCTATGCGGCCATCAGCGTATTCGGCGGGCTGCTCGCCACCTGGGCTGGCCTGTCCTTGACCAAACTTTGATAACGAGAGACCGACATGCTCGATTCCAAACTGTTACGTAGCAACCTTCAGGACGTAGCGGACCGCCTGGCATCCCGTGGCTTTGCCTTGGATGTTGCGCGCATCGAAGCGCTGGAAGAACAGCGCAAGACCGTCCAGACCCGCACCGAAGCACTGCAGGCTGAACGTAATGCGCGCTCCAAGTCCATCGGCCAGGCCAAGCAGCGCGGTGAAGACATCGCGCCGTTGATGGCGGATGTCGAGCGCATGGGCACTGAGCTGTCCGATGGCAAAATCGAGCTGGAAGGCATTCAGACCCAATTGGATTCGATCCTGCTGGGCATTCCGAACCTGCCCCACGAATCTGTGCCGGTCGGCGAAGATGAAGACGGCAACGTCGAAGTGCGCCGCTGGGGCACGCCGAAAGCCTTCGATTTCGAGATCAAGGACCACGTCGCCCTGGGCGAATTGACCGGTGGCCTGGATTTTGAAACCGCGGCAAAAATGTCCGGCGCACGCTTTGCCTTGCTGCGCGGCCCGATTGCGCGCATGCACCGTGCACTGGCGCAGTTCATGATCAACCTGCACACCGGCGAACACGGTTATGAAGAGGCCTACACCCCGTACCTGGTTCAGGCGCCGGCGTTGATGGGCACCAGCCAACTGCCGAAATTCGAAGAAGACCTGTTCAAGATCAGCCGCGACGGCGAAGCCGACCTGTACCTGATCCCGACCGCCGAAGTGTCGCTGACCAATATCGTCGCCGGCGAAATCCTCGACGCCAAGCAACTGCCGTTGAAGCTGGTTGCTCACAGCCCGTGCTTCCGTAGCGAAGCCGGCGCGTCGGGTCGCGACACCCGTGGCATGATCCGCCAGCATCAGTTCGACAAGGTTGAAATGGTCCAGGTAGTAGAGCCGTCGACCTCCATGGAAGCCCTGGAAGGCCTGACTGCCAACGCCGAGCGTGTGCTGCAGTTGCTGGAGCTGCCTTACCGCGTACTGGCCCTGTGCACGGGCGACATGGGCTTCAGCGCCGTGAAAACCTACGACCTGGAAGTGTGGGTGCCGAGCCAGGACAAATACCGCGAGATTTCGTCGTGCTCCAACTGCGGTGACTTCCAGGCCCGTCGCATGCAGGCGCGTTTCCGCAACCCGGAAACCGGCAAGCCGGAGCTGGTGCACACCCTCAACGGTTCGGGCCTGGCCGTAGGCCGTACCCTGGTGGCCGTGCTGGAAAACTACCAGCAGGCGGACGGTTCGATCCGTGTACCTGAGGTGCTCAAGCCTTACATGGCGGGCGTTGAGGTCATCCGCTAAATGGAATTTCTGCCGCTGTTTCATAACCTGCGCGGCAGCCGTGTGTTGGTCGTCGGTGGTGGGGAGATTGCCTTGCGCAAATCCCGGCTGCTGGCCGACGCCGGCGCGGTGTTGCGGGTGGTTGCTCCCCAGATCGAAAGCCAGCTGCGTGAGCTGGTGCTGGGCAGTGGCGGGGAACTGATGTTGCGCGGTTATCAGGAGGCCGACCTGGACGGTTGCACCCTGATTATCGCGGCCACCGACGATGAGCCACTGAATGCGCAAGTATCCAGTGATGCCAAGCGTCGCTGCGTGCCGGTCAATGTGGTGGACGCGCCAGCGTTGTGCAGCGTGATCTTCCCGGCGATTGTCGACCGTTCACCCTTGGTGATTGCCGTCTCCAGCGGCGGTGATGCGCCGGTACTGGCACGGCTGATCCGCGCCAAGCTGGAAACCTGGATTCCCTCGACCTACGGTCAATTGGCTGGGCTGGCCGCGCGTTTTCGGGCTCAGGTCAAAGGTTTGTACCCGGATGTGCAGCAACGCCGGGCGTTCTGGGAAGAAGTGTTCCAGGGCCCGATTGCCGACCGCCAGTTGGCCGGGCAGGGCGAGGAGGCCGAGCGCCTGTTGATCGAAAAGGTCAATGGCGCGCCGCCTTACGCGCCCGGTGAGGTGTACCTGGTGGGTGCGGGCCCAGGCGACCCGGATTTGCTGACCTTCCGCGCATTGCGCCTGATGCAGCAAGCCGACGTGGTGCTGTACGACCGTTTGGTTGCGCCGGCGATTTTGGAACTGTGCCGTCGTGATGCCGAGCGCGTGTACGTCGGCAAGCGTCGCGCCGATCACGCGGTGCCCCAGGACCAGATCAACCAGCAACTGGTAGACCTGGCCAAGCAAGGCAAGCGCGTGCTGCGCCTCAAGGGGGGGGACCCGTTCATCTTTGGTCGTGGTGGCGAAGAGATCGAAGAGTTGGCGGCCCACGGCATTCCGTTCCAGGTGGTGCCGGGTATTACGGCAGCCAGTGGTTGCGCGGCCTATGCCGGGATTCCGCTGACTCATCGCGACTATGCCCAATCTGTACGTTTTATTACCGGGCACTTGAAGAACGGTACCTCGGACTTGCCTTGGCAAGACCTGGTCGGCCCCTCACAGACGCTGGTGTTCTACATGGGCTTGATTGGCTTGCCGATCATTTGCGAGCAGTTGATCAAGCACGGACGCGCGTCGGACACTCCAGCGGCGCTGATCCAGCAGGGCACCACGTCCAACCAGCGCGTGTTCACCGGCACCCTGGCCGACCTGCCGCGCATGGTGGCGGAGCATGAAGTGCATGCGCCGACATTGGTGATCGTGGGTGAGGTGGTGGTACTGCGTGAGAAGCTCAAGTGGTTCGAGGGCGCTCAATCCCAAGTCTGAACCGGCTCTTGTGGCGAGGGAGCTTGCTCCCGTTGGAGTGCGAAGCGCTCCCATAATTTTGGGGCCGCTACGCAGCCCAGCGGGAGCAAGCTCCCTCGCCACAGGAGTTATCAGCCAAAGACACCTTTACCCGGCAACCGCGCCCGATCATGGCTGCTGTCAAACCCCTGCAACGGCCCCTTCGGCACAATCCCCGTCGGGTTGATCGTGCGATGGCTGGCATAGTAATGCCCCTTGATATGCTCGAAATCCACCGTCTCGGCCACGCCTGGCCACTGATACATCTCCCGCAGCCAGTTCGACAAATTTGCATAGTCGGCAATTCGCCGCAGGTTGCATTTGAAGTGGCTGTAGTACACCGCATCAAAACGAATCAGCGTAGTGAACAGCCGCACATCGGCTTCGGTCAGGTACTCGCCGGCCAGATAGCGATGGCTGCCCAGGTGCTGTTCCAAATGATCCAGCTCGGCAAACACATCATCAAACGCACTTTCATACGCTTGTTGTGAGGTGGCGAAACCTGCGCGGTACACGCCGTTGTTCACGGCGGGGTAGACGCGTTCGTTGAGGCTGTCGATGGTCGAATGCAGGGCTTGGGGGTAGAAATCCAGGGTATTGCCGGTCAGCGCATTGAACGCACTGTTGAACATGCGGATGATCTCCGCCGATTCATTGCTGACGATGCGCTTGAGCTTTTTGTCCCACAGCACCGGCACGGTCACGCGCCCGGTATAGTCGGCGGTATCGGCGGTGTAGCGTTGGTGCATGAAGTTGAAACCGTCCAGTTTGTCGCCGCTGGAGCCATGGGCCTTGTCGAAGGTCCAGCCGTTTTCCAGCATCAGCCAACTGACCACCGAGACGTCGATCAGGCTTTCCAGGCCCTTGAGCTTGCGCAGGATCAAGGTGCGGTGCGCCCACGGGCAGGCGAGGGATACATAGAGGTGATAGCGACCGGCCTCGGCCTTGAAGCCGCCTTCACCACTCGGGCCTGGCCCGCCATCGGCGGTCACCCAGTTGCGGCGTTGTGCCTGTTCCCGTTGGAAAGCGCCATCGGCGCTACTTTCGTACCACTGGTCTTTCCACTGTCCTTCGATCAATAAACCCATGACTGGCTCCTTGGCTGATAAGCGTTGGAGCCCAGTCTAAAGGGATGAGTTCGAACTAAAAGCGCAAAGAACCGGCGTGAATGATCGATTAAATCGATTTATCCCGTGCGTCCCAGTACTGCTGGGCCAACTCGAACGCCTGCTGCCGCGGGTGACCAAGGCCGCGCAGGGCCAACGCCATGGTGGCGATCAACGCCAGTTGCGGGTAGCTGTCCTCAACGTCGCCGCGCCACAGTGCTTTTAGGTGCTCGGGCTCAAGCGTTGCTGGCTTGACGTGGCGCTGGACGGAAAGGGCGGGCCACTCTTCGTCCCAGCTCTGGCCGTCGGTGGTGCCATACAGGTGACTGAGGGTGTCGGGGTTGATCTCGATCTCGCCGCCGTCGCCCTTGACCACAATCACGTTGTCACCCAGCAAGCCACTGGCATCACGATGCACGCTCTGGTAACCGGGGTGGAAAATGCTTTGCAGGCCACAGCGCGCATTCAGCGGGTTGAGCAGGCGCGCCAGCGAATGGATAGGCGAACGCAGGCCCAAGGTGTTGCGCAGATCGATCATGCGTTGCAGCTGTGGCGCCCAATCACCCAACGGGATAAATGCCAGGTTGCCGTGGGCAAAGGCGCTCTCGACCTGTTGCCAATCGCGGCACAGCGGGATCTGCAAGCCGTCCAGCAATTGCTCGGTGTACAAGCGCCCCGCAGTGTGGGCGCCGCCGCCGTGCATCAGGATGCGCACGCCGTTCTGTGCCAGGCATTTGGCTGCCAGCAGGAACCACGGCAGGTGGCGCTTTTTACCGGCGTAGGTGGGCCAGTCGATATCGACGTTCAGCGCTGGCGCGTGCAGGCGCTCACGTACGGCTTCGGTGAAACCGGCGAGTTCTTCCGGGCTTTCTTCCTTGTGGCGCAGCAGCATCAGGAAGGCGCCGAGCTGGGTGTCCTCGACTTTTTCGTCGAGCAGCATGCCCATGGCTTCCCGCGCTTCCTCGCGGGTGAGGTTGCGCGCGCCACGCTTGCCTTTGCCGAGGATGCGCACGAACTGCGCAAAGGGATGCTCTTGGGGCGTTACGAGAGTCAGGGGGGCAAAGTCGGTCATAAGCAATTCGTCGGCCTGGGCAGGCCCGCCAGCTTGGCGGCGAGTTTGGCGGGAGTGCCGTTGAACAGTTTGTTGAGGTGCAGGCTGTTGCCCTTTTCCGGGCCCAGCTTCAAGGCGGTGTACTTGATCAGCGGGCGCGTGGCGGGGGACAGCTGGAACTCGGTGTAGAACTGGCGCAGCAGGGTGAGGATTTCCCAGTGTGCCGGGGTCAGCTCCAAGGCTTCGGCAGCGGCCAGGGCATTCGCCACTTCATCGGACCAGTCGTTGAGGTCGACGAGATAGCCGTCCTTATCCAGTTCCAGAGCGTGTGCGCCGACGGTCAAGGTGTTCATAGCCAGGTGTTGACCTTGTCGTAGTCGATCGACAGTTGCACGAAGCCTGGGTAATCGACGCTGTCAGCCCAGTCGGGCAGCGGCAGGTTGCGCGCCTGCATGTCTTCGGCCAGCACAAACACCTTTACGCCTTTGGTTTGCAGGGCGGGCGTGTGCAGGCCGTAGGCTCCGTCGCCGCACAGCAGGATTGCGTCCTCGGCGCCACAGATGCGCAGGCAGCTATCGAGGCGGCTGTCGGTAAACGGGGAATGAGACACCACATGTAGAGTCGACATCAGAGGGTAATCACCTGGTCGTAACGGTCAATCAGTTGGGAAATGGCTTGGCTGTCGAGCACCTGTGCGTTGGCGGGTGGCGGCAACCCGCGTGCGGAAAGACTATGGCTGCACGCGAACACGTCATCAATGCCGAACAGGCCCAGGGCCTGCAGGTTGGCACTCAGGTCTTTCTGTTGCACGGCCTTGGCCGCTTGGTTCGGCGCCAGTTGGAACACACCGTCATCCAGGAACAACAGGCCAATGGGCAGATCGAACGCGCCACCGGCCAGCACGATATCCAGTGCTTCCCGCGCACTCGGCCCGGACCACGGGGCCTGGCGGCTGATCACCAACAAGGATCTGGGCATGTCACGGCCCTCCAAAACAGATCAGGCGGTCGGCGTCCTGGATCGCGTCATGCAACTGCCCAAGGCCCGATAACGCCCAGGGTGCCTCCAGATTCACGGCGCTGCGTTGATAGCGCGTAGCCTCTTCGGCATTCAGCACACCACGGCGCAAGGCGGCGGCGATGCACACCACACCGTCGAGCTGGTGCTGGCTGACGAACTCGCGCCATTGGCGCGCAATGTCTGGCTCGTCCTGGGGCGCAACGACGTTACTGGACGCGCTGTACACGCCATCCTGATAAAAAAACATCCGCACAATCTCATGCCCGCCGGCCAACGCCGCCTGTGCGAACAACAGGGCGCGGCGCGAGGAGGGCGCGTGGGCGGCGCTATACAGTGCAATCGCGAACTTCATGGAAGACTCTGCCAACAAACGTCGGCCAATGATAAAGCCGCCGCCGCGAAAAAGCCCGCCGTGATCA
Organism: Pseudomonas sp. GW823-FHT02F05; assembly: GCF_058797315.1. Lineage (NCBI taxonomy): Bacteria > Pseudomonadati > Pseudomonadota > Gammaproteobacteria > Pseudomonadales > Pseudomonadaceae > Pseudomonas > Pseudomonas sp. GW823-FHT02F05. The sequence continues at coordinate 168,756 of NZ_JBXAJM010000007.1, forward strand.
AAACGGTCACTGTGGTTGATCGTTCTGACGATTGCCGGCAGGCGCCAGGCTGCCTAGTCTGTGGGTATTCGCAACCCAACTGGAGTCCCCATGTCAGGTCCCTTGGCGTCCCTTAAAGTGCTGGATTTTTCCACCTTGCTGCCCGGCCCGTTTGCCTCCCTGATGCTGGCGGACATGGGCGCCGAGGTGCTGCGTATCGAATCGCCCACGCGGATGGACCTGTTGCGTGTGTTGCCGCCCCATGATCGTGGCACCTCGGCCAGCCACGCCTACCTCAATCGCAACAAGCGTAGCCTGGCCCTGGACCTCAAGCAGGCCGAGGCGCTGGAGATTGTGCGTGAGTTGGTCAAGGGCCATGACATCCTGCTCGAGCAGTTCCGCCCCGGTGTCATGGCGCGCCTGGGCCTGGGCTATGAGGCGCTGAAGGCGATCAACCCGCGGCTGATCTATGTGTCGATCACCGGCTACGGCCAGACCGGCCCCTATAAGGACCGCGCCGGGCACGATATCAACTACCTGGCGTTGGCCGGCGTCGCCAGCCATACCGGGCGTCAGGACACCGGCCCGTTGCCCCTGGGCGTACAGCTGGCGGATGTGGCGGGCGGTTCACTGCATGCCGTGGTGGGCTTGCTGGCGGCGGTGATTGCCAGGCAGCAGAGCGGGGTGGGGCAATACCTGGATGTGAGCATGACCGATTGCTCGTTCAGCCTGAACGCCATGGCTGGGGCCGGTTATCTGGCTTGCGGGGTCGAGCCTGGGTGGGAGAACCATGTGCTCAATGGCGGGAGTTTCTATGACTATTACCGCACGCGCGATGGGCGCTGGATGTCGGTGGGCAGTTTGGAACCGGGGTTTATGCAGCAGCTGTGCGCGGCCTTGGGACGCCCGGAGCTGGCGGCATACAGTGTGACGCCCGAACGGCAGGGCGTGCTCAAGCAGGCGTTGCAGGTGGAGTTCGAGAAGCGCAGTTTTGACCAGTTGTGTGAGTTGTTTGCCGGGGTGGATGCCTGTGTCGAGCCAGTGTTGAGTTTGAGCGAAGCGGTGGAGCATCCCCAGTTGAAGGCGCGGGAGCTGGTCAGCCAAGTGCCCCGGGGTGATGGCTCGACACAAGCGCAATTGGCCTGCCCGCTGAAATTCTCCGAGGGGTTGCCGGCGCCCAGGCATATTGGAGTGGCGGTGGGGGCGCACAGTGATGAGGTGCTGGCGGAGTTGGGGTTCGGTATTGAGCGGATAGAGCAATTGCGGCAGGCCAAGGTTGTAGGTTGACTGAGCCGACGCTTTCGCAGGCAAGCCAGTTCCCACATTTTGATTGTGTTCACAGATCCAAATGTGGGAGCTGGCTTGCCTGCGAAGAGGCCCTCATTCCACCCGAGTTTCCCCGGTGAACACCAACGTCTGCCGACACCGCCGACACAAATACCGCCGCCCCTGGTTCACCAGCCCATGGCGCTGCGGGGAGAACGGAAAATCACTGTCCGCACACGGGCAGCGGTAAATATAGCGAGTCACCTGTCGGCGCTTGACCTCGTAGGTATGGCAACGGTCGGGCGGCAGTTCGTAAACCCCGCGCATGATCAACTGCCATTCCTCGCCATGGGGCTGGATACGCTCGCCAAACAATTGGTGGGCAATCAGGTGCGCCACTTCGTGGGCTACGGTCTGCTTGAGAAAGTGTTGGCTGTTTTCACGGTACAACTGAGGGTTGAAGCGCAGCAGGTTCTCGTGCAAATGCGCGACACCGGCTTTCTGGCCCCGCAGCTTGAGGCTGACCTGGGGGCGTTTGAAGCTTCGTTTGAAAAAGGATTCGGCTTGCAGGAAACAATCTTCGACGCGGGTATTGAGTTGCTCGGGCATGCTGTACATATCTCCAGAGACGCCCAGTATGCCGCAAAGCTGGGTGTTTCCGAATCTGTCAGGCGCCGAATGGTCATGCATAACGCACAAAGCCACCTTGCGGTGGCCTTGCCTGCGGGGTTTTTCGTTCAACTGGTGTAGATCGGCCCGACGCCCAGGCCCCAGACGATCACGGTAAAGGCCATGATCGCTACCAGCACCACCAGGCCGACGGCCAATACCGAGCTGGAAAACAGGAAGCCTTCATCCGGGTCGATACTCATGAAGGTTGGCAGCCCCACATACAGCAGATACACCGTGTAGCAGATCGCCGCCGTGCCCACGACCATGCCCAACCACATATGCGGGTAGAGCGCCGCCAGCCCGCCGATAAACAAGGGTGTGGCGGTGTAAGTGGCAAATGCCACGCAGCGGGCCATGCTTGGGCTGGCGTCGTAGGTGCGGGCCATCCAGTGAATGAACGCGCCCATCACCGCCACGCCGCACAGCATGGCCGCGTAGGACATGAGGGTCATCCACAGCGCGCTTTCCTGGGTCAGCATCACCGGGGCGCGGTTGCCGATGACCCAGCCGACCTGAGTGGTGCCAATAAAGGCGGAAATGGCGGGGATCGCCGCGAGAATCAGGGTATGAGTGAGGTACATGTGGCTGATGCTTTCTTCTTTATCGCCACGGATTTCCCGCCATTCCTGGTCGGGATGGGTAAACAGCCCCACGACGTGATGGATCATGCCAGTCACTCCTGTCGTTATTACCATCGCCCCCCATCGGAGCGCCCACGGGCCATATGGCCTGAAAGGTCTGGATAGATGTGCGACCTCAAGTCGCAGTATAGAAAGGGATGACCGGAATAACCGTAGGGCCTTTAGAGCAAATTGCGCTGTAAACAGGGGGGCTAATCGCGGTGTGGTCTGTCTGAGTTCATGGGATCCAGTGTGGGAGCTGGCTTGCCTGCGATGGCGGCCTGTCAGGAACAGAGATGTTGACTGGCACACCGCTATCGCAGGCAAGCCAGCTTCCACATTGGATCTGCGCCAGTCTTACCGGTAAAATGCTGCGCTTTTCGTCACACACCTTTGCGGATCCAAGCGCCATGGGCACTCTTACAGTCAACCAGAACAAACTGCAAAAACGCCTGCGTCGCCTGGCCGGTGAAGCGGTCGCCGATTTCAACATGATCGAGGATGGCGACAAGGTCATGGTCTGCCTCTCCGGCGGCAAAGACAGCTACACCATGCTCGACGTGTTGCTGCACCTGCAAAAGGTCGCGCCAATCAAGTTCGAGATCGTGGCGGTCAACATGGACCAGAAGCAACCCGGTTTCCCTGAGCATGTGCTGCCGGCCTATCTGAAAGAACTGGGCGTCGAGTATCACATCGTCGAGAAAGACACCTACTCGGTGGTCAAGGAATTGATCCCGGAAGGCAAGACCACCTGCTCGCTGTGCTCGCGCCTGCGCCGTGGCACGCTCTATACCTTTGCCGATGAGATCGGCGCGACCAAGATGGCCCTGGGTCATCACCGCGATGACATCGTCGAAACCTTCTTCCTCAATATGTTCTTCAACGGCTCGCTCAAGGCCATGCCGCCCAAGCTGCGCGCCGACGACGGACGCAACGTAGTGATCCGCCCGCTGGCGTATTGCAACGAGAAGGACATCCAGGCTTACTCCGATTTCAAGCAATTCCCGATCATCCCGTGCAACCTGTGCGGCTCCCAGGAAAACCTGCAGCGCCAGGTGGTCAAGGAGATGCTGGTGGACTGGGAGCGCAAGACCCCTGGGCGTACCGAAAGTATCTTCCGCAGCCTGCAAAACGTGATCCCGTCGCAATTGGCCGACCGCAACCTGTTCGACTTCACCAGCTTGAAAATCGATGAGACCGCCGCATCGCGTTTCGTCAATGTAGTGAACCTCTGAGTCTTCCCGAGGCTCTAGTACACGGCGCTTGCGGGCGCCGTTTTCAATTCGACTGACAGGAGAGGGCATGCGCGATTACAAGTGGCTGCACGAATATTGTCTGAACCGCTTCGGTTCGGCGGCCAAGTTGGAAGCCCATCTGCCGGTGCCCAAGACCCCGGCGCAATTGCGCAAGATAGCGGATGACCGTTACCTGTCGACCTTGGCGCTGCGAGTGTTCCGCGCCGGTTTGAAGCACAGCGTGGTCGATGCCAAATGGCCGGCGTTCGAGCAGGTGTTCTTTGGCTTCGACCCGGAAAAAGTCGTGCTGATGGGTGCCGAACACCTGGAACGGCTGATGCAGGACACCCGCATCATCCGCCACCTGGGCAAGCTCAAGAGTGTGCCGCGCAACGCGCAGATGATCCTGGATATCGAGCAGGAGAAAGGCAGCTTCGGCGCGTTTATCGCTGATTGGCCGGTGACCGATATCGTCGGGCTCTGGAAGTACCTGAGCAAGCACGGCCACCAGTTGGGCGGCCTGTCGGCGCCTCGCTTCCTGCGCATGGTCGGCAAGGACACCTTTGTACCGAGCGATGACGTGGTGGCAGCGTTGAATGCGCAGAAGATCGTCGACAAGGCGCCGACCAGCCTGCGCGATTTGGCGACAGTACAGGGTGCCTTCAACCAGTGGCATGCCGAGAGTGGGCGGCCGATGTGTCAGCTGTCGATGATGTTGGCCTATACCGTCAACCATTGATACTGATCGTTCCCACGCTCTGCGTGGGAATGCTGCCCAGGACGCTCTGCGTCCCGGGCCTAGTGCAAGGGTGACGCGGAGCGTCACAGGATGCATTCCCACGCGGAGCGTGGGAACGATCAGTCACGATCAGTCAATCGGCCAGTCGCCGGTTCAATTGATGCCGCCAACGCACATACAGCAACGCCGTGCAAAACACCGCCAGGCTCGCGAGCATTTCCAGAACACCAAACCACTGGCGGTTCGGGTCATACGCCGCCAGTGCGCCCTTGATGAAATACAGGTTCACCACAAAGCACATCCACGAATGTCCGCGTGCGCTGCCCATCAGCATGCCTGGCGCAAGTATCAGCAGCGGCACCAGCTCGATCAGCAGGATGACCCACGGGCGCGCCCCATGCAGGTCGGCGACCAACAGGTAGTACACGCACAACAAGCCCACCAGGCCCAAGAACGCCAGCAGGCTCAGCGCGCGTGCCACCTTGACCCGTGGCTCCAGCCACTCCCGTGGCGGCAGGACCTTAGGCTTCCTGGCCACGGCCGTTCTCCAACAGCGTGGCGGTCTTGGCCAGGCGCAGGCCCAAGGCCCGGCACAAGGTGATTTCATGTTGATCGAGCATACGCTTGCCGTCTGGCCCGGAATGGTGGCTGGCGCCATACGGCGTGCCGCCGCCCTGGGTGTCGAGCAGCGCCTGCTCGCTGTAGGGCAGGCCGGTGATCAGCATGCCGTGGTGCAGCAGCGGCAGCAGCATCGACATCAGCGTGGTTTCCTGGCCGCCATGCAGGCTGGCGGTGGAGGTGAACACGCCGGCCGGCTTGCCGACCAGAGCGCCGGTGAGCCACAGGTTGCTGGTGCCATCGAGGAAGTACTTGAGCGGCGCGGCCATGTTGCCGAACCGGGTGGGGCTTCCCAGGGCCAGGCCCGAGCAGTGCTTCAGGTCGTCCAGGCTGGCATACAGCGCGCCCTCGTCGGGAATGCTCGGCGCCACCGCTTCGCACTCGGTGGAAATCGCCGGCACGGTGCGCAACCGCGCTTCCATGCCGCCTTGCTCGATACCGCGGGCAATCTGTCGGGCCATCTCGCTCACCGAGCCGTTGCGGCTGTAATACAACACCAGCACATAGGGCGTGGTCACGGCAGGATCTCCAGCACGTTCTCGGGCGGGCGGCCAATGATGGCTTTGTCGGCGGTTTCCAGGATCGGGCGTTCCATCAGCTTGGGATGGGCTGCGATGGCGGCGATCAGTTGGGTGTCGCTGAGGCTGGCGTCGGCCAGGTTCAGGGTTTTGTATTCGTCTTCGCCGGTGCGCAGCAGTTGGCGTGCGCTGATCCCCAGTTTTTTCAGCAGGGCCTCGATTTGCGCGGCATCCAGCGGGGTTTCCAGGTAGCGCACGACGGTCGGGGTGAGGCCGCGGGCTTCCAGCAGTTCCAGCGCACCGCGGGATTTCGAGCAGCGCGGGTTGTGATAAAGCGTCAGATCGGTCATGTGCGGGTCGCATCTTGCGTAAGGTGGCGGGTATTCTACCTGCGCTGGCGCCTGTCCTTAAACCGTAAGAGGCGATAGGCCGCAGCCAACGTTCATTTTTGCGAAGGAATACCCCATGACAAGGCGACTGATCGGTGCATTGGCGATCATCACAACCCTGCTGCTCAGCGGCTGCGGTAACGATTACGGCGTTGACCAATACGGCCAGAAAGTGGCGGCCGAACGCCTGGACAAACAGTGGCTGGTGGTCAACTACTGGGCCGAATGGTGTGGCCCGTGCCGCACGGAAATTCCCGAGCTCAATGCCCTGGCAGAACAGTTGAAAGGCCAGAATGTCGGGGTGTTCGGCGTCAACTTCGACAATGTGCAGGGTGAGGAACTGAAGGCCGCCAGCGACAAGCTGGGGATCAAGTTCACGGTACTGGCCCAGAACCCGGACGGGATCTTCGAGATTCCGCGCAGCGAGGCCTTGCCGGTGACCTACATCATCGACGACAAGGGCAAGGTGCGTGAGCAGTTGATGGGTGAGCAGACAGCGGAAGGGGTGTTGGCCAAGCTCAAGGCCCTGAAAGGCTAGAACTATGGGAGCTGGCTTGCCTGCGAAGGCGGCCTGCCAGCCGACCGGGATATTGGATTTGACCGAGTACATATCCATTATTTAGGTAACGGCCACCGATGGTTCCGCTCTGACAGCGGCTCACTTTTGAAAAGCCGGAATGCCGGCCCAGACAAAAGTAAGCAAAACGCTCTTGCCCCACCACTCGGCACCTCGCTTAGGCTCGGTGTGCCCGTAATCCGCCAGTGATTTGGGGGGCCGCCGCCACGCGCTATCCATGGCGCGGGGCGGCTAAACCGGCATCCCTGCCGGTTTACCCCCCAAATCCCTGTCGAATTCCGGCCAGCGTGGTTTGACGGGGCGCCTGAGATCAAGATCAAAAGCAGATCAAGATCAAGAGCGACTCGCTTCGCATCGTGGTTACCGTCTGCTGTTACAACCCACAAAGTTGTGTAGATACCTATGCTGCGATGGCATCGCTGCGGTGTACCTGGTACGCCGCGTCGTCCGCATCGCAGGCAAGCCAGCTCCCACAGAGCCCGAGGACAACGCGTTAATACAGGAGAGTGCGCCTAGGTCAGCCTTCTTCGAGCCACAAACGGATCGGCTTGCCTTCGGCCGGCCAGAACCGCGTCTGCTCGAGCGGCGAGATGTCCCAGCGCTGCACGCCTTGCAGGGCCTGGAAGAAGCGATGCTCTTGCTCCATCAGGGCCTCGGCGCACATTTTCCGGGTGCTGCCGACCGGGCCGAAGCTGAGCTTGTCGCCTTCGACCGTGTACGGCGCAAACCAGTGGTTACAGCCGCCATTGCCATAGGCGCGGCCATCGGCGCCCAGGGTGACGGTAAGGTGCGCGTAGTCCATCAGCGGCCGCTCACCGATCCATTCCACGACGTAGCTGTGGTCGCGCTCCAGCTTGGCGCCATCGGCGGCGCAGCCTGCCAGGCCCAGGCCGATTGCGGCGAGCAGCAGCCGGCCTTTCATTGCGCGGCCTGCTGGCATTTCGGGCAACGGTGCTTGTCGCCTTCGCTGGCCCAGCCCAGTTCTTTGATACGCGCGTTGGCGGCCGGTTGCAGCGGTGCCTTGGTCAGCTTGGTTTCTACCGCGAATTCAAACTCCAACACGGCGTCGCAGCTGTCGCAATTGACCTTCCAGGTGTGGATCTCGAGTTCGCCGAACTTCGGCCCTTGGGCCATGGCGACCCACTGGCCCGCCGGGCGGATGGAGTAGCGTGCGTCACCTTCGACGGTGAGTCGCATCGACAGGGTTTTACTGCCGCGCAGGCTGACGATCAGGACGTCGCCATGTTTGATCGAACCACCGTTGCCGGTGACCTGGTAACGGCCCGGCACCAGGGCACGGCATTCGATCAGGGTGTGTTGCGGGCTCAGCAAGCTGAAGCGGAAATCGTGTTCGGCCATGGATCCTCCAAATAGGCGCGGCATCCTATCACGGGTGCCGGCCTATCATGAGCCTGGTATGTGACCGCTGATCATCCCTCGACCAGGTTCTGTGCGCGGCCATCGGCCCACGCGGCAATGTTGGCCAGCGTGGTGCCGGCAATCGCCGCCAGGGCTTCACGGGTGAGGAAGGCCTGGTGCGCGGTGATGATCACGTTGGGGAAGGTCAGCAGGCGGGCGAGCACGTCATCCTGCAGGGGCAGGTCCGAGCGGTCCTCGAAAAACAATTGGGCTTCTTCTTCGTAGACGTCCAACCCCAGATAGCCCAACTGGCCCAGCTTGAGCGCTTCGATCAGTGCCGGCGTATCGACCAGGCCACCACGCCCGGTGTTGATCAGCATCGCACCGGTTTGCATCTGCGCGAGCGAGCGGGCATTGATCAGGTGTTTGCTGTCGGCGGTCAGCGGGCAGTGCAGGCTGATGATTTGTGCCTCGGCCAACAGTTCAGGCAGGCTCACGTAGCGGGCCCCGAGGTCCTGCACCTGTGGGTTGGGGAAGGGATCGTAGGCCAGCAACTGGCAGCCGAAGCCGGTCATGATCTTGGCGAAGGTCGCGCCGATCTGACCGGTGCCGACCACGCCGACCGTTTTGCCGACCAGATCAAAGCCGGTCAGCCCGTGCAGGCTGAAATCACCGTCGCGGGTACGGTTGTAGGCACGGTGCAGGCGACGGTTGAGGGCCAGGATCAGGGCGACGGCGTGCTCGGCCACCGCGTGGGGCGAATAGGCGGGCACGCGCACGATAGTCAGGCCCAGGCGCTGGGCGGCGGGTAAGTCGACATGGTTGTAGCCCGCCGAGCGCAGGGCAATCAGGCGTGTGCCGCCCTTGGCCAGTTGCTCCAGCACCGGGGCGCTGAGGTCGTCGTTGATAAAGGCGCAGACCACCTCGTGGTGTTCGGCCAGGGCCACGGTCTCGAGGTTGAGGCGGGCGGGTTGGAATTGCAGTTCCAGGCCAGCCGGCAGCGGTTCGCCGAGGAAACTCTCGCGGTCGTAGGTTTGGCTGCTGAAGAGAATGACGCGCATTAAGAAGGCTCCCTGCAATTTACACATTGGAATGCTGACTGAATGTGGGAGGGGGCTTGCCCCCGATAGCGGTACATCAGCGATGGATTCGTCTACTGACACACTGCTATCGGGGGCAAGCCCCCTCCCACATTGTTGATTCGTTGCCCATGAAAACAGGGTCAGGCACTCACTCTGGCTTCACTGGCCAACCGCGCAATCGCCATGTCCAGTTCGTCCAGCGCGGCCAAGGCCTTGGCGTCATCCTGTTTGAGCAGGGTTTCGGCGCGCTGGCAGGCCGCCCGCAATTGCGGTACGCCACAGTAGCGGGTGGCGCCGTGCAAACGGTGCACGCGCTCGATCAAGGCATGGTTGTCATTGGCTTCGCGGGCGTGGGTAATTGCCAGGCGATCAGCCTCCAGGGAGGCCAGCAGCATGGCGAGCATATCGGCGGCCAGGTCGGCCTTGTTGGCGGCCAGGCGCAGGCCTTCTTCGTGGTCGAGTACCAAGAGCTGCACGCCCTGGGCCGCACCTTCATGGGTGCGCTCCGGGCCTTGGTTACGCAGCGCCAGGCCGGTCCATTTCAATACCACCTGGGCCAATTGCCGCTCGCTGATGGGTTTGGTCAGGTAGTCGTCCATACCGCTTTGCAGCAGGGCGCGTTTTTCGTTGGCCATGGCGTGAGCCGTGAGGGCTACCACCGGCAGCGGTGTGCCGTGGCGTTCGCTTTCCCACTGGCGGATCGCCTCGGTGCTCTGGCGGCCATCCATGCCGGGCATTTGCACGTCCATCAGCACCAAATCGAACGTTTCCTGCTTCACGGCGTCGACCGCCGCGTAACCGCTTTCCACCGCCTGCACCTTGGCGCCCATGTCTTCCAACAGGGTTTGCACCAGCAACAGGTTGGCCGGGTTGTCGTCCACGCACAGCACCCGTGGCGCACGGCTGGACAACGGCTCACCGGGTTCGCTGCGCGAAGGGCGCGGGCTGATCAGGTCGGCCAGGGAGCGGCGCAACTTGCGCGTACAGGCGGGCTTGGCCTGCAGTTGGCTGTTGGGGTTGGGCACCGATTGGTTGAACAGCATCTGCTCTGTGGTCGGGCACAGCACCAGCACCTTGCAGCCCAGGTGTTCAAGGTCCCACAGGTGTTGGTTGAGGCGTTCGGGCGGAATGTCGTTGGCGGTGACGCCGAGCACCGCCAGGCTGATGGCCTGTTCGGTCTGGTGGGCACTGGTGATGCCGTTGGTCAGGCTTTCCAGGGTATTGAACGGCGTGACTTCCAGGCCGCAGTCTTCCAATTGATGTTGCAGGGCCTGGCGCGCCAGTTCGTGGTTTTCCAGCACGGCCACACGACGCCCCAATAGCGGCGCGGCGGGCAGGTCTTCGACGTCGTCACGGGTTTTGGGCAGGTTCAGGCTGATCCAGAATTCCGAACCTTCACCCGGCGTGCTGTCGACGCCGATTTCGCCGCCCATCTGCTCGATCAACCGCTTGGAAATCACCAGGCCCAAACCGGTGCCGCCGGGCTGGCGCGACAGCGAGTTGTCAGCCTGGCTGAATGCCTGGAACAGGGCGCGCACATCCTGGTTGGACAGGCCAATGCCGGTGTCTTGCACACTGATGCGCAATTGCACGCTGTCTTCCTGCTCGTCCTCGATCATTGCCCGGGCCACAATGGTGCCTTCGCGGGTGAACTTGATCGCATTGCTGATCAGGTTGGTCAGGATCTGCTTGAGCCGCAGCGGGTCGCCCACCAATGCCAGGGGCGTGTCGCGGTACACCAGGCTCACCAGTTCGAGCTGCTTGGCATGGGCGGCGGGGGCGAGGATGGTCAAGGTGTCTTGCAGCAAGTCGCGCAGGTTGAAAGGCACGCTGTCGAGCACCAGTTTGCCGGCTTCAATCTTCGAGAAATCGAGGATTTCGTTGATGATGCCCAGCAGGTTATCCGCAGATTTTTCGATAGTGCCCAGGTAATCCAGCTGGCGCGGTGATAATTCGCTTTTTTGCAGCAAGTGAGTAAAACCGAGGATGCCGTTGAGCGGTGTGCGGATCTCATGGCTCATGTTGGCCAGGAACTCCGACTTGATACGGCTGGCTTCCAGGGCTTCCTTGCGTGCCAGGTCCAGCTCGATGTTCTGGATCTCGATGGTTTCCAGGTTCTGGCGCACGTCTTCGGTGGCCTGGTCGATGCTGTGTTGCAGCTCTTCCTGGGCATTTTGCAGGGTTTCGGCCATGCGGTTGATGCCAGACGCGAGTTGGTCCAATTCCTGGCTGCCCAAGGGTGGCAAGCGTGTTTCCAGGTTGCCGTCCTTGAGCTGCGCCACCGCTTGCTTGATCTGGCCAATCGGCGAATTGATGGTACGGCTGATACGCAGGGCGAGGGCGGCGGTGCACATCAGGCCGATGGCGATCAGCAGAAGGCTGGCGAACAGGCTGCGATAGCCGCGCAACAGCATGCCATTGTGGGACAGCTCGACTTCCACCCAACCCAGCAGGCGGTCGGCCTCATCGGGAATCAATTCGCCCGCCAGGTTGCGATGGCGGCCAAACACCGGCAGTAGATAGCGGGTGGCGTCGTTGCCGGAACGCTGTAACAGTTGCGAGCTGTTGCCGGTGGGTGGCTGGTTGAGCATGGTCGGGCCGGCGTGGGCCAGGGACGCGCGGTCTGGCGCCAGGAACGACACGGCGCGCACATCCGGCTGTTCCAGGGACTGGGTGGCGATACGCTCCAGCAGGTCGGTGTCCTTGTGGCCCATGGCTGGGGCCACCAGCGGTGCCAATTGCTCGGCGATCATTTCGCCGCGTTGCAGTAGCTGGGTCTGCAATTCCGAGAGTTGCATCCAGGTGAAATAGCCGCCCAACAACAGCGCCATCAGGCTGGTCGGTAATAAGGTCAGCAACAGTACGCGGCCTTTTATCCCCATTTTTCTAAGCACGCCACTCTCCTGCTACCACGTTGTTATCAATCATCCACGCCGGCATCCGGCCAGCGCCACCTGCGCAGTGTAGCCATTTGCGCGGCCTGGAATCTTGCAAATTAATGACATGCGGCAATCTTCGGGCCATTCGGCGCCGGGTGGCGATTGCCTGTGAACGTTTAATCTTGAATAATCAGTGATTGAGAATGACTTGCAGACGCTAATGACTCCCGCAGCAGTTGGCCTACCCAGTATCCTGACGATCGAAGATGACCCTGTGTTGGGCGCCTACGTGCACGATCAACTGGGCCGCAGTGGTTTCCAGGTGACCTGGTGCCAGAACGGCCAGCAGGGCCTGCAACTGGCCCGCGCCCAGGCGTTCGACCTGGTGCTGATGGATATTCTGCTGCCGGGGCTGGACGGTTTGTCGATCCTCACTCATTTGCGCCAGAGCCACGCCATGCCCGTGATCCTGATGTCAGCCCTGGGCGCTGAAGCCGACCGTATCAGCGGTTTTCGCCTGGGTGCGGACGACTATTTGCCCAAGCCGTTCAGCATGGTTGAACTGTGCGTGCGTATTGAAGCGATCCTTCGCCGCGTTGCCCTGGATCGCCGGCCCGAGCCGACGCGGCCCCCGGCACTTGAAGATGCCCGGGTGCTGCACTTTGATGATGAACGCTGCGATGTGTCCTGCCAGGACCAGTGGGCCGCGCTCACGCGCAGCGAATACCGCCTGCTGGAAACCCTGCACCGCAACGCCGAAGAAGTCCTCAGCAAAGCCTTCCTGTATCAGCAGGTGTTGCAGCGCGGTTATGCGCCCCATGACCGCAGCCTCGACATGCATGTCAGCCAGATCCGCCGCAAGCTCAAGGCCATCGGTTACATCGAGCGTGAAGTACGCACCGTATGGGGCAAGGGCTACGTGCTGAGCGGTCACGATGAAGGGCTTTGAGCGACTGCCCGGCAAGCACTCGTTGTTCTGGAAGCTGGCCTGCCTGTTGATCGCCTTCTGTTTGCTGATGATTTGGCTCAGTTGGTCGTGGGGCCGCTATATGGAACAGCAGAGCGCGTATCTGTCCGACAAGTCGCGGGAGATTCTCAATGGCTATGCCGCGGGTGCCGAACTGGTGTGGAGCACGCAAGGCAGCGCGGGCGTAGATGCCTGGCTGCAGCGGATGGCCGAGCGCGAAAGCACTTGGGTAGGGGTGATCGGTAACGACCTGCAGTCCCTGGGCAGCACGCCCTTGAGTGACAAGGAAAGCCAGCGCCTGACGTTTTTGCGTGGATTGGACTGGCCGGTCAGCCGGCATGTCATTGGTTTGCCCTGGATGAAAGTACCGTTTCCGGTCGACCCTGGCGCGGGGTCGCTGGTGATCGAGCTGCCGCAGCGCTTTATGCCTGGGCGCTATCAACTGTTCTGGCGGGTGGTCACCAATGGTGTGATCCCAGGTCTGTTTACCCTCTTGCTATGCATCGGCCTTTACCGGCTGTTGATCATGCCCCTCAATCAATTGCGCGAGCAGGCCAATGCCTGGCGTGCGGACCAACTCAATACGCGGATGTCCCTGGATGCCACCAGCCGCCAGGACGAACTGGGCGAGCTGGGCCGCGCCTTTGACCATATGTCCGAACGCTTGCAGGGCACGGTGCGTTTGCAGCAGCAGTTGCTGCGCGATATGTCCCATGAACTGCGCACACCCTTGAGCCGCCTGCGGGTAGCCTGCGACAGCGAGCAAGACCTGGCCAAGCTGCGCGAGCGCCTGGGTCGGGAAATCGACGCCATGCAGCGCCTGGTAGAAGACAGCCTGCAACTGGCCTGGCTCGACAGCGAAACTACACCGTTGCCCCAGGAAGATATTCAGCTCCAGGCCTTGTGGGACATATTGCGCGAGAATGCTTGTTTTGAAAGCGGTTGGTCCGCATCGCGCTTGCCGTGCCTGTTACCCGCGGACAGTTGGGTGCGTGGCAACCTCAATGCACTGGCCCAGGCCTTGGAAAATATCCTGCGCAACGCCATACGCCACTCGCCCCACGACGGCTGCGTGCAACTCGACGGATGTCGGGAGGGGGGCTATTGGCATATCTGGCTGCAGGATCAGGGGGCCGGGATTGCTGAGGATGATCTGGAGCGCATCTTCGCGCCCTTTACCCGCCTGGACGGCTCGCGGCCCGGCGATGGCGGTTTCGGCCTGGGCCTGAGCATTGCCCGCAACGCCGTGCAGCGCCAGGGCGGCCGCTTATGGGCGGAAAATACCGGGCGGGGTCTGCGGGTGCATTTGCGTTTGCTGGCCCGTTAGCGCTCAGCGCCGGCGCAGTTTGCGTTTTTTCCACTGGTGCGCCACCCACCAGCGCCAGTACGCCATGGTCAGGCAATAAGCCAAGGCGCCCAATACCACCCCCAATACCACCGAACCCAGCAGGAATGGCTGCCAAAGAGTGCTCAACTGGCCGCTGATCCATTCCCACGTAAGGTTATCGGGCAAGCTGCGTGGCGGCACGTTCATCAGCCAGGCGCCGGTCATATAGGTGCAGATGAACACCACCGGCATGGTGATGGGGTTGGTCAACCACACCAGGCTGATGGCGATAGGCATATTGCCGCGCACCGAAATCGCCAGGACCGCGGCAAGCAACATCTGCAATGGAATCGGGATAAACGCCGCAAATAAACCCACCGCCATGGCGCGAGCCACTGAGTGCCGGTTCAGGTGCCAGAGGTTGGGGTCATGCAGCAGCGTGCCAAGAAACTGTAATGACTTGTGTTCCCTGATACTGCTGGGATCGGGCATGTACCGTTTGAATAAGCGCCGGGGCATAAGGGGTCCAGGTCAATTCGAGGGGCAAGTATGCCCGGATTCTATAAACAGAAAATTCAGACTTTGTGACAAAACATCATAGGCGCTGTCGTTCAGCCGGCTAAGACTGAGTGGATCACTGGGAAAGGATGATCCATGAAGACAGGGATGTTGGCGTTGGCGCTGGGGTTGCTGGCGTTGCGTTGGTTACCGGTGTTGCCGCCTGGCGCCGGGTTGTTGGCCATGCTGGTGCTGGCCTTGATGCTGTTGCCTTTTCGGTCCTATCCCGTGGCGTTCTTTCTGGTGGGCTTGAGTTGGGCCTGTCTCAGCGCGCAGCGGGCGCTGGATGATCGGCTGCAGCCGGCCCTGGACGGGCAGACTCGCTGGGTGGAGGGGCGTGTGGTGGGCTTGCCTCAGCAGACGGGTACGGGCGTGCGCTTTGAACTGGCCGACGGCCGGTCGCGCAAGATTCGGCTGCCCAAACGTATCCGCGTGTCCTGGCACGGCGGGCCAGTGGTGAACAGCGGTGAACGCTGGCGTCTGGCGTTGACACTCAAGCGGCCTGCGGGCCTGCTCAATTTCCATGGGGTCGACCATGAAGCCTGGCTGCTGGCCCAGCGTATCGGTGCTACTGCAACGGTAAAAGACGGTGAGCGTCTCGCACCGGCCCGCAATGCCTGGCGCGATGCTGTGCGCCAGCGCCTGATGGCGGTGGATGCCCAAGGCCGCGAGGCGGGCTTGGCGGCGCTGGTATTGGGCGACGGTTCCGGCCTGGCGCCTGAGGATTGGCAGGTGTTGCAGGACACGGGCACGGTGCATCTGCTGGTGATTTCCGGGCAGCACATCGGCTTGCTGGCGGGGTTGATCTACGGCTTGGTCGCGATGCTGGCGCGTTATGGTTGCTGGCCCCGAACCTGGCCGTGGCTGCCGTGGGCGTGCGGTCTGGCATTTGGCGCGGCGTTGGGTTATGGGCTGCTGGCCGGGTTCGGCGTGCCGGTGCAACGGGCCTGCATGATGGTTGGCCTGGTGCTGCTGTGGCGTCTGCGTTTCCGCCATTTGGGCGTGTGGTGGCCGTTGCTGCTGGCACTGAACGGCGTGCTGGTACTGGAGCCCTTGGCCAGCCTGCAGGTAGGGTTCTGGTTGTCGTTTGCGGCGGTCGCGGTGTTGCTGTTGGCGTTCGGCGGGCGCCTGGGGCCCTGGAGCGCCTGGCAGGTGTGGACCCGGCCCCAGTGGCTGATTGCCATTGGTTTGTTTCCGGTGTTGTTGGTGCTGGGTTTGCCCATCAGCCTCAGCGCACCTGTGGCCAATCTCCTTGCCGTGCCTTGGATCAGCCTGGTAGTGCTGCCTTTGGCGCTGCTGGGCACGGCGCTGCTGTGGGTGCCGCTGGCTGGGGAGGGGTTGCTGTGGCTGGCCGGCGGTGCGCTGGACGGATTGTTTAAAGGCCTGGGGTTGCTGGCCGCGCAATTGCCGGCCTGGGTACCCGCCGAGGTACCTTTGGGGTATTGGTTGGTTAGCCTGGCTGGCGCGGTGATTTTGTTGCTGCCCAAGGGGTTGCCGTTCCGGGTGCTGGGCTGGCCCATGCTGTTGATGGCTGTATTTGCGCCCAGGGAGTGGGTGCCCCACGGGCAGGTAGATGTAGTGCAACTGGACGTCGGCCAGGGGCAGGCACTGATCCTGCGCACCCGTCATCATACGTTGCTCTACGATGCCGGGCCGCGCTCGGGGCCTGTCGACCTGGGCGCGCGCGTCGTGTTGCCGTCGTTGAAAAAGCTCGGGGTAGCCCAGTTGGACATGATGCTGCTCAGCCATGCCGATGCCGATCACGCGGGGGGTGCGGCGGCGGTGGCTCGGGGGGTGCCCGTCAAGCGTGTAGTGGGCGGTGAAACCGAAGGTTTGCCAGACTTTCTTGCCACCCAACCCTGTACCAGCGGCGAACGATGGGAATGGGAGGGTGTGTCATTTCAATTGTGGCAGTGGGCTGATGGGCTTGATGGCAATCCGAGGTCTTGTGTGTTGCAGGTTGAGGCCAATGGAGAACGCCTGCTGCTCACCGGTGACATTGATCGCGCCGCCGAACAGGCTTTTCTGGCCTCTTCGCTGGCGGTCCAGACCGACTGGCTGCAAGCCCCGCACCATGGCAGCCGCAGTTCGTCATCCTGGCCGTTCCTGCAGCGGTTGGCGCCCACATCGGTGTTGATTTCCCGCGGGCGCAGCAATACGTTCGGTCATCCCCATCCGCAGGTCCTGGAGCGCTACCACGTGCTGGGCAGCCGGGTTTACGACAGCGCCGAGCAGGGTGCCGTACGCCTGCGCCTGGGGGCGTTTCTGCCACCGATGGTTGCGCGCAGTCAACGCCGTTTCTGGCGCGAACCGTTACCGTAATCGCGTGTTACCAAAGACCCGAGCCGCAACAGGCGGGTGTGTAGCCGACGAACCCCGCTGTCGAACCTATATGTTAAAGTGGCGCACTTTTTCGAGGGGGCATTCACTGTGTGGGAATTGGTCAAATCCGGCGGCTGGATGATGTTGCCGATCATTCTGAGTTCCATCGCTGCACTCGGCATCGTTGCCGAACGCCTGTGGACCCTGCGCGCCAGTCGCGTCACCCCTGAGCATCTGCTGGGGCAGGTCTGGGGCTGGATCAAGAACAAGCAGCTCGACAAGCAGAAACTCAAGGAGCTGCGCGCCAATTCGCCGCTGGGTGAAATCCTCGCCGCCGGTCTGGCCAATTCCAAGCATGGTCGCGAGATCATGAAGGAGTGCATTGAAGAGGCGGCCGCCCGGGTCATCCATGAACTGGAACGCTACATCAACGCCCTTGGCACCATCGCCGCCATGGCGCCGTTGCTCGGTTTGCTCGGCACAGTACTCGGCATGATCGATATCTTCAGCTCGTTCACAGGCTCGGGCATGACCACCAACGCAGCGGTCCTGGCCGGGGGGATCTCCAAGGCGTTGATCACCACTGCAGCCGGCCTGATGGTGGGTATCCCTTCGGTGTTCTTCCACCGTTTCCTGCTGCGTCGCATTGATGAACTGGTGGTCGGCATGGAGCAGGAAGCCATCAAGCTGGTGGAGGTGGTGCAGGGCGACCGTGATGTAGACCTGGTCGAGGGCAAAGCGTGAAATTTCGCCGCAAGCAACGGGAAAATGTTGATATCAACCTCGCGTCGTTGATCGATGTGGTGTTCATCCTGCTGCTGTTTTTTGTCGTGACCACTACCTTCACCCGCGAAACCCAGTTGCGTGTCGACCTGCCTGAAGCGGTGAGTGGCTCGCCTGCCGAAGACCAGCAAGTCAAGCAACTGGACATCGCTATCAGCGCCGAAGGGGTGTTTTCGGTGAATAACCAGTTGCTGGAGAAAAATGACCTTGCCAGCCTGATGGAGGCGTTGCAGAAGGAGTCTGGTGGCGACACTCAGTTGCCGCTGTCCATCAGCGCTGATGGCAAAACCCCGCACCAGGCCGTGATCACCGCCATGGACGCTGCCGGCAAGCTCGGTTTCAGCCATTTGCGCATGACCACCGTCGAGGCGGCGAGCCCGCCCTGATGGCCATCTCCGACCGTTTACTCAAGGCATGGTACGAAGGTCATCCAGCACTAATGTTGCTGCGACCGCTGGAATCGCTGTATCGCTGCGTGGTTCAACGTAAGCGTGCGCGCTTCGTGGCGGGCGAGGGCGAGATTTATCAGTCGTCTGTGCCCGTGATCGTGGTGGGCAATATTACAGTGGGAGGCACCGGCAAGACGCCTTTGATCCTGTGGTTGATCGAGCACTGCCGACGTAGCGGCTTGCGCGTAGGAGTGGTCAGTCGAGGCTACGGTGCCAAGCCGCCGCAGTTGCCGTGGCGGGTCGAGGCCGGCCACAGTGCCGAGGTGGCCGGTGATGAACCCTTGCTGATCGTGCAGCGCAGCGGTGTACCGCTGATGATCGATCCTGATCGCAGTCGTGCGGTAAAGGCCCTGCTGGCCTGCGAGCCCCTGGACCTGATCCTCTCCGATGACGGCCTGCAGCACTACCGCCTGGCCCGCGATCTTGAACTGGTGCTGATCGATGCCGCCCGTGGCCTCGGTAACCGCCGGTGCCTGCCTGCCGGGCCGTTGCGCGAACCGGTGGAGCGCCTGCAGAGCGTGGACGGGGTGCTTTATAACGGTGCCGTTACAGACCGTGAAAATGGCTTTGCCTTCCGCCTGCAGCCCACAGCGCTGGTCAACCTGCACAGCGGCGAGCGCCAGCCGGTCACCTATTTTTCGCAGGGCCAGCAGGTGCATGCGGTGGCCGGAATAGGCAATCCGCAACGTTTCTTCAATACCCTTGAAACGCTACACTGGCAGGCGTTACCCCATGCTTTTGCCGATCACGCGCCCTACAGCGCCGAGGTCTTGAATTTTACCCCGTCATTGCCGCTGGTCATGACCGAAAAGGACGCGGTGAAGTGCCGCGCCTTTGCCCAGCCCGACTGGTGGTACCTTGCGGTGGATGCGGTACCGTCGCCGGCGTTCGTCGCCTGGTTCGACACGCAGCTGATGCGTCTGTTGCCCAACCGTCTTTTGCCTTAAAACGCTTTTTTCCAGGAAACATTCATGGACACCAAACTGCTCGATATCCTTGCTTGCCCGATCTGCAAAGGCCCGCTCAAGCTCAGCGCCGACAAAACCGAGCTGATCAGCAAAGGTGCCGGCCTGGCTTACCCTATCCGTGACGGCATCCCGGTCATGCTCGAAAGCGAAGCCCGCACCCTGACCACCGATGAGCGCCTGGATAAATGACCACCGCCTTTACCGTTGTCATTCCTTCGCGCTATGCCTCGACCCGTCTGCCGGGCAAACCGTTGCAAATGATCGGCACCAAGCCGATGATCCAGCTGGTATGGGAACAAGCGTGCAAGAGCAGCGCCGAGCGCGTGGTGGTGGCCACCGATGACCCGCGTATCATCAAGGCGTGCAAAGGTTTTGGAGCCGAAGCGGTCCTGACCCGCGAAGACCATAACTCCGGCACTGATCGCCTGGCCGAAGTCGCCACTCAGCTGGGTCTGGCACCCGACGCGATCG
Source organism: Pseudomonas sp. GW823-FHT02F05 (assembly GCF_058797315.1). Lineage (NCBI taxonomy): Bacteria > Pseudomonadati > Pseudomonadota > Gammaproteobacteria > Pseudomonadales > Pseudomonadaceae > Pseudomonas > Pseudomonas sp. GW823-FHT02F05. The sequence continues at coordinate 188,534 of NZ_JBXAJM010000007.1, forward strand.
TAGTGAACGTGCAGGGTGACGAGCCATTGATACCGCCGGGTGTCATCGATCAGGTCGCTGCCAACCTCGCGGCCCATGGCGAGGCGCGTATGGCGACCCTGGCCGAACCGATCGAAGACATCGAGACGCTGTTCAACCCGAACGTGGTGAAAGTGGTCAGCGACATCAACGGCCTGGCACTGACGTTCAGTCGCTCCACCTTGCCGTGGGCGCGGGATGCCTTTGCCAAGAATCGCGACGTGTTGCCGGAGGGCGTGCCATATCGCCGCCATATCGGCATCTATGCCTACCGCGCCGGTTTCCTGCACGACTTCGTCAGTTGGGGCCCGTGCTGGCTCGAGAATACCGAGTCCCTGGAACAACTGCGCGCCCTCTGGCACGGCGTGCGTATCCACGTGGGCGATGCGTTGGAAGCACCGCCAGCCGGTGTCGACACCCAGGAAGACCTCGAACGCGTCCGTCGCCTGCTGGGCGCCTGATGGAAGTTCTGTTTGTATGTCTGGGCAATATCTGCCGCTCGCCAACCGCTGAAGGCATCTTGCGCCATAAGTTGCGTGAAGCAGGCTTGGCTGGCCAGGTTGAGGTGGCGTCTGCTGGCACCGGAGAATGGCATATCGGCAACCCGCCGGACCAGCGCAGCCAGCGTGCGGCGCTGGCGCGCGGCTATGACTTGTCGGGCCAGCGTGCCCAGCAGGTTTCCCGTGCTGATTTTGCCCGCTATGACCTGATCCTGGCCATGGACAACAGTAACCTGCGCAACCTCAAAGCCATGCAGCCAGGGCAGGGCAAGGCGGAGCTGGATTTGTTCCTGCGTCGCTTTGATGGCGAAGTGGACGAGGTGCCAGACCCTTACTATGAAGGTGAGCAAGGTTTCGAACGGGTCCTTGACCTGATCGAACGCGCCTGTGACTTATTGGTGATCGAATTGAAGGGGCGGTTATGACCTTGCAAGTGCGTGCGCAGGTATCGCTCAAGCCATTCAACAGCTTTGCCATTGATGTGAGCGCGCAATTATTTGCCGAGGCCCACAGTGATGCTGACGTGCGCGAGGCCATCGCCTATGCCGCCGCACATGCGGTGCCGTTGCTGGTGATCGGTGGCGGCAGCAATTTGCTGCTGACCCAGGACGTTCCGGCGCTGGTGTTGCGTATGGCGACCCAAGGCATTCGTGTGCTGAGCGATGATGGCACGCACGTGGTTGTCGAAGCCGAAGCGGGAGAAGCCTGGCATCCGTTCGTGTTGTGGACGCTTGAACACGGCTTTTGCGGCCTGGAAAACCTCAGCCTGATCCCCGGCACTGTCGGTGCCGCGCCGATGCAAAACATCGGCGCCTATGGCGTAGAGATCAAGGATGTCTTCGCCGGCCTCACTGCCCTGGATCGCCAGACGGGCGAGCTGCGGGAATTCAGTCTCGACGAATGCAAGTTCGCCTACCGTGACAGCCTGTTCAAGCACGAAGTCGGGCGTTGGCTGATCCTGCGGGTACGCTTTTCCCTCAGCCGTGCCACTCACCTGAAACTCGACTACGGCCCGGTGCAACAGCGTCTGGTTGCGCAGGGCATCACCCACGCCACGCCAAGCGATGTGAGCCGCGCGATCTGCAGCATTCGCCGCGAGAAACTGCCAGACCCGGCAGAGCTGGGCAATGCGGGCAGCTTCTTCAAGAACCCACTGGTGTCCCAGGCCCTGGCGATTGAACTGCAAAGCCAGTATCCGGACCTGGTGGCCTACCCTCAGGCAGACGGCCAAATGAAACTCGCCGCCGGCTGGCTGATCGACAAGGCCGGTTGGAAGGGGTTCCGGGAGGGCGATGCGGGCGTGCACAAGATGCAAGCGCTGGTACTGGTCAACTACGGCACCGCCACCGGGCAAGAGATTGCCCAGCTTGCGCTACGCATCCAGCAAGATATCTTCAAGCGCTTCAAGGTCGAGCTGGAAATGGAACCCAATCAGTACTGAGCTTTATCTGCTCTGAAAATGAAAATGCCCCGTATCTCGCGATACGGGGCATTTTTATTGCTGCGATTGATCAGTCATCGCGGCTCATGATGCCGAAGATCTGCAACAGGCTGATGAACAGGTTGTAGATCGATACATAAAGGCTGATGGTCGCCATGATGTAGTTACGCTCACCGCCGTGGATGATGGCGCTGGTCTGGAACAGGATGCACACCGAGGAAAACAGCACAAAACCCGCGCTGATCGCCAGTTGCAGGCCGCTGATCTGGAAGAACATGCTGGCCACCACCGCCGCCAGCAACACGAAGAAACCTGCGGTGATGAAGCCACCCAGGAAGCTCATGTCCTTACGGCTGATCAGCACGTAGGCCGACAGACCACCAAACACCAGGGCCGTCATGGCAAATGCCGAGCTGACCACTTCCGCACCGCCGGCCATGCCCAGGTAACGGTTGAGGATCGGGCCGAGGATAAAGCCCATGAAACCGGTCAAGGCAAACGCCGACACCAGGCCCCAGGCCGAGTCACGCAGCTTGTTGGTCAGGAAGAACAGGCCATAGAAGCCGATCAACACGACAAAGATATTCGGGTAACCGACGCGCATCTGCTGGGCCACGTAAGCCATCACGCCGCTGAATGCGAGGGTAAGGGCGAGCAAGCCGTAGGTGTTGCGCAACACGCGGCTGACTTCAAGCTGCTCAGCCTGCGTGTTGCCATTCACTGCGTAATTCTGTTCGCGCATGGCGACACTCCTTCAGTTTTGAAACGTTCAGTCGCAAAGATCATAACAGACGCCTTGTAACAAGCGATGCAGAGAGTTTGACAGTGTGTTTCATTCGGGTATTATGGCGCCCGCTGACACGGGATGGGCTACTATAATCCCGTGATGCACAAGGGAAATTGGCAGAGTGGTTGAATGCACCGGTCTTGAAAACCGGCGGACGTTAATAGCGTCTCCAGGGTTCGAATCCCTGGTTTCCCGCCAAGATTTACACGAAAGCCTCGCGAAAGCGGGGCTTTTGCGTTTCTGGGGTTTGAGTGTGCTGATAATCAAATAAACGCTGTTTTTTGCATTCATACCTTGCAAAGACGAACCACCATTCGTCTAACATCCGGCACTCTCCATCCGTTGCTACCTCTCAATCTTAAGCACGGATATCCCGAGCGATACACGGAGAGCCAGCATGGAAATCAACGAGAAAGCCCCAGGCAACATTTCCCAGCAAGCGGTTACTCGTAACACCGATAATGAGACGGGGCATGACCCACGGCGCGATGAGGACAATATCCCGCTACCCCCGGATGACGAGGCCCCGATCGAGGAGGACATGTCGGATGTAGACGCGGCGGATTCCGTGGCAAGTGAGCACCCTGCTACCTGAAGACCTCCCGATCAATAAACCCGGCCCAGCGCCGGGTTTTTATTGCGGTTTTCGGTGCATTTAATTAACCGTAATCCTTAAGTATTGGCATCGCATAATTGTGAATAGCTTCACGATGCCTCTATGATCAGCACGCACTGTATTGGATCGCTGAGCCTCAACCCTTTGAAGGACATGAGCATGGACAAGCATTTCGGTAATTCGGGCCTTTTCAAGAACCCTTCGTATCAAGGCAACGACGCTCACGACGGCTGCAGCACTGCCGACTGGGAGCTGAAAAACAGTGCGCTGAATACGAAGGAGTTTTTGATATGTCCAAAGAATTACTCGGAGTTTTTGCTCTAGGGTTGATGGTGGTCGGTGAGTTTTGTGCAATCTACAGTGAGGTGGTGACCGCCAAGTTGGCCCAGGCCGGCAGTGGTTCCTGGGAGGTCTTTGTACTTCCCGTGGTCTTGATGTGTTTTGCCGGGCTTTGCCTGCTGGGCGCCTATTGGCTGGGGTTTGTGGTTGTCGGTGATATCTGGATTGTCACGGTAATCTCGGTCACTTCGTTATTGCTTCTGGAGCCTGTGGTGGTCTGGGCGCTGTTTCATGAAGCTCCAGGGCGGGGCGCGTTGATCGGGTTCTGCCTGGGCGTCTTGGGGATGCTTGCGACGGTAGTGCTCTAGCACGCCGGGAAATCAAGTGTCGGGTCAGATCAGCGTCTGCAGTCCGATGCTGATCTGACCCGCACCGCTGCACTTTTTTCCATTCTGCTGATCTACCCTGTCCCAGCCACCCGACTCCCACGGGTGGCCAACAGAATCAGACCCGGTGCCGATGGATCGAACGTCAACTGTTTCCACCTCCCGATGGCCGCTGCTGCTGGCTGCGATATTAACGCTGTGTGCCGCAGGTTGCAGCCAACAACAGGGCCGCGATATCGCCAGGCAGTTCAGCGATGGCAAGCCCGATGAATTCTTCCAGACCAGCGTCGACCGCATGGCCACCCTGGGGATGCGTGACAACCTGCAAAGCCTCTACTTGCTGATGAGCAAGCTCTACCTGCGCAACCCCAACCAGTGGCGTCAATCGGGGTATCCGGATGCAGTGACCGCCGCCCGGCAAATCCGTCAGGCCATCGAAAATCGCCGTCCCTTGCCCGCACTGGGAGATCGTAGTGACCTGGCTGCCCTGAGTTATTCCTTGAGCCCTGACTTTCGCGGCGACCGCGTCGGCGCGTTCATCTACGCGATTGGCAGCATGCTCGTGACCGCTCACGGCGGGCGTACGCAGTTTTATGTGACCGACTCGATCAACCCGCAGTTTGTCAGCAATGCCGCGCGCAATATCGAAAAGGCCACCTGGCTGCTCAGTCAGCGTCAGGATGCCAATGGCGTGCTGCTGTTGTTTTCCAACGAGATATCAGAGGAGGGCAGTAACCTCAGTTTTGCCGTTGAGTTCGGCAAGATCGTCGCGCGTTTGGACCTGCTGACCCAAATCCTTGATGAGCGCTACCGGCGCATTGGCCTCAATTACGCACAAAGCCTGTTGCTGATGAATTTCCTGCCGGTGCAGTGAGGCCCATCGCATCGACCAATCGGTGCGGTGTTTCCCTTTCCGTTGTAGGAAGCGGCCTATCTTGCCTCGCGCTGCTTGAAACGCCTGCCTGCGGGCAATAGCCTCGGATTTTTCTTAAACACGAGGCCCTCCCTTGGGTAAACGAAAAACGGTTTGGCCCACGGATCGCGAAATACGCTTGCGGTTTATCCTCTATGCGGTGATTGACGCCGCGACCGGCCAGGGCGTGTCTGCCGAGTTATTGCTGCCGGCGCATAAGTTATTGCGTGACTCGCCCACGGAAGTCCAGTTGCGCGAAACCTTGGGGGAGATTCTCGCCACTGACGAAATGTATGGCTTCCGCTTTCCGCCGGGGTCGGATGCCGATGACCTGATGCGGGCATTGGCAATGCCTGACGACCAAACCTGATTCATCCTGTTTTTAAAACGCCCCTGTCCGTCATCAAGGAGTGACCTGACGGGCATGCCTGCCTTCCCATCACTGTTCGCGTGGTGGGTTTGGCCTGGCACGTTCCCGGATTCCAAGGACCTGCCCACATGCTGCTGCGCCACCCCCCGTTTATTTTTGCCGCCTTGACCCTCAGTTCGCTGGTACAGGCTGAAAGCCTGCAATTGGCGCCGGTTGAAGTCACCACGGCTGAGGCCAGCGCCGCAGAAATCGCCCAGGCACAGCTCAAAAGCGTGCCCGGTGGCACCAATTACATCGATATGGACAGCGTGCAGCAGGGGCGGGTCAGCACCAACGAGGATGTCTTCAAGTACCAGGCCGGTGTGTACGCCAAGGCGGCCAATAACGAAGGGGTGAAGGTGTCCATTCGTGGCTCGGGCGTGAACCGCGCCCCCGGTGCCCATGCCTCCGGCCTGTATGAAATGTTCGACGGCCTGCCGCTTACCGGCCCAGGCGGCACGCCCTATGAGCTCAAGGACCCGCTGTGGCAAAGCCGGGTAGAGGTGCTGCGTGGCGCCAACGGGTTCGATCAGGGTGCATTGGCCTTGGGCGGTGCGGTCAACTACGTCACCCGCACCGGCTTGGACGCGCCCAAGCTACAGGTGCGCTATGAGGTCGGCAGTCGCGGCTATGCCCAACGTGAAGTCAGTTCCGGGCAAGTGCTGGGGGACGCCGACTATTACATCAGCCTCACCGATTCGGAGTCCGACGGTTATCAGCACCAAAGCGCCGGCAGCGGCAAGGGCATCGCCGCGAACTTCGGCTACCGCTTTAGCCCGGACCTGGAAACGCGCTTCTACTTGCGTTACCGCGAAACCACCAACGATTCACCCGGCAGGCTCACGCGTGACCAGATCAGCCATGATCCGCGTGCCGCCAACAGCCTCAATGCCGCCCGCGATTCAAAGCGCCTGCAACCGGGCTCTACCTGGATTGCCAACAAGACCACCTTGCGGTTGGACGATAACGCTCGGGTCGAGGTCGGGCTGGCCTATCACGATTACCCCATGGACCTGCGCGAAGGCACCAACCGCCTCAAAGTTGCTTACACCGATATCAGCGGCACCCTGAATTACATCCGCCAGGACAGCCTGTTCGGCCATGCCAGCACCACCACTCTCGGCCTGCGTACTACCCAGGCGATGCCGAACAATGGCGCGTCGGAATACGTGCGCACCCCTGCGGGCAATACTGCCATTTATGCCCCCGGCACCAAGACCCGCGACTACAGCTACCTGGGCTCCGATACTGTGCTGCATATAGGCAACGAGCTGGAACTGGTGGAGGATCTGTGGCTGACCACCGGCCTTGCCGCCATCTATACGCGCCGCGAAACCCAGGTCACTTACCCCGACGGCCAGGCGCCGCTCAGTCAGCATGATTGGGACTACGCGCCGCGCATTGGCCTGCGTTACGACTTCACCCCGCAGTTGCAGGTCTACGGCAACCTGAGCCGCTCGGTAGAGCCACCGCACGCGTGGTCGATGATCTGGGGCTCGAACAAATACTTTGGCCCGGGCAGTGGGGCAGCCACGGGGTTGCAGCGCGAAGGCGTGAAGCTGCGTAATCAGACCGCCACCACCCTGGAAGTCGGCGGGCGCGGTGAAGCCTGGCTCGGCCAATGGGATCTGGCGCTCTATCGCTCGGAAGTTCGCCACGAGCTGCTTTCTGTAGAGACCCAGGCCCAGACTGCCACCAGCAACGCTATCATCGCCGAATCCAACGCTAGCCCCACCGTGCACCAGGGCGTGGAACTGAGCCTGCTCAGCCCGCTGTGGGACGGCGGCGGCAGCGGTGAGCTCCAGCTGCGCCAGGCCTACACCTTCAGCGACTTCCACTACCGCGACGACGAGCGTTTCGGCGACAACACCTTGCCCGGCATTCCCAAGCACTACTACCAGGCGCAACTGCGCTACAGCCACCCGACGGGTTTCTACACCAGCCTCAATACCGAGCATGCATCACGGGTAGCGGTGGACTACGCCAATACCTACTACGCGGCGGCCTACACCACCCTCGGCGCTACCTTCGGCTACGACGCGCCCAAGCAGGACTGGCAAGCCTGGGTCGACCTGCGCAACCTCACCAACCGCCGTTACGCCAACACCGTCACGCCGGGCTACGACGACAAAGGCATGGACGCTGCACGCTCCACCCCCGCTGATGGGCGGGGTATCTACACCGGCGTTTCCTGGAGCTGGCGTTAAATCAACCTTCGTGTTGGCGCAGGCGCTTGTACAGGGTGTTGCGACTCACCCCCAGCTCTCGCGCCAGGTGGGAAATATTCCCGCCCACGGCTTCCAGGCGCTGGCTCAGGTCGAGACTTTCATCCAGGTGTTCAGGTTTAGACAGCGGCACTGTTGCCTGCAAATCCACAAAAAAATCATCGGGCAGGTGCTCTGCGCGGATCGGCTGCTCCTCGGCCATTGCCAGCGCCACCTGCAACACGCTGCTCACTTGGCGTAAATTCCCCGGCCACGGGTGTTGCTCGAATAGCCTCAGCACTTCGGCGCTCAGCCCGGCCCATTGCGTCGGCTCGCGGTGTTGCTGCCACAGTTGCTGGAACAGCGCCTGCTTGTCGGTACGCTCGCGCAACGGCGGCAATTCCAGGGTCAGGCCGCCGATGCGGTAGTACAAGTCCTCGCGAAAGCGCCCGGCCTGCACCAGCTCGCGCAGTGCGCGGTTGGTCGCCGAGATGATGCGCAAGTCCACTGGGAATACCTCGCTACTGCCCACCGGCTGCACACAGCGCTCCTGCAATACCCGTAACAGGCGGGCCTGGGTGGGCAGCGGCATATCGCCGATTTCGTCGAGAAACAGCGTGCCCTTGTCGGCCTTGCGGATCAGACCGATGCTGCCTTTTTGGTTGGCGCCGGTGAAGGCGCCTTTTTCGTAGCCGAACAGTTCCGATTCCACCAGTTCTGCGGGAATCGCCGCACAGTTCACTGCGATCAACGCCTGCCGGCTGCGGGAACTGGCCTGGTGCAGGGCTTTGACGAACACCTCTTTGCCCACGCCGGTCTCGCCGTGAATCAACAACGGAATGTCCTTTTCCAGCAGGCGCTCGGCCTGGCGCACGGCTTTTTCCACGCGCACATCGCCAAAATGCAGGGTCTGGAGGTTGATCGAGGTCGGTGCTGGCGGCTGCGGTTGGCTGAACACCCGGGCCTGCACCGGCATCTGCCTGGGGCGCTTCAACAGGCACTGGAACCGATTGCGTCCCGCCGCTTGCAACGCAAAGGGCAGCCCTTCCGGCTGGTTGAGCAACTCCAGCAGCGACACCTTGAATAGACTGTCGATCATCACCCGCGAGAGGCTGATGCCCAGCAAGTTATCCGCACGCCGATTGGCCGAGAGCACCTGGCCGCTTTCATCAAAGATCAGCAGGCCGGCCCATTGGCTGTCGAGGTTGCTCAGGCCGGTGTTGAAGGTCAGTTGGAAATGTTCGCCGCGAAACAGGTTGAGGATCAGCCGGTTTTCCACGGTCTGGCTCATCATCTTGACCATGCCCAGGGTGTGGGAGGGCGGCAGGTAACTGTCGCTGGACACGTCCAGCACCGCGATGATTTCGCGCTGGGCGTCGAAAATCGGTGCCGCGGAACCGGTCATGAAGCGGTTGGCCTTGAGGAAGTGTTCATCGTGCTCAATATGCACGGCCTGGGCGCAGGCCAGTGCGGTGCCGATGGCGTTGGTGCCACTGGCGCGTTCCATCCAACTGGCGCCGGGGCTGAAGCCACGGGCCAGCGTGGGTTCGATAAACCGCTGGGTGCCCCACGAGGTCAGCACCTGGCCCTGATTGTCGGCCAGCATGATCAGGCAATTGGAATTGCTGAGGATGTTCTCGTAGTAGGGCAATACTTCCTGGTGGGTGGTCTGCACCAGGGAATGCTGGCTTTCCAGGAGCTGGCGAATGCCTTCGGCGGGCAGTTGGTCAAAGCTGGGGGCGCTCTGGTGGTCCAGGCCGTAGGCGCGGCAACGGCGCCAGGATTCCTGGATAAGGGTGTCGTGGGTCAAGGGTTCGGCCATCGTGCGACCTTCTTTATTATTGTTGTCGGGTCTTGCGCCATCTAACGTCAGACATCGAGCAATGTGGGAGCGGGCAAGCCCGCTCCCACATTTGATCTTCGTCGCGCATAAAGTGTTGTTCACAACTGTTCATTGTCAACCCCGGCAGTGTTCAGTTGTTCAGCCGGATTGTTCACTCCTGAACATCATGATTCACCCATCTCCTTACACATCAAGCGCTTGCGGTTTTGGCACGAAACTCGCTCTGACAACGCACCAGATTCATTCCAATAATAAAAAAGGTCGTGTCATGTCATTGACCCTGGAACATGTCTCCCGCGTTGTCGACGGCCAAACCTGGATCGACGACGCCAACCTGCGGTTCGAAGCCGGTTCTTTCAACGTCCTGCTCGGTCGCACCCTGTCCGGCAAGACCAGCCTGATGCGCCTGATGGCCGGCCTGGACAAGCCCGACAGCGGTCGCATCCTGATGAACGGTGTGGATGTCACGCAAAAGCCGGTACGCCTGCGCAATGTGTCGATGGTCTACCAGCAGTTCATCAACTACCCGACCATGACCGTGTTCGAGAACATCGCCTCGCCGTTGCGCCAGGCCGGTGTGTCCCAGGAGGTGATCCAGAGCAAGGTGCTGGAAACCGCCAAGATGCTGCGCATCGAGAAATTCCTGCAGCGCCACCCCCTGGAATTGTCCGGTGGCCAGCAACAACGCACCGCCATGGCCCGCGCCCTGGTGAAAGATGCCGAACTGATTCTGTTCGATGAGCCGCTGGTCAACCTGGACTACAAACTGCGCGAAGAGCTGCGCCAGGAAATGCGCGAACTGTTCAAGGCGCGCCACACCATCGCGATATATGCCACCACCGAGCCCAACGAAGCCCTGGCCTTGGGTGGCACCACCACCATTCTTCACGAGGGGCGAGTGATTCAGAGCGGCAAGGCCGCCGAGGTCTACCATCAGCCGCAAACGGTCCTCGCCGCTGAGCTGTTCTCCGAGCCGCCGATCAACCTGATGCCAGGGCGCATCAGCGGCAACGAAGTGAGCTTCGCCAATTTCGTGCATTTCCCACTCAATGTTGACCTGCGTCCTATCGGCGAAGGCGAATTCCGCTTTGGCGTGCGCCCCAGCCATATCAGCCTGGTGCCCAGCAACGATGATGACCTGGAGCTGGCGGTGACCGTGGAAGTCGCCGAAATCAGCGGCTCGGAAACCTTCCTGCATGTGCGCAGTGAGCATTTCCTGCTGGTGCTGCACCTGCCGGGGGTGCATGAATACGATGTCGACGCGCCGATCCGCGTGTATATCCCCACCCATAAACTGTTTGTGTTCGATGGTCAGGGCCGCTTGGTCCAGGCCCCCGGACGCCGTGTCGCGAGGGTTGCCTGATGGCCGAGATCCATTTGCGCAACCTGGCCCATAGCTACAGCCCTACGCCTACAGGGCCAGAAGACTACGCCATTCGGGAAATGAATCATGTGTGGGAGCAGGGCGGTGCCTACGCCTTGCTCGGGCCGTCGGGCTGCGGCAAGTCCACGCTGCTCAATATCATTTCCGGCCTGCTCAGCCCGTCCGAAGGCCAGGTGCTGTTCGATACCCAAGTCGTCAACGACTTGACCCCGGAAAAGCGCAACATCGCCCAGGTGTTCCAGTTCCCGGTGGTGTACGACACCATGACGGTGTTCGACAACCTGGCGTTCCCACTGCGCAACCAGGGCATGGCCGAAGCGAGAATTCACAGCAAGGTGCAGGAGATCGCCGAAGTCCTCGACCTGCAAAACCTGCTGAGCAAAAAAGCCCGCAACCTCACCGCCGACGAAAAACAGAAAGTCTCCATGGGCCGTGGCCTGGTGCGCGATGACGTGTCGGCCATTCTGTTCGATGAGCCGCTGACGGTGATCGACCCGCACCTGAAGTGGAAACTGCGGCGCAAGCTCAAGCAGATTCACGAGCAGTTCAATATCACCATGGTCTACGTCACCCACGATCAGCTGGAAGCCTCCACGTTCGCCGACAAGATCGCGGTGATGTATGGCGGGCAGATTGTGCAGTTCGGTACGCCGCGTGAATTGTTCGAACGGCCTAGCCACACCTTTGTCGGTTACTTCATCGGTAGCCCTGGGATGAATCTGATCGAGGTGCAGGCCAAGGCTGGCGGTGTAGGGTTCGCCAATACCCTGTTGCCGCTGTCCGAAGCGATGCAGCAACGTCTCAACACCACCGACTACAAAAAGCTCCAGGTCGGCATTCGTCCGGAATTTATCCACGTATGGGACGAGTACAACCCTGACGCCCTGCAAGCCGACGTCGTACATGTGGAGGACCTAGGCACCTACAAGATCATGACCCTCAACCTCGACGGCGCCACCCTCAAGGTGCGCCTGGCCGAGGACAAGCCGGTGCCGGAAGGCAAGGCCTCCATCAGCTTCCCCGCGCAATGGCTGATGCTCTACGCCGACGATTACCTGCTGGAGGTGGCGCCATGAACAAGGTGCAGAACAACAAGGCCTGGTGGCTGGTGCTGCCGGTGTTCCTGCTGGTGGCGTTCAGTGCAGTGATCCCGATGATGACCGTGGTCAACTATTCGGTGCAGGACATTTTCGACCAATCCAGCCGCTATTTCGTCGGGGCCGACTGGTACAAGCAGGTGCTGCTCGACCCACGCCTGCACGACTCGCTGCTGCGCCAGTTCATCTACTCGGCCTGCGTGCTGTTGATCGAGATCCCGCTGGGCATCGCCATCGCCCTGACCATGCCCACCAAGGGCCGCTGGTCCTCGCTGGTGCTGATCATCCTCGCCATTCCCTTGCTGATTCCGTGGAACGTGGTCGGCACTATCTGGCAGATTTTTGGCCGTGCCGACATCGGCCTGCTGGGCTCGACCCTCAACGCCCTGGGCATCAGCTACAACTATGCGGCCAACACCATGGACGCCTGGGTCACCGTGCTGGTGATGGACGTGTGGCACTGGACCTCACTGGTGGCGCTGCTGTGCTACTCAGGTTTAAGGGCCATTCCGGACGTGTACTACCAGGCCGCGCGGATTGATCGTGCATCGGCCTGGGCGGTGTTCCGACATATCCAGTTGCCGAAGATGAAAAGCGTGCTGCTGATCGCGGTGATGTTGCGCTTCATGGACAGCTTCATGATCTACACCGAACCTTTCGTGCTCACCGGCGGCGGACCGGGTAATGCCACCACCTTCCTGAGTCAGACGCTTACCCAGATGGCCGTCGGCCAATTCGACCTGGGCCCGGCGGCGGCGTTTTCCCTGGTGTACTTCCTGATCATCCTGTTGGTGTCCTGGCTGTTCTACACCGCCATGACCCATTCCGACGCCAACCGCTGAGGCCGCCAACATGAGCAAGCGCAAGCTTATTCCATTACTGATCTACATCCTGTTCCTGCTGGTACCGATCTACTGGCTGCTGAACATGTCCTTCAAGAGCAACACCGAAATCCTCGGCGGCTTGACCCTGTTTCCGCAGGATTTCACCTTGGCCAACTACAAGGTGATCTTCACCGACCCAAGCTGGTACACCGGCTACCTCAACTCGCTGTACTACGTGAGTCTGAACACGGTGATCTCCCTGAGTGTGGCGTTGCCGGCGGCCTATGCGTTCTCGCGCTACCGCTTCCTCGGTGACAAGCACTTGTTCTTCTGGCTGCTCACCAACCGCATGGCGCCGCCGGCGGTGTTCCTGCTGCCGTTCTTCCAGCTGTATTCATCCATTGGCCTGTTCGATACGCACATCGCCGTGGCGTTGGCCCATTGCCTGTTCAACGTGCCGTTGGCGGTATGGATCCTTGAAGGCTTCATGTCCGGCGTACCCAAGGAAATCGACGAAACTGCCTACATCGACGGCTATAGTTTTCCTAAGTTCTTCGTGAAGATTTTTATCCCGCTGATCGGCTCCGGTATCGGCGTCACGGCGTTTTTCTGTTTCATGTTTTCCTGGGTAGAACTGCTGCTGGCGCGCACGCTCACCTCGGTCAACGCCAAACCCATCGCAGCGGTGATGACCCGTACGGTGTCGGCTTCCGGCATTGATTGGGGCGTGCTGGCAGCGGCGGGGGTGTTGACCATCCTGCCGGGCATGCTGGTGATCTGGTTTGTACGCAACCACGTGGCCAAGGGCTTTGCCCTGGGCCGGGTCTAGAGGAGTCGATGATGGAATGGATGGCCTGGACCACCCCCACTGCGCTGTTCTTTGGCGGCATTGCCCTGATTCTGGCGGGCATGACCACTTGGGAATTACGTTCGCCGAGTATCCCGCGGCGCGGTTTGCTGCCGATCAGCACCACCCGTGGCGATCGCTTGTTTATCGGTCTTCTCGGCAGCGCCTACCTGCATTTGCTGGTCATTGGCGTTACCGACTGGAGCATCTGGGTGGCGTCCGCGCTCTCCCTTGTTTGGCTGTTGAGTGTGATGCGTTGGGGCTAGCTGTGCACGGGCTTGTGTGGCGAGGGAGCTTGCTCCCGCTGGAGTGCGCAGCACTCCCAAACCGATAACCGACTCGGATATCTATTTTGGGGCCGCTTCGCAGCCCAGCGGGAGCAAGCTCCCTCGCCACAGCAAGCTCGCTCCTACAAGCCCCGTTTGAAATTAACCTGGAGGTCTCTATGTTGAATAAAAACAATAAGCTGCGACATAGCATTTCATTGGCCGCCGTACTGGCCCTCAGTGGTTTGAGCGCTTCGGCCTGGGCTGATGCGTATGAAGATGCCGCGAAAAAATGGATCGGCAGCGAGTTCAAACCCTCGACCCTTACCGAAGCCCAGCAGTTGGAGGAGTTGAAGTGGTTTATCAAGGCGTCGGAGCCGTTCCGTGGGATGAAGATCAACGTGGTGTCGGAAACCCTCACCACCCATGAATACGAATCCAAGGTGCTGGCCAAGGCCTTCAGTGAAATCACCGGCATCAAGCTGACCCACGACCTGCTGCAGGAAGGCGACGTGGTGGAGAAGCTGCAAACCCAGATGCAGTCCGACAAGAACATCTATGACGGCTGGGTCAACGATTCCGACTTGATCGGTACGCACTTTCGCTACGGCAAGACCGAGTCCATCACCGACCTGATGGCCAACGAAGGCAAGGATTTCACCTCGCCCACCCTGGACCTCAAGGACTTTATCGGCCTGTCTTTCACCACCGCGCCGGACGGCAAGATCTACCAGTTGCCCGACCAGCAGTTCGCCAACCTCTATTGGTTCCGCGCCGACTGGTTCGAGCGGCCGGAGTTGAAGGCCAAGTTCAAGGAGAAATACGGCTACGACCTGGGCGTGCCGGTGAACTGGTCGGCTTATGAAGACATCGCCAAGTTCTTCAGCGAAGACGTCAAGGAAATCGACGGCAAGCGCATTTATGGGCACATGGACTACGGCAAGAAAGACCCGTCCCTGGGCTGGCGTTTCACCGATGCCTGGTTCTCCATGGCCGGCGGCGGCGACAAAGGCTTGCCCAACGGTTTGCCGGTGGACGAGTGGGGCATCCGTGTAGAGGATTGCCACCCGGTGGGCTCCAGCGTCACCCGCGGCGGCGACACCAACGGCCCGGCGGCAGTATTCGCCACGCAGAAATACGTGGACTGGATGAAAGCCTACGCGCCACCGGAAGCGGCGGGCATGACCTTCTCCGAATCCGGCCCGGTGCCGTCCCAGGGCAACATCGCCCAGCAGATCTTCTGGTACACCGCGTTTACCGCCGACATGGTCAAACCGGGCCTGCCGGTGGTGAATGCCGACGGTACGCCGAAATGGCGCATGGCACCGTCCCCAGTCGGGCCGTATTGGGAAAAGGGCATGAAGAAGGGCTATCAGGACGTAGGTTCCTGGACCTTCCTCAAGTCCACGCCCGAAAAGCAGAAACTCGCGGCCTGGCTTTACGCGCAATTCGTGACCTCAAAAACGGTGTCGCTGAAGAAAACCATCGTTGGCCTGACGCCGATTCGTGAGTCCGATATCAACTCCCAGGCCATGACCGACATGGCGCCCAAACTCGGGGGGCTGGTGGAGTTCTACCGCAGCCCGGCCCGCACCGAGTGGTCCCCGACGGGCACCAACGTGCCGGACTACCCGCGCCTGGCGCAACTGTGGTGGAGCAACATCGCCGCAGCGGCCAGCGGCGAGAAAACCCCGCAACAGGCGCTGGACAACCTGGCCAAGGAGCAGGATGCGATCATGACGCGCCTGGAACGCTCCAAGGTGCAACCGGTGTGCGGCCCGAAAATGAACCCCGAGCGTGACGCGCAATACTGGTTCGACCAGCCGGGTGCACCGAAGCCGAAACTGGCCAACGAAAAGCCCAAGGGTGAAACCGTGAACTACAACGACCTGCTCAAGCAGTGGGAGGCGGCGCGTAAGTAACAGCGCCATCTCAACCCCTGTAGGAGCGAGCTTGCTCGCGAAGAACTCACCGACGCCGCGTTTATTCAGGAAGCACGCGTTATCGTTGACGTTTTTCGCGAGCAAGCTCGCTCCTACAGGCATTTTTTGGTTTTGTGAGCCCTGACAAACGACCGCTTATCCCTCCCAACCCAACCTCATTTGAATTTTCCGCACGCCCCGAGGCTCTGCATTTTAGAAGCGCGTGATGTTGAGCGCTCTTGCGGGGCCACCTTGTGGGAGGCCCGTTGTAACGGACTTTGCGGAAACTGCCATCATGACACTCCTTACAGCGCTGTCTGGCCAGCCGGCCTCTCTCACCGACTCGGCCCAGGGCCGCCATCAACGGGTCTACCAACAGCTGCATGGCGAAACCCAAGACGCCACCGAACTGGCGCGTGAATACCTGCACGATCAATTGGCCCTGGTAGAGGCCACCGACTGCGACTTGCCAGAGGCCCCCGAACAGCTGCTGGCCTGGGTCGAGCAGCGCTGCGCCGAGGTGGCCCAGGCCTATGCCGACTATCTGGAACAGCGTCGAAACGGTGGGCCACGGCGGTATTTCCAGAACAAGGCCCATGCTTTGTACTTTCTGCAGTGCGTGGCGCCGACCAAACAGGTCGACGGCGCCTGGCTATACGGCTTGCTGCGCTATTGGCAAGACCAGCGCTTCGACGGCCTGCTCACCACTTACCTGGAAGAATTGGGCGACGGTGAAGCTGCGCAGAACCATGTGGTGATCTACCGCAAGTTGCTCAGCGAGCACGATGCCGACAGCGACGCCGGCCTTGAGGATGACCATTACCTGCAAGGCGCGCTGCAACTGGCGCTGGGCGTGTGCGCCGACGAGTTCCTGCCGGAGGTCATTGGCTTCAACCTGGGTTACGAGCAACTGCCGCTGCACCTGTTGATCACCGCCTATGAACTCAGTGAGCTAGGCATCGACCCTTATTACTTCACGCTGCATGTCACCATCGACAACGCCAGCAGTGGCCACGCGTGCAAAGCTGCACAATCGGTGCTGAACCTGTTGCCGCTGGGCGAGGGCAGGGCAGACTTCTATCGCCGTGTGGCGGCAGGCTACCGTCTGAATGATTTGGGCCTGGGTACCACGTCTATCATCAAACAATTCAACTTGCAGGACGAGGTGGTGGCGATGCTTGAGCGCAAGCGCGCCTTCGGCCAGCACATGCATTCGGACTATTGCCGCTTTGAAGGGCAGACCGTCAACCAATGGCTGGCCCGGCCTGGGCAGATCGGCGCTTTCCTCAAGGCCCTCGAAGACAAAGGCTGGATCAAGCACAACCAGGACCCCACCAACAGTCGCTTCTGGCAATTGATCGAGGGCGCTGGCGCCGCGATGTTCGGGGTGTTCAGCGGTTATGAAAAACAACTGATCCATGACTGGATTGCGGGTGAATGGGTTGCCAGCGAACGCGTGCCGCCCGTCCGGCCGGGACGCGGCAGCCGGTTTTCCCGCGAGCAGCATCGTCCCGCGGATCCTGATACCCAGGCCCTGGCGGAGTCATTGTGCAACTTGCCCGATGTGCAGCAGCTCAATGCACTGATCCCGTGGCTGTCGGCACGCCGTCACTGCACGCCTGCCGGGCTGTATGCCACTCGCCGCTTTATCCAACTGCGTGCGCGCCTGCGCTAAGGAATGTGCCTATGTCTGCGCAACAACTGGCTGATCGTGCCTTGTTGAATTTGGGCCGCGGGTTGAAGGAGGGTGGTTATCGCTTTATCACGCCAACGCCCTTGACCCATGAGCGTGTCTATCGGCGGCTGGCGACGCCCCTGGCAATGACGCTGCGCGATGTGTTCGGTTGGTCGATGCCGTTCGATCAAGGCCTGTTGCCCGAGGCCCTACGTGAAGAATTGCAGCAAGCGGATGTGATCGAAAAGCACGGCGCGCTATGGCGCAGCGCAGTGCGATGGTCGAGCCTCGACGAGCTGCTGTTCGCCCATTCGCCTTATCCCACCGACCAGGCGGACGCGGTGTTTTTCGGCCCCGACAGCTACCGCTTTGCCCACGTGATCGAAGCCTATCTGCAACAGCGTTTCGAGCCGCTCAAGCGCGCTGTGGACATTGGCTGTGGCGCCGGCGTCGGTGCGCTGGTGATTGCTAAAGCCCGGCATGACGCCCAGGTGCTGGCGGTAGATATCAACCCCCGTGCCCTGCGCATGACCGCGGTGAATGCCGAGCTGGCCGCGCTGAATAACGTCAGCGTGTACCACAGTGACGTGCTGGCCAGTGTGGAGGGCGAATTCGACCTGATCGTCGCTAACCCGCCGTACATGAAAGATGACCGCCAGCGCGCCTATCGCCATGGCGGCGGCGCCTTGGGGGAGCAGTTGTCGCTGCGCATCGTCAGTGAGTCCATCGGGCGCCTGGCCCTGGGCGGTAGCCTGTTGCTGTATACCGGGGTGGCGATGGTGGCCGGCAGCGACCCCTTCCTGGAGGCGGTCAAGCCGCTGCTGGGCAGCGACGCCTACGGCTGGACCTACCGCGAACTGGACCCGGATGTTTTCGGTGAAGAACTGGAAAAGCCAGGCTATGAACAGGTGGAGCGCATCGCCGTGGTCGCACTGACTGTCACCCGATTGCGCTGAATACCCGATGCTCACCTTTGGCATTGAAGAGGAATACTTCATCACCGACCTGCACAGCCGCCAGATGGTCGGCGAGCCCTCGGCGGCAGTGCTGGCGGCCTGTCGCGAAGCGATTGGCGCGGGCTTCTCGTTTGAGATGTTCCAGGGCCAGATCGAGGCGGCCTCTCCGGTGTTCACCTCCAGCGCCGAAGCGGCGGACTACTTCCGGGCAGTGCGCGGCAACCTGGCGCAATCCCTGGCTGAGTTCGGCCTCGGTGTGGTGTGCGCCGGCAGCCACCCCCTGGCCGATTGGCGTGGGCAGCGGCCAACCGATCAGGCGCATTTCCGGCACCTGTTCGACGATATTCAATATGTAGCGCGGCGCAGTGTGTTGTGCGGGCTGCATGTGCATGTGCAGGTGCCGCAAACGCTGGACCGTATCGCGGTGATGAACCAGGTGTCGCCGTGGTTGCCGTTGTTGCTGCTGCTCAGTTGCTCGTCCCCCTTTTGGGACGGCGCGCCCAGCGGCTTCATGAGCTACCGCCAGGCCGCGTGCGACGAGTGGCCCCGCATGGGCGTGCCGGAACACTTCAGCGATTGGGCCGAGTACCAGCGCTACCTGGCCATGTTACAGCGCATCGGCGCGATCAAGGCCGATGGCAATGGCTGGTGGGGAATCCGCCCAGCGGCACGCTATCCCACCCTTGAACTGCGCATGACCGACGCCTGCCCACGGCTGGCGGATGCCTTGGCCCTCGCCACGCTGTTTCGGGTAATGGTCGCCCATGCCTGCGCGATGCAGCGCCCTGGCGCCAGGTTCAGTGCCGAGGCGCGCTGGCTGCTCAAGGAAAATCGCTGGCAGGCCAAACGTTATGGTGCCGCCGGCACGTTCGCGTTAGACGACGCAGGCACCCTGGGCAGCGCTGAGCAATGGCTGCAGTGCGCCCGGCAGACCTTTGCCGCCACCGCAGAGGCCATGGGCGAGCCGCTGCTGTTCGATACCCTGCAGGCACTGCTGCGACGCGGCAACAGCGCGGCCGAGCAGTTGCGCTGGCAGGCCCAGGCCCAGGCGAGCGGCGCCGATGCGCTTGCCAGCTTGCGCCAGGTAGTCGACCTGCTGTTGGCCCAGACTCGCGGCGACCATTGATCGGGTCTTGAACGAGGTTGATGGAACACTGATGGTCTTGCTCCGCCCTTAATCAGTAACCCCTCAACGGCAGGAGCGCAGAGCATGCGAGCGATGACTTACCAGGGCGCACACAAGGTGCAGGTGGATACCGTGCCCGATCCGATCATTGAACAACCCGACGACATCATTCTGCGGGTCACCGCCACCGCGATCTGTGGCTCGGACCTGCACCTGTACCGGGGCAAGATCCCGACCGTGGAGCACGGCGATATCTTCGGCCATGAGTTCATGGGCATCGTCGAAGAAACCGGCCCGGCCGTCACCGCCGTGCAACGCGGCGACCGTGTGGTGATTCCGTTCGTGATTGCCTGTGGCGATTGCTTTTTCTGCCAGCTCCAGCAATTCGCCGCCTGCGAAACCACCAACGATGGGCGCGGCGCGATCCTGAATAAAAAATCCATCCCACCGGGTGCCGCGCTGTTTGGCTACAGCCGCCTGTATGGCGGTATTCCCGGCGGTCAGGCGGAGTGGGTGCGGGTGCCCAAGGCCAATACCGGGCCGTTCAAGGTGCCCGGCACCCTGGCGGATGAGAAGGTGCTGTTCCTCTCCGATATCCTGCCCACCGCTTGGCAGGCAGTGACCAACGCTGGCATCGGCAAAGGCTCCAGCGTGGCCATCTATGGCGCCGGGCCCGTGGGCCTGCTCAGTGCGGCATGCGCGCAGATGCTGGGTGCCGAGCAGATCTTCATGGTCGACGACCATCCGTATCGTTTGGCCTATGCGCAGAAAATGTACGGCGTGATCCCGATCAATTTTGAAGAAGACGAGGACCCGGCGGACACCATCATCCGCCAGACCGCCGGCATGCGTGGCGTCGATGGTGTGGTGGACGCGGTGGGTTTCGAGGCCAAGGGCAGCACCACGGAAACCCTGCTCACCGCGCTCAAGATCGAGGGCAGCAGCGGCAAGGCGCTGCGCCAGTGCATCGCCGCCGTACGTCGCGGTGGTGTGGTCAGCGTCGCCGGGGTGTATGCCGGGTTTATCCATGGCTTCATGTTTGGCGATGCCTTCGACAAAGGCCTGACCTTCAAGATGGGCCAGACCCATGTGCAGCGGTTCTTACCGGAGTTGTTGGAGCACATCGAGCTGGGGCATCTGCATCCGGAGGCGATCATCACTCACCGGCTGCCCCTGGAGCAGGCGGCGCGGGGGTATGAGCTGTTTGATAAAGCCGAGGAGGAATGCCGCAAGGTGATCCTGCTGCCGGGTGGGAGCGACCGGCCGCTGACCGAGCCGCTGGACGAACTGACCCCTGAGTTGCGCGTACAAAGCGTTCCCGGGTTCTAGGCCAATAACCGGAAAAATGTGGGAGCTGGTTTGCCTGCTATAGCGGTGGTTCAGTTGAATATTCAGTGACTGTCACGCCGCCTTCGCGGGCAAGCCCGCACAGGGGATCTGTGCCGGACGCTGATTTTGTGGGCGATGCATGACCAATGTGGGAGCTGGCTTGCCTGCGAAGGCGGTGTGACAGTCACTGCGCCTGTTACTGCACTACCGCTATAGCAGGCAAGCCAGCTCCCCCATGGATCTTCTTTGCTTCGACAGTGGTGCTTCCCACATTAACCGGTGTCAGGCTGCGGCTTGCGGCTGGATGCGCAATTCACCTTCGACATCTTTGACCAACCCGCTGGCGACAAACAGTGGCGCCAGGCGTTTGTGCAACTGTGGCTCGACAAACTCTTTGATTGTATCCAGCGCCAACGTACCACTGAGCGGCAGCTCGGCCTTGGTGTACGACAACCATGCCTTCTTCAACGCCATCAATACATCACTGCCCGCCGTCGAAGCGAAACGACGGTGCACCGGCTTACCCTCGAAGGTGAAGGTGTGTTGGAACTCATAGCCGCTTTCATCGCCGCCGTTGGCCGTGCAGCGCACGCAGGTGCAAGGGCCGTCGCCGAAGGCGCTGCGCAGGTAGGCGTTGAAGTCCACCACGGGCTTGAGTGACAGGCGCTTATCAACCTCGAACAGGTCCCCGGTCATTTTTTCGTCAGTGTTCAACGTCCATTCCTCGCAGTCGGTTGCTGTGTTTCAAAGCGCGGCACAATACCAGCCGAGCGTGGGTTTGGGGATTATTTGCGTCGTGGGAGGGTCAGCGGAAGAACTCACCGGGGGTGGAATCGAACTGCTGACGAAATGCATTGATAAAGGCTGAGGTCGATTCATAGCCACACCCCAGTGCCACATCCGTCACCCGCTCGCCTTGTTCCAGGGCGGGCAGGGCGCTCAACAGGCGCAGGCGCTGGCGCCACGCGCGGAATGTCAGCCCGGTGTCACTCAGGAACACCCGACTGAGGGTCTTTTCACTAACCTCCAGCTTTCGGCTCCACTCGCCCAACGTCGTCTGCTGCTCGGGATGCAGGTTGAGGCTGCGGTAGATCTGCCGCAGCCGTGGGTCGTGAGGCAGCGGCAACATCAAATCCACCTGGGGCGCGGCGGCGAGCTGATCGAGCAGTACCTGAGCCAGGCGCCCGTCCGGCCCGTCCTCGGTATATTCCACCGGCAATTGGCTGAAGTTGCGGATCAGCTCGCGTAGCAAACTGCTCACCTCCAGCACCTGGCAACGCTCGGCGGCCCAGGCGGTGACGCTGCAATCGAGGTACAAGCTGCGCATTTCCGTATGGGGCGAACTGAACACACGATGGGGCATGCCTGCCGGAATCCATACGGCGCGCTGCGGTGGCGCGACGAAACGACCGACGCTGGTCTGGATCTCCAGCACCCCGGAAATCGCGTAGGACAACTGCACCCACGGGTGGCTGTGGCGTCGTGTCAGCGCCCGGTTGGGCAAGGATTCAGTACGCCCGTACACCGGCCTCGGCAGGCTGGAAAGCCCAGGTACACTGCGGCGCACGGCTTTTTCATGTCCTTTAGGCGGCATTTACTGGCTCATTGGCGTTAGTCGGTAACAGGTGGTTACGTTAGAGTCGTCGCGACGCTCTTGGCAACCCCTGGAAGAATTGCTTATGACCCGGCCCCGGTTTCTCCCCGACAACTTCACCCTCACCCTGATCGCCACCGTGATCCTCGCCTCACTGCTGCCCGCCAGCGGCCAGACCGCCGTGGCGTTCGGCTGGGTCACCAACCTGGCCATCGCGCTGCTGTTTTTCCTCCACGGCGCCAAGCTGTCGCGCAAGGCCATCGTCGCCGGTGCCGGCCACTGGCGTTTGCATTTGCTGGTGTTCAGCCTGACCTTCGTACTGTTTCCGTTGCTGGGCCTGGCGCTCAAGCCAGTGCTGTCGCCGTTGATCGGCAACGAGCTGTACATGGGCATGCTCTACCTCTGCGCCTTGCCGGCCACTGTGCAATCGGCGATTGCCTTTACCTCCCTGGCCCGCGGCAATATCCCGGCGGCCATTTGCAGCGCGGCGGCGTCCAGCCTGTTCGGCATCTTCCTGACGCCGCTGCTGGTAGCGCTGCTGCTCAACGTGCATGGGGATGGCGGCTCCACAGTCGATGCGATTGTCAAAATCAGCGTGCAGTTGTTGCTGCCGTTCATCGCCGGGCAGGTCGCCAGCCGCTGGATTGGGGGCTGGGTCGGGCGAAATAAAGCCTGGCTGAAATTCGTCGACCAGGGCTCGATTCTATTGGTGGTCTACGGGGCTTTCAGCGAGGCGGTCAACGAAGGCATCTGGCACCAGATCCCGCTGTGGGAGTTGGGCGGCTTGGTGGTGGCCTGCTGCGTGTTGCTGGCCCTGGTGTTGGTGGCGTCTACGCTGCTGGGCAAGGCGTTTGGTTTTAACCAGGAAGACCGCATCACCATCCTGTTCTGCGGCTCGAAGAAAAGCCTGGCGACCGGCGTGCCGATGGCGCAGGTGCTGTTTGCCGGGGCGAGCATGGGGGTGTTGATTTTGCCGTTGATGCTGTTTCACCAGATCCAGTTGATGGTCTGCGCGGCGTTGGCCCAACGCTATGCCCAGCGGCCGGAGAGCATTCCTGAATTGATGGGACAGGTGGATCCGTGATGCACCTCTCATTCGCGGGTAAATAAGCTCAAGTTAACCGGCGTGCCGACGACTTACTTCTTAACTAACCCAAGAAGGAGTGTCGGCATGAACGTTCGTCGTGTTGCGGTAATGACTGGCCTCCTGGGCCTGTGGGCAAGTACCTGCGGCGCCGCCCAGACCGTGGGGCAGGGCACCATCAGGTTCAGCGGCGCGATTGTCGAGTCAGGGTGTGCGACAAATGCGCGCAGCGGCTCGGTAATGGAACTGCGCGGTTGCGCCCAATCCAGTCGTGGCAGCCGAATCGAGGTGCGCAGTGTCGCGCCGGTGGTCAGCGTCGACGCACCCCATGTGCGGCTGGTAGCGGACACCGGCGAGGGGCGCTATTACGATCAGCGTTACGTGCTGGTAGACCGCGCCGGCAAGCTGATTCAGTCGGGCAATTACGTGATTACCATGACCTCGCCATAAACCCTGGGGCGACGATCCGCAGCAACAGCGGTGCGAGAAACCTATAGAATGCTCGGCGGCGGCGCTTGTCCTGGGTGGCCGCTTGATCATCGTCAGAGTACCCCGCCCGTCAATGAGCCTTTCAGCCGCAACCCCACAAGCCAACTGGCAACCGGTCATCGCCCTCGCGCTGGCCGCGTTTGTGTTCAATACCACCGAATTCGTCCCCGTCGGGCTGCTCAGCGCCATCGGCGCCAGCTTTGACATGCCCGTGGCCAGCGTCGGCCTGATGCTCACCATTTACGCGTGGATCGTGTCGCTGACCTCGCTGCCGGTGATGCTGCTGACCCGCAACGTCGAACGGCGCAAATTGCTGATCGTGCTGTTCGGTCTGTTTATCGCCAGCCATATTCTCTCCAGCGTGGCCACCAGCTTCGGCTTGCTGATGGTCAGTCGGGTCGGCATTGCCCTGGCCCATGCGTTGTTCTGGTCGATCACGGCTTCACTGGCTGTGCGCCTGGCGCCAGAAGGCAAGCAGGTGCAGGCTCTTGGCTTGCTGGCTACCGGCACGTCCCTGGCGATGGTGTTGGGCATTCCCTTGGGCCGTCTGTTGGGCGAGGCCATGGGCTGGCGTACCACCTTCCTGGTGATCGCCGCCTTCGCCGCCGCCCTGGTGTTCTGGCTGGGGCGCACCTTGCCGCTGCTGCCCAGCCAGAACTCCGGCTCCCTGCGCAGCCTGCCGTTGCTGTTCAAGCGCCCGGTGCTGGTGGCGCTCTATGTGCTGACCGCAATGACTGTCACTGCGCAATTCACCGCCTACAGCTACATCGAACCCTTCGTCGAAGGCGTCGCCGGCCTGGGCGGCAGTGCCGTGACCCTGATCCTGCTGGTGTTCGGTGGTGCTGGCATCATCGGCTCGTTGTTGTTCAGCCTGGTGCATCGCTTCAACCCCCACCTGTTCGTGATCGGCGCAGTGTCTATCCTCGCCGCGTGCCTGGCGCTGATGCTGCCGTTGAGCGGCGCCGAGTCTTACCTGGTGGGGCTGAGCATTTTCTGGGGCATGGCGATCATGGGGTTTGGCCTGGCCATGCAGTCCAAGGTGCTGGTGCTGGCACCGGATGCCACGGATGTGGCCATGGCGATGTTTTCCGGGATCTACAACATTGGCATCGGCGGCGGCGCGTTGATGGGCAGTTGGGTGGGCAGCCACTTCGGCTTCGCCTGGATCGGCGCGGCGGGCGGTTTGTTGGCGGGGCTGGCGTTGGTGGGGTATTGCCTGGCGATTCGGCGGTTTGGGCAGGGTGGTGCCCCGATGCCAAGCTGATCGCCCCGTATCCACCGGATAACTGCAGACTAAGTGTGGGAGCCGGCTTGCCTGCGATGGCGGTGTGTCAGCCACTGCATCTGTTGCTGCACGACCGCTTTCGCAGGCAAGCCAGCTCCCACAGTTGATCTTCACTGCCTTGAGCAATGCGTTCGCTTGACTGACTGTCCTACGCCACCGGAATCAACGGATCGGCCGCTGCCAACGCCGCCGCTCTCTCTGCCATCGGTGGATAGATCCACACGCTATTGATCTGCTGTTTGAGTTCCTTGGCTTCCTGGCCCACCAGCTTGAGCTGACGGTCCCAGCCTTCGGTGTACACCGCGCCCCAGGCGCCGAGGTCGAGGCAGGTCACGTATTTGGGTTGGCTGTAGGCCATGGGGGCCACGCCGATCAGATCGGCGGCGACGTTGTTGCCGGCGTAGCGGCCCAGCGCGATGGCGTGCTGGCAGGACATGGCAGCGAAGTTGCCCAGCGCGTCAGTGGCGGCGTAGGCCACGTCGCCAGCGGCGAATATGGCAGCCTGGCCCTTGACCTTGAGGTGGGCGTCCACGTGCAGGCGGCCCTGGGGATCGCGGGTGCCCTCAATCTGTTCGGTCAGGGGGTTGGCGCGAAAGCCGATGGTCCAGATCACGGTGCTCGATTCAATCCGCTGCCCATCAGCCAGGGTCACGCCACCGGCATCCACCGAGGCGACCGAGGTGTTCAGTACCCATTCAAGCCCCAGTGCCTGGCTGGCTTCGATGATCGAGGGGCGTATGCCATCGCCCATCGACGCGGCAATCTGCGGCCCGCGGTCGACCACGATCACACGGATGTTGGCCGTCTCACCCAGTGCCGCACGCAGGCGCGCCGGCATTTCGGTGGCGGTCTCGATACCGGTAAAGCCGCCGCCGGCCACCACAACGGTATTGCGGGCCGGGCTGTCGGGCAGGTTTTTCAGGGCGTTGATATGGGCTTCAAGGTGCGCCGCGTCTTCGATCTGATCCACATCGAACACATGCTCGATGCCGTCCATGCCGGGGCGGTTCAGGCGGCTGCCGGCGGCCACTACCAGGCGATCGTAGGCGAGGGTGGCCGGGATGCCGGCCGCGTTGCGGTAGGTCACTTGCTTATTAGTGGCGTCGATGCTGTCGGCGGCGCCTTGCACAAAGGTCACGCCCACAGCGTCGAACAGCGCATCAAGCGGGGCCAGCATGGTATGTACATCGGGCTCGTAGAACCGCGGGCGGATACGCAGCTCCGCTTGGGGTGCGAGCAGGCTGATGCGCACATCGTTGCGGTCGTGTTTATCCAGTAGCCGAGCCGCGCTCAAGGCGCTCCACACGCCACCGAACCCGGCGCCAATGATCAGAATGTGTTGTTTCATGGGGTTGCTCCAGAGACCAGATAAGCCGCAAGGCATTGCCGGATCACTGTAAAAGCAGCAGGGCCTGTCCGAAAGGACATATAACCCTGGATGACTGCCACCTCTGCCGGCCTAGCGGGAAAAGCGCTCGCGGTAGTCGCGGGGTGAGATGGCCAGATGGCGGTGGAAGGTGCAGCGCATGCGTTCCTCATCGCCAAACCCGCAAAGCCCGGCGATCTGGTCGATGCTGCGCTGGGAGTCTTCGAGCATGCGGCGCGCCGCTTCCATGCGAAACAGTTCGATGGCCTTGGCCGGGGTGCGACCGGTTTTTTGCTTATAGACCCGGGCAAAGTTGCGTGGGCTCATATGGCTCTGCGCGGCCAGGCGCTCGACACTGAGGTCGCTGTCGCGCAGGTTGTCGCTGATCCATGCATGCAGCGCATCAAAGCTGGCGCTGTCGGCGGTTTGCGCTTGCAGCACCTGGCTGAACTGCGCCTGGCCACCGGGGCGCTTGAGGAACACCACCAATTCGCGTGCCACTTGCAGCGCCACTTCGCGCCCGCAGTCAGCCTCCACCAGCGCGAGCGCCAGGTCGATCCCGGCGCTGACGCCCGCCGAGGTCCACACCTGGCCTTGCTGCACGAAGATCGCGTCCACGTCCACCTCGATGCTCGGGAAACGTTGCTTGAGCAGCTCGCACATGGCCCAATGCGTTGCCGCGCGGCGCCCCTCCAGCAAGCCCGCCAGCGCCAGCAAAAACGTGCCGCTGCACACCGAGGCGGTCCGTCGCGCCTGGCCGGAGGCGTTGCGCAACCAGTCCACCAGCGCGGTATTTTCCAGCATGGCTTGCTCAATGGCCGGCGCGCCGGGTACCACCAGGGTGTCGATGGCAGCGGGGTCAAACTGTGCCAAGGCGACGGTGTCGACGCTCAAGCCCTCGGCGGTCGGCATCAGCCCGCCCGCCAGGCTGGCGTTGTGCAACACATAACCTTGCAAACCGCGCTCGGCCATGGCCTTGGTCGCGGCCCAGAACACCGTCTGGGCGCCAGTCAGGTCGAGCAAGCCCATGTGCGGGTAGGTCAGGAACACCAACGTGCGGGGTTGGGCCAAAGCAGAGAGTGCAGTCATGCGCAGGCCAGCAGCTTTTCCAGTTTTTCCTGATCCCGCGCAAACTGTCGGATCCCTTCGGCACGCAATCGCTCGGCGTATTCCGGGATGGCGCAGGCCTTGAGCAGCAGCGACGGGTTGGTGGTGGCGCCCACGGGCCCCAGGCGGCTGATGGCTTCCAGATTGCCGCTGTCGCAGACCACAGTGGTGAATGGCTTGAGTTGTTCAAGTTTGGACGTCATCGCCGCGTTCTCCGGAAAAGGGCACGGCGCTGTTTTACCATGTCCCGCGCACCTTGTTTACCCTGAGGCTGTCAGCTCCGGGCCGCCTTGGCATCCACAGAGAGGGGTAACCGCCAGAGTCCGGCGGAACCCTTCAGCCGGGCACTTGTCCCCGCTTCCCATGTCACCCCCCAGCCCACAGATACCTTAATTTTCCAAGCCTGCCGGAAGACACTCCAGGCCCTCGGCTGCGCCCGCTATTTTTTCCTGGGCGCCCGGCACTGCCGATCCAAGCGGCAAAACTGAATACGGACATTCTCGTCAACCGTGAATTATCAGGCAGGTTACCCATGCAGTTCAGCGACTTACTGGCAGCGATCTCCACCCATGCGATCCGTCTGCAGACCGAAGAGGGCGACCTGATCGTCCTGGGCGATGACGAAGCGTTGGACGACGCGCTCTGGGATCAATTGATCGCGCACAAACCCCAACTGTTGCAGTTGGTCGCCGAACATGGCGGTGACTGGCTGAGCCCGGCCTACCGCATCACACCGGACATGCTGGCCCTGGTCAACCTCGACCAGCCGGCCATCGACCGCATCGTCGCGGCGGTCCCAGGCGGCGCGGCGAATGTGCAGGATATCTACCCCCTGGCGCCGCTCCAGGAAGGCATGCTTTATCACCATCTTTCGGCGCAGAAGGGTGACCCTTACGTGCTGCACGCGCAGTTCGTGTTCGACAGCCGCGCACGCCTTGAGGCCTTTGCCGAGGCGTTGCAATGGGTCATCGACCGTCACGACATCCTGCGTACCTCGATGGTCTGGGAGCGCCTGGACGAGCCGCTGCAAGTGGTGTGGCGCAAGGCTGTGCTGGCCTGCGAAGAGGTGCCTCTGGACGGTGCTGACCGCCTCGCTCAATTGCTCGCTCGCTATGATGCCCGCGCTTATCGCATGGACCTGGGCCAGGCGCCGCTGCTGCGCCTGGTATTCGCTGACGACCCGGCCAACCAGCGGGTGGTGGCGATGCTGCTGTTCCACCACACCATCCTTGATCACACGGCCCTGGATGGCGTTCGGCATGAGATCCAGCTGTACCTGGCCGGGCAGCAAGCCCAGGCCCCTGCACCGGTAGCGTTTCGCAGCTATATCGCCCAGGTGCGCCATGGCGTCAGCGAGCATGCCCATGAGGCGTTCTTCCGCGACATGCTGGCGGATATCGATGAACCGACGCTGCCGTTCGGCCTGCAAGATGTGCAGGGCGGCGGCCAGGGGATCGACGAAGTGCGCATTCCCGTCGACAGCGCTCTGAGCCGCCGCCTGCGAAGCATGGCGCGCCCGCTGGGGGTGAGTGTGGCGAGCCTGATGCACCTGGCCTTGGCGCGAGTGCTGAGTGCGGTTTCGGGGCGGGAGGCGGTGGTATTTGGCACCGTTATGCTCGGGCGCATGGGCGCAGGCGAGGGCGGTGAGCGGGCCTTGGGCATGTTCATAAACACCTTGCCACTGCGGGTGGATGTGGGTGAGCAGGGCGTGCGCGCTGCGGTCAAGATCACCCATGAGCGTCTCACGCGCTTGCTCGATCACGAACATGCGTCCCTGGCGCTGGCACAACGGTGCAGCGGCGTGGCTGCGCCTACGCCGCTGTTCAGCGCGATACTCAACTACCGTCACAGCGCCGCCACCGACATGGCGGCGGTGATCGCAGTCGCCGACGGCATCCAGGTGTTGGGCGCCGAGGAGCGCACCAATTACCCGCTGACGCTGAACGTCGATGACCTGGGTGAAGACTTCGCCCTGACCGTGATGGTCGATGCGTCCATTGGCGCGCAGCGGGTTGCGGGTTATCTGCATACGGCCTTGCAAAGCCTGGCCGACGCCCTTGAACAACGACCGGATATGCCGCTCTGCGGCCTGAACATCCTGCCTGACGCTGAACGCCACCATTTGCTGCACACCTTGAATCATTGCTCCACGCATTACGCCGACACCCAACTTATCCACCAGCAAGTCGAAACCCATGCCGCTGCCCAGCCCGATGCCATTGCGTTGCGCTTCGAGCACCACGTCCTGACCTACCGCCAACTCAACGAACGCGCCAACCAGCTCGCCCACGCGCTCCTGGCCCACGGCGTGTGCCCCGACGCGCGCGTGGCGATTTGCGTGGAGCGTGGCCCGCAGATGATCATCGGCCTGCTTGGCATTCTCAAGGCCGGTGCGGGCTATGTGCCCATCGACCCGGCCTATCCCCAGGAACGCATCGCCTACACCCTGGCCGACAGCCAGCCGGTGGCGGTACTGGTGCAGGCCAACACGGCGCAGCAGGTCGGCGCACTGGCCCGGATCGACCTGGACCACCTGGGCCCGTTGCCCATCACCAACCCTGGGTTGCACCTGAGCCCGGCCAACCTGGCCTACGTCATCTACACCTCCGGCTCCACTGGCCAGCCCAAGGGCGTGATGATCGAGCATCGCCAGGTCGCACGCCTGTTCAGCGCCACCCACCACTGGTTCGGGTTCAACCCGCACGATGTGTGGGCGCTGTTCCATTCCTTCGCGTTCGACTTTTCCGTGTGGGAAATCTGGGGCGCGCTGATGCACGGCGGCCAGTTGCTGATCGTGCCGCAACTGGTCAGCCGCTCGCCGGATGAGTGCTACGCGCTGTTGTGCGACGCCCAGGTGAGCATCCTCAACCAGACGCCGAGCGCGTTCCGCCAGTTGATCGCGGCCCAGGGCAACAGTGCCCAGTCCCATTCCTTGCGCCAAGTGATTTTCGGCGGCGAAGCCCTGGAACCGGGCATGCTCAAGCCGTGGTACGCACGGGCAGTGAATGCCGGTACGCAACTGGTGAACATGTACGGCATCACTGAAACCACCGTGCATGTGACCTACCGTGCGCTGGAAGCGGCCGACGCGCACTTGGTCGGCGTGAGCCCGATTGGCGTGCGTATTCCCGATTTGCAGTTGTACGTGCTGGATGAGCGCCATGAGCCCTTGCCCCTGGGTGTGGTGGGCGAGTTGTACGTGGGCGGTGCCGGGGTGGCGCGTGGTTACCTCAACCGCCAGGCGCTGAATGCCGAACGCTTCCTTGCCGACCCGGCCACCGGCTTGCGCATGTACAAGACCGGCGACCTCGGCCGCCTGCTGGCCGACGGCAGTGTTGAGTACCTGGGGCGTAACGATGACCAGGTCAAGATCCGTGGTTTCCGTATCGAACTGGGTGAAATCCAGGCGCACCTGGCCACTGCCAGCGGCGTGCGCGATGCGGTGGTGATCGCTCGTGAAGATCAGCCGGGCGACAAACGTCTGGTGGCCTATGTGATCAGCGATGGCGAACTCAACGTGGCCGCCCTGCGTGACCATCTACTGCTGAGCCTGGCCGAACACATGGTGCCCAGCGCCTTCGTGCGCCTGGATACGCTGCCGTTGACCACCAACGGCAAACTCGACCGCAAGGCCTTGCCCGCACCCGATGCCGACGCCGTGGCCCGGCGCGAGTATGCGGCGCCCCAGGGGGCGGTGGAAACCACCCTCGCCATGCTCTGGCAAGACCTGCTCAACGTCGACCGTGTCGGTCGTGAGGACAATTTCTTCGAGCTCGGCGGCCATTCGCTGCTGGCGGTCAAGCTGATCGAACGCATGCGCCAGGTCGACCTCAGCGCCGATGTGCGCGTGCTGTTCGGTCAACCGACCTTGGCGGCGCTCGCTGCGGCGGTGGGCGGCCAGCAGACCGTGCAGGTGCCGGCCAACCTTATTCAAGCAGACACGCAGGCCATAACCCCGGACATGCTGCCCCTGGTCGAGCTGGATCAGGCCGCTATCGACCATATCCTTGAGGCCGTGCCCGGTGGCGTTGCCAACGTGCAGGACATCTACGGCCTGGCGCCGCTGCAGGCCGGCATTCTCTACCACCACCTGGCGACCACCGAGGGCGACCCCTACGTGTTGCAGGTGCAGTTGCGGTTTCACGACCAGGGCGCCGTCGACGGGTTTGTCAACGCGCTGCACACGGTGATCGAGCGCAACGATATTCTGCGCACCGCCATCCTCTGGGAGGGCCTGGAAGAGCCGGTGCAAGTGGTGTTACGCCAGGCACCCTTGGTGATCGAACGCCTGGATGCGCTGGGCAGTGATGCACTGGAGCATCTGCAACAGCGTTTCGACCCACGCCACTATCGCCTGGACCTGTCACGCGCCTCGCTGATGCGCCTGGCGTATGCGCAGGACAGCCACGGCTTGGTCGGCATTTTGCTGCTGCACCATATCCTCCTCGACCACACGGCCCTGCACGTGCTGGTCAAAGAGATGAGTGCCAGCCTGCATGGCCACAGCGCACAACTGCCTGACGCGGTGCAGTATCGCAACTACGTGGCCCAGGCCCGCCTCGGTGTCACCCAGGCCCAGCATGAAGCCTTCTTCAGCCAGATGCTGGGCGACATCGACGAGCCGACCCTGGCCTTCGGCTTGCAGGACGTGAACGGTGACGGCAGCGGCATCCATGAAGCGCGCCTGCCGCTGGAGCCTGCGCTCAACCTGGGCTTGCGCGAACAGGCGCGGCAACTGGGCGTGAGCACCGCGAGCCTGGTACACCTGGCCTGGGCCCAGGTGCTGGGCCAGGTGTCTGGCCAGCAGGAGGTGGTATTCGGCACCGTGTTGCTGGGCCGTATGCAGGGCGGCGAGGGCGCGGACCGGGCGCTGGGGATGTTTATCAATACCTTGCCGCTGCGGGTCAGCGTTGGCAGCGTCGGCGTGCAGGCCGGCGTGCGCGCCACCCATGCGCGCCTGGCGCAACTGCTCGGGCACGAACATGCCTCGTTGTCCCTGGCCCAGCGTTGCAGTGGCGTGCCGGGCTCGCTGCCGCTGTTCAGCACCTTGCTCAACTACCGGCACAGCGCAGCCGATGAAGCGCCGGGGGACAACCCCTTTGCCGCTTCCGGTATCGAGATTCTCAGCTCCGAAGAACGTAGCAACTATCCGCTGGTGCTCAACGTTGATGACCTGGGGAGTGGCTTTGCGCTGACGGTGCAAGGCGTCGCGCACCTGGATGTGCAACGCGTGGGTGAGTACATGCTCACCGCGTTGCGCCATGTGGTGAGCGCGCTGCAACATGCGCCGACCACGCCGCTGCAGGCGGTGTCGATCCTGCCGCCTTCCGAGCGTCATCAAGTGCTGGTAGGTTTCAACGCCACCGCCCGGCAATACCCCTCGCAACTTACTGTCTCGCAACTGTTTGAAGCCCAGGCGCTGGCCCGCCCTGAAGCGTCGGCGGCGGTGCAGGGCGAGCTGTCACTGAGCTACCGTGACCTCAATCGCCGTGCCAACCGCCTGGCCCATCATCTGATCAGCCAGGGGGTGCAGCCCGGCGAAAGCGTGGCGATTGCCTTGCCGCGTTGCCTGGATCTGCTGGTCTGCCAACTGGCGATCCTCAAGTGCGCTGCGGTGTATGTGCCGCTGGACGTCAACGCGCCTGTCGAACGCCAGGCCTTCATCGTCAAAGACAGCGGCGCACGCCATGTGCTGGACGACCTGGCGCAGTTGGATCTGGACACGCAGTCGCCCGCTAACCCCGACCCGGCCCAATCCGCGCAGAGCGTTGCCTACATCCTCTATACCTCCGGCTCCACCGGGACGCCCAAGGGCGTGCAAGTGCCCCACCTCGCTATCTCGCGGCTGGTGCTTAACAACGGTTTTGCCGAATTCAATGCCCACGACCGGGTGGCCTTTGCTTCCAACCCGGCATTTGACGCCAGCACCCTCGAGGTGTGGGCGCCGTTGCTCAATGGCGGTTGTGTGGTGGTGGTCGAGCAGGTGCAGTTGTTATCCCAAGCCGCGTTCGCCGAGCTGTTGCGGGAACAGGCGGTCAGCGTGTTATGGATGACCGCCGGGCTATTTCATCAGTACGCCGATGCGTTGATGCCGGTGTTCCGCCAATTGCGCTACCTGATCGTCGGCGGCGACGTGCTTGACCCTCAGGTGATTGGCCGGGTACTCAAGCTCGGCAAACCCCAGCATCTGCTGAATGGGTATGGCCCGACCGAAGCCACCACGTTCTCCACCACGTTTGAGATCACTACCCTTGGCGAGGGCGCTATTCCGATTGGTCGACCGATTGCCAACGCTCAGGCCTATGTACTGGACGCGCGCCAGCAACCGCTGCCCGTGGGTGTGACCGGCGAGCTCTATATCGGCGGTGCGGGCGTTGCGAAAGGCTACTTGAATCTGCCTCAGCTGAGCGCGGAAAAATTCGTCCCGAACCCATTCGGCGATGGCCAACTCTACCGCAGCGGTGATCTGGCCTGCTGGCGAGCCGACGGCAATTT
Organism: Pseudomonas sp. GW823-FHT02F05; assembly: GCF_058797315.1. Classification (NCBI taxonomy): domain Bacteria; kingdom Pseudomonadati; phylum Pseudomonadota; class Gammaproteobacteria; order Pseudomonadales; family Pseudomonadaceae; genus Pseudomonas; species Pseudomonas sp. GW823-FHT02F05. Next base: position 222,776 of record NZ_JBXAJM010000007.1, read on the forward strand.
GATGTATCTGGGGCGCAATGACCTGCAGGTGAAGATTCGTGGCTTTCGTATCGAACCCGGTGAAATCGAAGCGTGCCTGTGTGCCTGTGCCGGGATCAGGGACGTTGTGGTATCGGTTCGCGAAGACGAGCCTGGCCACAAACGGTTAGTGGCCTATTACACCGCCGACGCAACGTTGGATATCGCAACCCTGCGAGCTCATGTGCAAGGCCGGTTGCCCGATTACATGGTGCCTTCGGCTTATGTGTGGCTGGCGCAGTTGCCGCTCACCGCCAACGGCAAGCTCGACCGCAAGGCATTGCCGGTACCCGACCAGGCTGCCTTGATCAGCCGTGGCTACGAAGCCCCACAAGGCGAGGTGGAAAGCCTGCTGGCGCAGATCTGGCAGGACGTGCTCAAGCTTGAACGCGTGGGGCGCCATGATCACTTCTTCGAATTGGGCGGGCATTCGTTGCTGGCGGTCAGCCTGATCGAACGCATGCGCCAGGTGGGCCTGAGCGCCGATGTGCGCGTGTTGTTCAGCCAGCCAAGCCTGGCCGCGCTGGCGGCAGCCGTGGGCAGCGGCAGAGAAATCGTGGTGCCGGCCAATGGCATCCCCACCGGCTGCATACAGATCACACCGTCGATGCTGAGCCTGGTGCAACTCACCCCGCAGGCCATCGCGCGGATTATCGCCAGCGTGCCGGGTGGTGCAGCGAATATCCAGGATATCTACCCGCTGGCGCCGCTACAGGAAGGCATTCTCTACCACCACATCAGCGCCGAGCAGGGCGACCCGTACCTGCTGCAATCGCGCATGGCCTTTGACACTGCCGAGCGCCTGCACGGTTTTATGGGCGCGCTGCAACAGGTGGTGGCGCGCCACGACATTCTGCGTACCGCTGTGGTGTGGGAAGGGCTCGAAAGCCCGGTGCAAGTGGTGTGGCGCACCGCCCATTTGGGGGTGCACGAGGTGATGCTCGACCCGGCACACGGCGACGTGATGGCGCAACTGCATGAGCGTTTCGATGCGCGTCACTACCGCCTGGACATTACCCAGGCGCCCTTGCTGCGCATGGTCTATGCCCAGGACCCGGCGCACAACCGGGTCGCGGCGATCCTGCTGTTCCATCACCTGGCGCTGGACCACACCGCCATGGAAGTGGTCGGCCAGGAAATGCGTGCCTTTATGTTCAACCAGGCCCAGGATTTGCCCGCCGCCGCGCCGTTTCGCAACTATGTGGCCCAGGCGCGACTGGGCGTCAGTGTGGCGCAGCATGAGCAGTTTTTCCGCGACATGCTCGCCGAGGTCGACGAGCCCACCTTGCCGTTTGGCCTGCAGGATGTGCAGGGCGATGGTCGTGCAATCGAAGAAGCCGAGGTGCACCTGGAAGCGGGCCTGGCCCAGCGCGTACGCCAGCAGGCGCGCCAACTGGGGGTCAGCGCCGCCAGCCTGATGCACCTGGCCTGGGCCCAGGTGTTGGGCCTGGTCTCGGGCCGCGACGAGGTGGTATTCGGCACGGTGCTGATGGGCCGTATGCAAGCCGGCGAGGGCGCAGACCGTGCGCTGGGGATGTTTATCAACACCTTGCCGCTGCGGGTCGATATTGCAGCCGGCGCAGCGCAGGCGGTCAAAGCCACCCATGCACGCTTGAGCGCCTTGCTCGGGCATGAGCATGCGTCACTGGCCCTGGCCCAGCGTTGCAGCGGTGTGCCGACCAGCACGCCGTTGTTCAGCGCCTTGCTCAATTACCGCCACAGCAACCCAGGCGAAATGGCCCGCGACGGCCACGGCATCTGGGAAGGCGTGCAACTGCTGGGCGGTGAAGAACGCAGCAACTATCCGCTGACCCTGAGCGTGGATGACCTGGGCGCAGGCTTTGGCCTGAGCGTGCTGGCCGTGCCGCAAATCGGCGCGCAGCGCCTGTGCGACTACATGCTCAGCGCCGTGGAGCAACTGGTTGCCACCCTTGAGACGGCGCCCCACCGCGCGCTGCGCCAGTTACCGATTCTGCCCGCCGCAGAGCGCGACACGGTGCTGCGCGAGTTCAACGCCACTGCCCACGACTTCCCCCGTGGCCAGACGGTGCACGGTGCGTTTGAGGTGCAGGCCGAGCGCCAGCCCCATCGCATTGCCGTGCAGCAAGGCAGCGAGGCGCTGACGTATCAGCAGCTCAATCAACGGGCCAACCAGTTGGCTCATCACTTGCTGGAACTCGGCGTGCAATCCGATGACCGCGTGGCACTGTGTTGCCGTCGCGGCCCGCAGATGCTGGTGGGGCTGTTGGGCATTCTCAAGGCCGGCGCGGGCTATGTGCCGATCGACCCGGCGTACCCCGCCGAGCGTATCGCCTACTTGTTGCAAGACAGCGCGCCCGTGGCGGTGCTGGCCGAGACCAGTACGCGGGAGCTGCTGGGGCCCGTCGCCGTGGTCGATCTGCAGGACCCCGGTTGGCAGCGCCACGCCGTCAGCAATCCGCAACTGCCCGCCCTGACGCCCGCGCACCTGGCGTATGTGATCTACACCTCCGGCTCCACCGGCCAGCCCAAGGGCGTGATGGTGGAACACCGCACCGTGGAAAACCTGGTGCATTGGCACTGTGAGGCCTTTGGTCTGACAGCGGTAAGCCACACCAGCAGCGTGGCCGGCATGGGGTTTGATGCCATGGCCTGGGAAGTCTGGCCGGCCCTGTGCGTCGGCGCGACCCTGCACCTGCCACCCGCCGACATCGGCAACGAAAACATCGATGAACTGCTGGCCTGGTGGCTGGCACAGCCGTTGGACGTGAGTTTCCTGCCCACCCCGGTGGCCGAGTACGCTTTCAGCCTACCCCGGCAGCACCCCACCTTGCGCATCCTGTTGATCGGCGGTGACCGCCTGCGTCAGTTCACTCAGGAGCGGCGCTTTGCGGTGGTCAACAATTACGGCCCCACCGAGGCCACGGTGGTTGCCACCTCCGGCCGCGTGCGGGCCGGGCAGGTGTTGCATATCGGCCGGCCTGTCGCTAATGCCACCAGCTATGTGTTGGACGCGCACCTGCGCCCGGTACCGGTGGGCGTGGCCGGTGAGCTCTATGTGGGCGGCAGCGGCGTGGCGCGGGGTTACCTGAACCGTCCCGAGCTGACGGCCGAACGCTTCCTGCAAGACCCTTTCAACCCAGGGCAGATGTACCGCACCGGTGACCTGGTGCGTTGGCTGCCCGATGGCAACCTTGAGTACCTGGGCCGTAACGACGACCAGGTAAAACTGCGCGGTGTGCGGGTTGAACTGGGTGAAATCGAAAGCCGCCTGACGGCACTGGACGGCATCCGCGAGGCCGTGGTGCTGGTGCGCGAAGGCCGCCTGTTGGCCTGGTTCACCGAACAGCGCCCGCTGCAGATCGAGACCTTGCGTGCGCACCTGCAGGCCCAACTTCCCGAGGCGCTGGTGCCGGTCGCCTACATGCGGCTTGATCAGTTGCCCCTGACCGCCAACGGCAAACTGGACCGCAAGGCATTGCCAGAGCCAGACCAGTGCGCCTTGCTCAGCCGTGAATACCAAGCCCCCCAGGGTGACGTCGAAACCACCCTGGCGCGGCTGTGGGCCGAAGTGTTGCAGGTGGAGCAAGTGGGTCGCCATGACCACTTCTTCGAACTGGGCGGCCATTCATTGCTGGCCGTCAGCCTCATCGAGCGCATGCGCCAGGCCGGCCTTGGCGCGGATGTGCGCGTGTTGTTCAGCCAGCCAACCCTGGCCGCGCTGGCCGCCGCTGTCGGCAGTGGCCGCGAAGTGCAGGTGCCGGCCAATCGCATCAGTGCCGGTTGCCAGCGCATCACCCCGGACATGCTGGCCCTGGTGGACCTCGACCAGTCGGCGATCGACCAGGTGGTGGCCCAGGTGCCTGGCGGCGCTGCCAACGTGCAGGACATCTACCCGCTGGCGCCTTTGCAGGAAGGGATTTTCTATCACTACCTCACGGCGGCGCAGGGCGATCCTTACCTGCTGCAATCACACCTGGCGTTTGACGGTGTCGAGCGCCTGCACGCCTTTATGCGCGCACTGCAACAGGTGATCGACCGCCACGACATCCTGCGCACCGGGGTGGTGTGGGAGGGCCTGGCGCAACCGCTGCAAGTGGTGTGGCGCCAGGCGCAGTTGTGCGTGCAGGAACTGCAACTGGAAGGTGACGTACTCGCCGGCCTGCACGAGCGGTTTGATGCGCGGCGGTATCGCCTGGAGATCAGCCAGGCCCCGCTGATCCGCCTGATGTATGCCCAGGACCCGGCCAACCAGCGTGTGGTGGCGGTGCTGCTCTATCACCATATCGTGTTGGACCACACCGCCTTCGACGTGGTGTTGCGCGAAATGCAGGGCCACCTGTTGGGCCACGCAGCGCCCACCGCCGCGCCCATGCCGTATCGCAACTATGTGGCCCAGGCCCGTTTGGGTGTCAGCGAACAGGAGCATGAGCAGTTCTTCCGCCAGATGCTGGGCGATGTCGACGAACCGACGTTGCCGTTCGGCTGGCAGGACGTGCGCGGCGACGGCAATGCCATCGATGAACATACCCTGCAACTGGACAGCCAGCTCAACCGCCGCCTGCGCAGCCAGGCGCGGCTGCTGGGGGTCAGCGCTGCCAGCCTGTTCCATCTGGCCTGGGCGCAGGTGCTGGCCGCGGTATCGGCGCGCCACACGGTGGTGTTCGGAACGGTGCTGGTAGGCCGTTTGCAAGGCGGCGAGGGCGCCGACCGCGCCCTGGGTGTGTTTATCAACACCTTGCCGCTGCGCCTGGATATCGACGACCAGGGCGCCCGCGCCGCCGTGCGGGCCACCCATGCACGTCTGACCCAATTGCTCGGCCATGAACACGCCTCCCTGGCCTTGGCCCAGCGTTGCAGTGGCGTAGCGGCCCCGGCGCCCTTGTTCAGCTCGATGCTCAACTATCGCCATCGCGGCGCCGCCACCCGTTCGGCGGATGCGCAGTTGGCATGGGAAGGCATGCAGACCTTGGTCAATGACGGGCGCACCAATTACCCGCTGACCTTGAACGTGGACGACCTGGGCGACGGCTACGCGTTCACCGCCCTGGCCCAGGTGGATGCGCAACGGGTGTGCGGCTATATGCATAACGCGTTGAGCGGTCTGGTCGAAGCCCTTGAGCAGGCCCCGCACCAGGCGCTGAACCGCCTGCCGGTGCTGGGGCTGCAAGAGCGGCAACAGCTGCTGGTGCAGTTCAACGCCACCGAGGTGAACTACAACCTCGACCAGACCCTGCACGGGCTGTTTGAAGCCCAGGTTGTACGTACCCCGCAGGCCGTGGCGGTGAAGGCCGGCGAGCACACCTTGAGCTACCAGCAACTCAATGAACGCGCCAACCGCCTGGCCCATCACCTGCGTGACAGCGGTGTGCGCCCGGATGCACGGGTGGGTATCTGCGTCGAGCGCGGCCTGGACATGGTCATCGGCCTGTTCGCCATCCTCAAGGCCGGCGGTGCCTATGTGCCGCTGGACCCGGCGTACCCGCCAGAGCGCATCGCCAACATGCTGCACGACAGCGCGCCGGTGGTGGTGCTGGCCCAAAGCGCCACCCGCACCCTGCTGGGGGACGTGGCGGTAGTTGACCTCGACCACAGCACCTGGCAGCACCAACCTGTCACCAACCCGCAAGTACCGGGCCTCATTGCCCAACACGCGGCCTATGTGATCTACACCTCCGGTTCCACTGGCCAACCCAAGGGCGTAATCAACGAACATGCCGGGGTGGTCAACCGCCTGTTGTGGATGCAGGACGCCTATAGCCTCAAGGCTCACGATGCGGTGTTGCAGAAAACCCCGTTCAGCTTCGACGTGTCGGTGTGGGAGTTCTTCTGGCCGCTGTTCACCGGCGCGCGTCTGGTGATGGCGCGCCCTGAAGGGCACAAGGACCCGGCGTACCTGTGCGAGGTGATCGCGGCGGAGCAGATCACGACCCTGCACTTTGTGCCGTCGATGCTCGATGTATTCCTGGCCCACGGCGATGTCAGCCAGGCGGCGGGGTTGGTGCGGGTGATGTGCAGCGGCGAGGCCTTGCCGGGCAGCCTGGTGCGGCGTTTCAAGCAGCAGTTGCCGGGGATTGGTTTGTACAACCTGTATGGCCCCACTGAGGCGGCAGTGGACGTGACGGCCTGGAACTGCGCACGGCCCGAGGTGCCGGACAACACCCCGATCGGCAAGCCGATTGCCAACACCCGCCTGTATGTACTCGATGGGCAGTTACAGCCGGTGCCGCTGGGCGTGGTCGGTGAGCTGTTCATCGCCGGCGTGCAAGTGGCGCGGGGTTACCTGAACCGCCCTGAGCTGACCGCCGAGCGCTTCCTCGACGACCCGTTCACCCCTGGGCGCATGTACCGCACCGGTGACCTGGGCCGCTACTTGCCCGACGGCACGCTCGAGTACCTGGGGCGCAACGACGATCAGGTGAAGATCCGTGGCCTGCGCATCGAACTGGGGGAAATCCAGGCGCGCCTGATCGAGCATCCGGCGGTCAAGGACGCCGTGGTCGTCGCCCGTGACCAGCGCCTGGTCGCGTATTACACCGGCGCGCCCACCGATATCGAAAGCCTGCGCGCCCAACTGTTGCAGCACCTGCCTGACTTTATGGTGCCGGCGCTGTTCATGCACTTGGACGCCTTGCCCCTGAGCCCCAACGGCAAGCTCGACCGCAAGGCCCTGCCTGCACCGGGTATGGACGCGTTGCAGGTACGTGAGTACGCGGCGCCCGAAGGCGACACCGAGATCCTCCTGGCCCAACTCTGGGCCGAGCTGCTCAAGGTGGAGCGGGTAGGGCGCCACGACAACTTCTTTGAACTGGGCGGGCACTCGCTGCTTGCCGTGAGCTTGATCGGGCGCCTGCGCCAGGAAGGCATGGAAGCCGATGTGCGGGGCTTGTTCGAACAACCGACCCTGGCCGGCTACGCCGCAATGACCGAACGAATGGAGATCGTCCTGTGAACATCCTCGAGCTGCTGGCAACCCTGAAAACCAAGGATGTGCAACTGGCGCTCAAGGGCGAGCAATTGTCGGTGAACGGCAACAAGCAAGCCTTGAGCGACCCGGCGATATTGGCCGCCTTGCGTGAACACAAGCCGGCGCTGATCGAACTGATCAAGGCCGGTGAATACACCGCGACCAAGGCCGGTGAGGTGCAGGTACCGGCCAATGGCATCCCGGCCAATGCCGAGCGCATCACTCCCGACATGCTGACCCTGTCGACCCTGAGCCAAGACGAGATCGAGCGCATTGTCGCCACGGTGCAGGGCGGCGTGGCGAATATCCAGGACATCTACCCGCTGGCGCCGTTGCAGGAAGGCATCCTGTTCCACCATGTCAGTGCCGAGCAGGGTGACCCCTATGTGATGCAGTCGCAGTTCGCCTTTGACAACCTTGCGCGTTTCGATGCGTTTGCCCAGGCGCTGCAACGGGTGATGGACCGTCACGACATCCTGCGTACCGGGGTGGTCTGGGATGGCCTGACGCAACCCTCGCAAGTGGTGTGGCGCCAGGCACGCCTGCCGGTGCAAGCCTTGATGCTGGACCCGGCCGATGGCGATATCGCCGCGCAACTGCATGACCTGTTTGATGCCCGCCACTATCGCCTCGACGTCACCCAGGCGCCGTTGCTGCGCCTGGTGCGCGCTGAAGACCCGGCCAACCAGCGCATCGTCGCCACCCTGTTGTTCCATCACATGGCGCTCGACCACAGCGCCCTGGACGTGGTGTGCCACGAAATGCAGGCGTGCCTGTTGGGCCAAGGCGCGACCCTGGGCCAGACCGTACCGTTTCGCAACTATGTGGCGCAGGCGCGGTTGGGGATCAGTGAGCAGGAGCACGAACGTTTCTTCCGGCAGATGCTCGGCGATATCAGCGAGCCCACCTTGCCGTTCGGTTTGCAGGACGTGCAAGGTGATGCGCGGGGTATCGCTGAAGTCAGCCTGCCATTGGCGCCGGCACTGGCCCAGCGCTTGCGCGGGCAGGCGCGCCAACTGGGCGTGAGCGCCGCCAGCCTGTTTCACCTGGGTTGGGCCCAGGTGCTGGGGGTGTTGGCCGGCAAAGCCCAGGTGGTGTTCGGCACCGTATTGATGGGGCGCATGCAGGGCAGCCATGACACCGACCGCGCCTTGGGCATTTTCATCAATACCTTGCCGTTTCGCGTGGACGTAGACGCCCAGGACGTACGCACCGCAGTCAAGGCCACCCACGCACGTCTGACCACCTTGCTGCGCCATGAGCACGCGGCGTTGGCCCTGGCCCAGCGTTGCAGTGGCGTGCTCGCGCCGACGCCGCTGTTCAGCGCGCTGCTCAACTATCGCCACAGCGCGCCCGCCGCCAGCGCCGAGGCGGTGTCGGCCTGGCACGGTATCACCGCACTGCGCGCCGAGGAGCGCACCAACTACCCGCTGACCCTGAGCGTGGACGACCTGGGTGAGGGCTTCGGCCTGAGTTTGCTGGCCAGCACCCTGGTTGACCCTCAGCGCGTCTGCGCCTACCTGCACACCGCGCTGGAAAACCTGGTGAGCGCACTGGAGCAGGCCCCCCATACCGCGCTTGATCAACTCTCGGTGGTGCCCGCCGCCGAACAGCGCTTGCTGCTGGAACAGTTCAACACCACCCAGACCGTTTTCCCCCAAGGCACCACCCTGCATGGCCGCGTCGAAGCCCAGGCCGCTCTCACGCCGCACGCCATTGCCGCTGTGCATCAGGGCCGGCAACTGACTTACGCCGAATTGAACCAGCAAGCCAACCTGCTGGCGCATCATCTGCTGGCGCTGGGGGTCAAGCCCGACGACCGCGTGGCCATTGTCGCGCGGCGCGGCCTCGACACCCTGGCCGGGTTGCTGGCGATTCTCAAGGCCGGCGCCGGTTATGTGCCGGTGGACCCGTCCCACCCGGCCGAGCGCCTCCACTATTTGCTCAGCGACAGCGCGCCGGTGGCGGTACTCACCCAGCATGCGTTGCTGACGCGCCTGCCGGTGCTGGAAGTGCCGGTGATCAACCTGGACCGCTTCACCTGGCAGCACCATTCGGCGAGCAATCCCACAATCGCCGTCGGCCCGACGAATCTCGCCTATGTGATCTACACCTCCGGCTCCACTGGCTTGCCCAAGGGGGTGATGGTGGAACACCACAGCGTCGCCAACCTGGTGGACTGGCATTGCAGCGCCTTCGACCTGCGCGCCGGGCGGCATACCGCCAGTGTTGCCGGTTTCGGCTTTGACGCGATGGCCTGGGAAGTGTGGCCGGCGCTGTGTGTGGGCGCCACCTTGCACCTGCCACCGGCCCATGAGGGCGGCGAAGATATCGACGCACTGCTGGCCTGGTGGTGCGCGCAGCCACTGGACGTGAGCTTTCTGCCGACGCCGGTGGCGGAATACGCCTTCAGTCAGAACATCGAGCACCCGACCTTGCGCACCTTGCTGGTCGGTGGCGACCGCCTGCGCCAGTTCGGGCGGGCGCAGCGCTTTGAGCTGGTCAACAACTACGGGCCCACCGAAGCCACGGTGGTGGCCACTTCCGGCAAGGTCGAGGCGGGCCAGCCGTTGCATATCGGCAAGCCCATGGCCAATGCCAAGGTCTACGTGCTCGACCCACACCAGCGTCCGGTGCCGCTGGGGGTGGCGGGGGAGTTGTACGTGGGCGGCAAGGGCGTGGCACGCGGTTACCTCAACCGCCCGGAACTGACTGCCGAGCGCTTTGTGCGCGACCCGTTCAACGAAGGACGCATGTACCGCACCGGCGACCTGGTGCGCTGGCTGCCGGACGGCACACTCGATTACCTGGGGCGCAACGATGACCAGGTGAAAATCCGTGGCGTGCGCATCGAACTGGGCGAAATCGAAACCCAGCTCAACCAGTTGCCCGGGATTCTGGAAGCGGTGGCGGTGGTGCGTGAAGAACGGCTGGTGGCCTACTTCACCGAAAACCCACAACTGGACCCGCTGACGGTGGCCCAGATTCGCGCCCACCTGGTGGCGCATCTGCCGGACTACATGGTGCCCGTCGCGTTCATGAAACTCGACGCACTGCCACTGACGGCCAATGGCAAGCTTGACCGCAAGGCCCTGCCGGCGCCGGACATGGCCGCCGTCTTTACCCGCGAGTACGCCGCGCCCCTGGGCGAAATCGAAACCGTGCTGGCGCAGATCTGGGCCGATGTGTTGCAGGTGCAGCGCGTGGGGCGCTATGACCATTTCTTTGAGCTGGGTGGGCATTCGCTGCTGGCCATGCGCATGGTGTCCCAGGTGCGCCAGCGGCTGGGCGTCGAGTTGGCGCTGGGCGACCTGTTTGCCAACGCCGAACTGGCGGCGGTCGCCGAGGTACTGGCCCAGGCCGGTCGCAGCACCTTGCCGGATATCTTGCCGGCCAACCGTGATGAGGACGTGCCGCTGTCCTTCGCCCAGCAACGCCTGTGGTTCCTGGCCTTGATGGAAGGTGCCAACACCGCCTACAACATTCCCATCGGCTTGCGGTTGCGCGGGCAGTTGCATGTGCAAGCGTTGCAACGGGCCCTGGCGCGCATTGTGGGGCGGCATGAAACCCTGCGCAGCCGCTTCGCCCAGCAGGGTGACCAGGCCCAGGTGCTGGTCGTGCCGGCCGAAGAGGTATTGCCGCTGCAAGTGCAGGACCTGCGTCGCCATCCGCAGCCGCAACAGGCCCTGGACGCGCTGATTCACGGCGAAGCTTCGGCACCGTTCGACCTTGAGCGCGGCCCGTTGCTGCGCGGGCGCCTGGTGGTGATGGCCGATGATCACCATGTGCTGTTGCTGACCCTGCACCATATCGTCTCTGACGGCTGGTCCATGGGCGTGCTGACCCGCGAGCTGATGGCGCTGTACCAGGCTTTCAGCCACGGCCACGCCGACCCGCTGCCTCCCTTGCCGATCCAGTACGCCGACTTTGCCGTGTGGCAACGCCTGTGGCTGAGCGGCGAGGTGCTGCAGCGCCAAAGCAGCTACTGGCAACAGGCGTTGGCCGGTGCGCCGGCGTTGCTGACCTTGCCCACCGACCGCCCGCGCCCGGCGCAGCAGGACTACGCTGGCAGCAGCGTCGAAGTGCGCCTGGATGAACGCCTCACCGCCGGGCTCAAGGCCTTGAGCCAACGCCATGGCACCACCTTGTACATGACCTTGATGAGCGCCTGGGCTTCACTGTTGGCGCGCTTGTCCGGGCAGCCCGAGTTGGTGATCGGCACGCCGGTGGCCAACCGCATGCGCACCGAAGTCGAAGGGCTGATTGGCCTGTTCGTCAACACCCTGGCGCTGCGTATCGACACCTCGGGCGAGCTGAGCACCGAGGCGTTGCTGGCGCGGGTCAAGGTGTTGACGCTGCAAGCCCAGGCCCATCAGGACTTGCCCTTCGAGCAGGTGGTGGAAATCACCCGGCCGCCGCGCAGCCTGGCCCACAGCCCGCTGTTTCAGACCCTGCTGAGCTGGCAGGACAGCAGCGCGCCGACCCTGGCCCTGGGCGACCTGGCCCTGGAGAGCATTGTCGAGAACAGCCATTTCGCCAAGTTCGACCTGTCGTTGAACCTGGGGGAAGTGCAGGGCAGCATCCTCGGTGCGCTGGAATATGCCGTGGCCCTGTTTGACGAATCGACGATGCAGCGTTACGTCGGTTATTTCACCCGCGTGTTGCAGGCCATGGTCGATAACGACCAGGCGGTGCTGGCGCAGGTGCCGCTGGTGGATGCGCGCGAGCGTCGGCAACTGCTGGTGGATTTCAACGCCACCGCCGTTGAGTACAACCTCGACCAGACCCTGCACGGCCTGTTTGAAGCCCAGGTACTGCGTACACCCCAGGCCATTGCCCTGAAGGCGGGCGCGCAGCAACTGAGCTATGCCGAACTGAACGCGCGCGCCAACCAGTTGGCCCATCACCTGCAAGCCCTGGGTGTGCAGCCCCAGGCGCGGGTGGCGATCTGCGTGGAGCGTGGCCTGGACATGGTCATCGGCCTGTACGCGATCCTCAAGGCCGGCGCCGCCTATGTGCCGCTGGACCCGGCCTACCCGTTGGAACGCATCGCCTACATGCTCCACGACAGCGCGCCGACGGTAGTGCTGGGCCAGTCCAGCACCCTTGGGTTGCTGGGCGAGGTGCCGGTGGTAAACCTGGATTCGCCCACCTGGCAGCATCAGCCCGCCCATAACCCGCAGGCGGCCAGCGTGGCGGCCTACGTGATCTACACCTCCGGTTCCACCGGCCAGCCCAAGGGTGTGATCAACGAACACCCTGGAGTGGTCAACCGCCTGCTGTGGATGCAAGACGAATACGCGTTGACCGCCAGCGATACGGTCTTGCAGAAAACCCCGTTCAGCTTCGACGTGTCGGTGTGGGAGTTCTTCTGGCCGCTGTTCACCGGCGCACGCCTGGTCATGGCTCGTCCTGGTGGGCATAAAGACCCTGACTACCTGTGCCAGGTGATCGAGGCCGAGGGGGTCACGACGCTGCATTTTGTGCCGTCGATGCTCGACGTGTTCCTGGCCCATGGCGATGTCAGCCAGGCCGCCGGGCTGGTGCGGGTGATGTGCAGTGGCGAAGCCCTGCCGGGCAGCCTGGTACGGCGCTTCAAACAGCAATTGCCGGGGGTTGGCTTGTACAACCTGTATGGCCCCACCGAAGCGGCGGTGGATGTCACCGCGTGGGACTGCGCAGGCGCCGTGGTGCCGGATAACACCCCCATCGGCAAGCCGATTGCCAATACGCGCCTGTATGTACTGGACGAGCAGTTGCAGCCGGTGCCGTTGGGGGTGGTCGGTGAATTGTTCATCGCCGGCGTGCAGGTGGCGCGGGGTTACCTCAACCGTCCTGAGCTGACCGCCGAACGCTTCCTCGACGACCCGTTTACCCCGGGGCGCATGTACCGTACCGGTGACGTGGGTCGCTACTTGCCCGACGGCACTCTCGAGTACCTGGGGCGCAATGATGACCAGGTGAAGATTCGTGGCTTGCGCATCGAACTGGGGGAAATCCAGGCGCGCCTGACCGAGCATCCAGCGGTGCAGGAAGCTGCCGTGATTGCCCGCGAGCAGCGCCTGATCGCCTATTACACCGGCGTGCCGAGCGACGTCGAAAGCCTGCGCGCCCACCTGCTGCAACAACTGCCGGAATTCATGCTGCCGACGAGCTTTATGCACCTTCAGGCGCTGCCGCTGAGCCCCAACGGCAAGCTCGACCGCAAGGCACTGCCGACGCCGGGCCTGGACGCGTTGAGCGTGCGCGACTATGAAGCGCCCGTGGGTGATACGGAAATCACCCTGGCCGCACTGTGGGCCGAATTGCTCAGCGTGGAGCGCGTGGGTCGGCATGACAATTTCTTTGAATTGGGTGGCCACTCATTGCTGGCAGTCAGCCTGATCGGGCGCATGCGCCGCCTGGGCTTGTCGGCGGATGTGAAAGTGCTGTTCGGCCAACCGACCTTGTCCGCCCTGGCTGCGGCCTTGGGCGGTGGGCGTGAAGTGACGGTGCCGGCCAATCGCATTGCGGCCGATTGCACCCGGATTACGCCGGACATGCTTGCGCTGATCACCCTGGACCCCGCTGCCATCGAGCGCATCGTTGCCAGCATCCCCGGCGGTGCGGCGAATGTGCAGGATATTTACCCGCTGGCACCCTTGCAGGCCGGCATCCTGTATCAGCATCGCGCCGTGCAAGGTGACGATGCCTATGTGCTGCAGGCGCAGTTTGCCTTCGACAGCCGCCTGCGCCTGGACGCCTTTGCCCATGCCTTGCAGGCGGTGATCCAGCGCCATGACATCCTGCGTTCATCCTTCCACTGGGACGGGCTGGAGGAGCCGGTGCAGGTGGTATGGCGCACCGCCTCATTACGTGTTGAAAACGGCTCGGTGCCGCCACGCCTGGACCTCGCCCAGGCACCTTTGATGCGCCTGGTGTATGCCGAGGAGTCGCAGCGGGTGGTGGCGACGTTGCTGTTCCACCATCTGGTGATGGACCACATTGCGTTGGACATCCTGCAACACGAAATGCAGGCCTTCCTGTTGGGCACGCAAGACACCTTGGCCGCGCCCGGGCCGTACCGCAACTACGTGGCCCAGACTCGTCTGGGCGCTGAGGACCACGAGCCGTTTTTCCGCGAGATGCTCGCTGAGGTCGACGAACCCACCGACGTACCGCACCTGGGTGCCGATGAGCGCGTGAAGGTGAGTCTCGACCTGGGGTTGAGTCGGCGCCTGCGCAACCAGGCGCGTCAAGCGGGAGTCAGCGCCGCCAGCCTCATGCACCTGGCCTGGGCCCATGTGCTGGGCACGGTCTGCGCCCGTGAACAGGTGGTGTTCGGCACGGTGATGCTCGGTCGCCTGCAAGGCGGCGAAGGTGCCGAGCGCGCCATGGGGGTGTTTATCAATACCTTGCCGCTGCGAGTCGACCTGGGTGAACACTCGGTACTGACCGCGCTGCGTGCCACCCATGGCCGCCTGACCCAATTGCTCAGCCATGAACACGCGCCTTTGGCGCTGGCCCAGCGTTGCAGCGGCGTACCCATGGCCACGCCGTTGTTCAGCGTGCTGTTCAACTACCGTCACAGTGCGCTCCAGGCCGGGGGCGTGGCCGAGGCGTGGCAGGGGATCGAGGTGCTCAAGACCGAGGAACACACCCACTACGGCGTGTCGATGAGCGTGGATGACCTGGGTGAAGGTTTCAGCCTCACGGCCATGGGGCAGGGGGCCAGACGCTTGGGCGACTACCTGCATAACGCCTTGGTGCAGGTGGTGCAGGCACTGGAAGAGCGCAGCGACATCGCCCTCAGTGGTTTGCCGATCCTGCCCCTGGCTGAACGCCAGCAACTGCTTGAGGGCTTCAACGCTACGGCTCGTGCGTTCCCTCGTGAACACAGCGTGCAGCAGGTGTTCGAAGCCCAGGCGCAGGCGCGCCCCGACGCGGTGGCGGTGTTGCACGGCGAACAACGGATAAGCTATGGCGAACTCAACCGCCGCGCCAACCGCCTGGCCCATCACCTGCTCGGCCTGGGTGTGTGCCCCGGCGATAACGTGGCGATCCTGCTGCCACGCTCGGTGGCGTTGCTGGTCAGCCAACTGGCGATTCTCAAATGCGCCGCCGCCTATGTGCCGCTGGACATCAGCGCGCCGGCCGAACGCCAGAGCTTCATGCTGCAAGACAGCGGCGCGGCCTGGCTGTTGACCGGTAGCGACTGCAGCGTGGAGAGCGCGGCGCAGCGTCTGGACCTGGACACCCTGGGCCTTGACTCGCACCCCGACCACAACCCGGGCCTGCCGCAATCCTCGCAGAGCGTGGCGTACATCATGTACACCTCCGGCTCCACCGGCATGCCCAAAGGCGTATTGGTGCCTCACCGTGGCATCACGCGCCTGGTGCTCAACAACGGCTACGCCGATTTCAATCCCAATGACCGCGTGGCCTTCGCGTCGAACCCCGCCTTCGATGCCAGCACCATGGACGTCTGGGGGCCGTTGCTCAACGGCGGTCAGGTGCAGGTGATCGACCACGCCACCTTGCTCGACCCGCTGGCGTTCGGCGCGGCACTCAAGGGCGCGACGGTGCTGTTCGTTACCACGGCGCTGTTCAACCAGTATGTGCAACTGATTCCCCAGGCCCTGGCCGGCTTGCGTATTTTGCTGTGCGGCGGCGAGCGTGCCGACCCGGCGGCGTTCCGCAACCTGCTGGGGCTGGCTCCGGGGCTGCGCCTGGTGCATTGCTACGGGCCGACCGAAACCACCACCTACGCCACCACTTTTGAAGTGCGCGCCATTGCCGCTGAAGCCGACAGCGTGCCGGTAGGGCGACCCATTTCCAACACGCAGGTCTACGTGCTGGATGCGCAGTTGCACCTGCTGCCCCTGGGGGGGACCGGCGAAATCTGCATCGGCGGCGACGGTGTCGCCCAGGGCTACCTGAACCGCCCTGAGTTGACGGCGGAAAAATTCGTGCAGAACCCGTTCAATCCAGGCGCCTTGCTGTACCGCACCGGCGACCTCGGACGCTGGACCGCAGACGGACTGCTGGAGTGCATCGGGCGCAATGACGACCAAGTGAAGATCCGTGGCTTTCGCATTGAGCTGGGTGAGATCGAAGCACGCTTGGCGACATTCTCCGGAATCCGCGAGGGGGTGGTGCTGGCCCGCGAAGACGTGCCGGGGGACAAACGCCTGGTGGCCTATTTCACCTGGGCGGGCGAGCCGGTCGGCATCGAGCCGGTGCGTGCTTATCTGCAGGCGCACTTGCCGGCCTACATGGTGCCGTCGGCCTTTGTGATCCTTGAGCAACTGCCGTTGACGGCCAATGGCAAGGTCGATCGCAAAGCCTTGCCCGTACCGAAGTGGGACGCTTCGGCCAGCGGCACATTTGAAGCACCGGTCGATGCGCTGGAGCAGACCTTGGCCCAGCTGTGGGCCGAGGTATTGAAGCTTGAGCAGGTGGGGCGCCATGACAGTTTCTTCGAACTGGGCGGGCATTCCTTGTTGGCGATTCGCCTGGTCAATCGGCTGGACGAGGCCGGGTTGTCGGTGTCGCTGGCCGAGCTGTTCGAGCATGCCAGCGTGGCCTCGGTCGCGGCGCTGCTGCGCCTGCGCGGTGACGACGTGCTACCTGAGACGGCGGTGATTACAGTGCGTAGCCGCGGGGCGCAGGCACCGTTATTCCTGGTGCATGAGTTCAGTGGCATGGACGTGTACTTCCCGGCGCTGGGCCAGCACCTGCCTGGCGATTACCCGATTTATGGCCTGCCGGGCCTGGCGCTCGGCGAGGCGCATCTGGACAGCATGGAAGGCCTGGCCGCGCGCATGGTCGGGCTGATTCGCCAGATCCAGCCCCACGGTCCTTACCGGTTGGCGGGGTGGTCCTTTGGGGGTGTGCTGGCCTATGAAGTTGCCATGCAGTTGCTGGGGCAGGATGAGGCCGTGGCGTTTCTGGGCTTGATCGACAGCTACGTGCCGCGCATGACCGACCAGGGCAAGTCACGCTGGAGCGGGCCGGATGCCCTCAAGCGGCATTTGTTGTTGCAGTGCACGGCCTATTGGAAGGCACAGGGAGGTGTGGATGAGCTGGCGAACCTGGAACAACTGGAGGCAGGCCTTGGACAGCTGGACTTTGCAGCTCTGCTGCAACGCTGTCGCAATCAAGGTTTGCTATACGCGCAAATGGCAGCGGCGACGGACGCCGACCTGCTGAGCTTTTTGCAACGGGAAGTCGGCCATGGGCATGCCCTGGCCCACTACAGCCTGTTCCCGCTGCCGATCCCGGTTCACTTGTTCAGCGCCGAGCAGCGGCCTACCGAACTGTCGCGGCGCAGTGCCTCGCTGGGTTGGGACACCGCCCTGGTGCCTGGGCAACTGCGCCAGGTGCAGGTCCTGGGGGATCACCAGAGCATGATGCAGGCGCCGCATATTCAGAGCCTTGGCCAGGCCATGAGCCGAGCGCTGGCGGCGAGTACTCCGGTGAGTTGCGCGGCGCACTCACCCTTGCTGCGTATCCAGAGCGGGCGCGCCGGTTATGCGCCGGTGTTCTGCGTGCCAGGCGCGGGAGACAGCGTCACCGGCTTTGTGGGTTTGAGCGAAGCGCTGGGGCGCGACTGGCCGCTGTATGGCTTGCAGCCGCGGGGGCTGGATGGCGAGGCGGTGCCCCATAGCCAGGTGGAAGCGGCGGCCCAGTGTTACCTGGCGGCGCTGGAACAGGAATGCCCCGAAGGGCCGGTGCATCTGGTCGGGCATTCGTTCGGCGGCTGGGTGGCGCTGGAAATGGCGCTGCGCTTGCAGGCAATGGGGCGTGAGGTGGGGTCGTTGACGGTGATCGACAGCGAGTCGCCGGGGCGTGCGGGCAAGGCATATACCTCGACGGCGGCGTTGTTGCGGTTGATCGAGGCGATGCAGTTGGCGGCTGGGAAGTCGCTGGGGATTGATCCTGTGGACTTTGCCGGGCGCGATGAGGTGGCGCAGCGACAAGCGTTGCATGGGGGGATGGTGAGTGTGGGGTTGTTGCCGGCGCGTGCGGCGCTGGAGGCGATGGATGGGCCGGCGCGCACTTACGCGGCGGCGTTGCGCACGGTGTATCAGCCGCAAGGGCGGTATGACGGGGTGGTGCGCCTGGTGTTGGCGCAGGACCCGGCGTTGGATTCGGCGGGGAACCAGCGTGAGCAGGGGTTGATGATCGAAGGCTGGCGAGGGCAGGGAGGTGGGTTGGAGGTTTGGTATGGCGGGGGGAATCACTTTACGTTGCTCAAGGCGCCGAATGTTTTGGGGTTGGCCAGGTGGTGGTTGGAAGTTGTTGGGGTTGGGGAGGTGGTGTCTTGAGGGGTGTGCACCGATCCAGATGTGGGCGCTGGCTTGCCTGCGATAACGGTTTGTCTGCGTACATATCCGTTCCTGCGGTAACGGCCACTTATGGTTCCGCTCTTACAGCGGGTCACTTTTGGAAAGGCCCAAAAGTAACCAAAAGGCCTTCGCCCCACCACTCGGCA
>NZ_JBXAJM010000008.1:0-237308 GCF_058797315.1 Pseudomonas sp. GW823-FHT02F05
GCTTGCCTGCGATGCAGACACCTCGGTATATCTGGTACACCGAGGTGATGCTATCGCAGGCAAGCCAGCTCCCACATTGGGTTGGTGTGGTCAGTGTTTGATCAGTTTGTCCAAGCCATCCAGTAAACGCTTTAACGCGCCCTGGTTGGCCTGCATCACCTTGAGCCCAGCCTGCGCCATCTTGCGTGCGTCCTGGGGCAACTCAAACAACTGTCGCACCGCTTCGGCCAGCCCATCGGCATCGTCCACCTCTCGCAAAGCCCCGGCGTCGCGCATCATCGCGGTGATGTCGAGGAAGTTGAAGACATGCGGGCCCATGATCACCGGTTTACCCAGCGCCGCCGGTTCCAGCGGGTTGTGCCCGCCGGTCGGTACCAGGCTGCCGCCGACAAATGCGCTGTCGGCCAGGGCGTAAAGAAACAGCAATTCGCCCATGGTGTCGCCAAGCAGCACCGCGGTTTGCTCGGTGACCGGCTCACCGCTGGAGCGACGCACGGTGGCAAACCCTTGCTGCACGCAGCGCTCAAACGTCGGGCCAAAGCGCTCCTGATGACGAGGCACCAGAATCAGCAGTGCATTGGGATAGTTCGCCAGCAACTGGCGATGAGCTGCCAGCACCACGTCGTCTTCACCTTCGTGGGTACTGGCGGCGATCCAGACCGGACGCTCGCTGGCGCCCCATTGTTCACGCAGGGCGGCGGCGCGGGCCGTCAACTGAGAGTCGATGCTCAGGTCGAACTTGATCGAGCCGGTCACTTCCACGGTTTCAGGCCGTGCGCCCAGGCCGCGAAAACGTTCGGCCTCTGTCTCGGTCTGTACCGCGAACAAGCTCATTTCTGCCAGCATCGGCGCCGTCAGCTTGGCAAATCGCGCATACCCCTTGGCCGAACGCGCCGACAGCCGCGCATTGGCCAGCGCCACCGGGATACCGCGCTGGGCGCAGGCATGGATATGGTTGGGCCACAGCTCGGTTTCCATGATCACCGCCAGCGTAGGCTGCACGCGGTCGAGAAAACGCTTGGCGGCGCAGGGCAAGTCGTACGGCAAATAGCAGTGCTGGATGCGCGGTTCGTTGGCAAATAGCGCCTGGATACGCTCGGAACCTGTGGGTGTCATGCAGGTGACAGTCATCGGCAGCTGTGGATAACGCTCCAATAAGCCGCGAATCATCGGGGCGGCGGCAATGCTTTCGCCGACCGACACCGCGTGCACCCAGATCCCGCCGGGCCGCATCACCGGCAAGCCATAGGAAAACCGCTCGCCCACCCGCTTGGCATAGGCCGGCGCTTTGCGCGCACGCAACCACAAGCGTAAAGCCACCAACGGCAGCGCCAGGTAAAACAGACAGCTGTAGAGAGTTCTATTCATGGCGGCGGAGTTTATCGGCTTTTTCAGTCGATCGCCTGCAAGCACTCGGCAAAACGTTTGGCCAAGAAGCGAGCGGCGGGCCCCAGGTGCTCGTCGCGGCGCCACACCAGTTCCACCACCAGGGCGGGCGGGGTCCATTCGCTGGCCAATTCGACCATCTGTTGCTGGTAGGTCGGGTATTGCACGATATGCCGAGGCAGCCAGGCCCAGCCCAGGCCACTCATCAGCCATTCGGCCAATACATAGAAGCTGTCAGCACGCCATACCAAGGGGCTGGCCGCCTCGCTGCCGGGGTAGACGCTGGTCTGGGTCGACATCAGCAACTGCCGAAACTGGGCCAGGTGTTGGCACGTCACGTACTGCTCCTTGGCCAACGGGTGATTGACTCCGCACACCGTGACCATTTCCACACTGCCCACCACCCTTCGCTCCAGGGCTTCGGGAATCTGATCGTGATAGAACAACAGCCCCAGGTCCGCCTTGCGCTCCACCAGCTTGCGCGCCACATCGCCCTGAGCCGCGCTGGACAACTGCACCTCTAAAAGCGGGTAGTGCACCGCCAGCGCCTCCAGGCTGTCGAGCACAGGCTGGAACAACATCGCCTCATCCTGAGCCAGGCGCAGGCAGGCTTCCTCGCCGCGGGTCAACGACAACGCCCGGCCCGTGAGGCGCTCACACTGGCGCAGCACCTCACGCGCTTCCTCCAGCAACACACTGCCGGCCTCGGTCAGGCGCGGTTGCCGGCCGCTGCTACGTTCGAACAGGACAACGCCCAAGTCCGCCTCCAGCAGGGCAATGCCACTGCTGACCGCCGATTGCGCCTTGCGCTGCCCACGGGCCACGGCAGAAAACGAACGCTGCTCGGCGACGCTGACAAACAGCCGCATCTGCTCCAGATCCCATTGCACGCTCATGGCTCAACCCATCTCAATTCCAGATAGGTAATGACTTTACCCCATCTGGCGAACCTCTAGAATGCCGACCTTATCAAATGCGCATCACGTCGAGGATTGCCCCATGAATGCCGCCTACTACTACTTGGCCATCGCCATCTGCTCGGAAGTGATCGCCACCGTTTCCATGAAAGCCATCAAAGGCTGGAGCACCCCTATCCCGTTGCTGCTGGTGATCGTCGGTTACGGCGTGGCGTTCTGGATGCTGACCCTAGTGGTACGCACCGTGCCGGTCGGCGTGGCATACGCGGTATGGGCCGGGATGGGCATCGTGATGGTCAGCATCGCGGCGTTGTTCATCTATGGGCAGAAGCTGGATGTACCGGCGATGCTGGGGATGGGCCTGATTGTGCTGGGCGTGGTGGTGATTCAGCTGTTCTCGAAAACCGCCGGGCACTGACCGCCACTCAACAGCCTGTATACTGCGCCTCTTGTCTTGAACACTGAGGTCGCCGATGCCATCCGTTATTTCCACCGACGTTCTGATTGTCGGCGCCGGGGTTGCCGGCCTCTGGCTCAATGCGCGCCTGCGCGGCCAGGGGTTTTCCACGGTACTGGTGGAAAGCGCCACCCTGGGCGGCGGGCAAAGCCTGAAGTCCCAGGGGATCATTCACGGCGGTGCGAAATACGCCTTGCATGGCGCGCTCACCGGCGCCTCCGAAGCCATTGCCGATATGCCGCGCCGCTGGCGTGAAGCCCTGGCCGGCAGCGGCGAGCTGGACCTGTCCGGTGTGCGCGTGCTGTCCCAGGCGCATTACTTGTGGTCGCCCGGCACGATTGCCGGCAACCTCACCAGCTTTTTTGCCAGCAAGGCCGTGCGTGGCCGCGTCGATCAGGTCAAGGGCGACGAACTGCCCTTGGCGCTGCAGGACCGTCGCTTCAAAGGCAAGGTCTATCGCCTGGCCGAGCTGGTGGTGGACGTGCCCAGCCTGATCAACCGCCTGGCGCAATTGGCCGGTGACGGTCTGCTTGCTGGTCAGCACATCGAACCGTTGCTGGAGGGTGGCACCCTGGTGGGCTTGAAGGTCGATGGCCGTGAAATCCGCGCCCAACGCATAGTCCTGAGCGCTGGCGGCGGCACGGCAGACTTGCTCGCCGCCCTGGGCCATAGCCAGCCGGCCATGCAAAAACGCCCGCTGCACATGATCATCGCCAAAGGCCCCGGCCTCAAGCCGCTGTACGCCCACTGCCTGGGCGGCGGCACCAAGCCGCGGATCACCGTAACCACCCACCCGGCCGCCGACGGCAACTGGGTGTGGTACATGGGCGGCGATATCGCCGAGGCTGACGGTGTGGCGCGTACGCCGCAAGAACAGATCGCCACCGCGCAAAAAGAGCTGGCGCAACTGCTGCCCTGGATCGACATGAGCCAGACTCAGTGGGCCACCCTGCGGGTGGATCGCGCCGAGCCGCTGCAATCGGGGCTGAGCCGTCCCGATAACGCGTTCCTTGCCGAAGACGGCCGTCTGCTGGTGGGCTGGCCCACCAAACTGGCCCTGGCGCCGGACTTCGCCGACCGCGTACTCCACGCCCTGGAGCGCGACGGCATACGCCCCAGCGCCAGCGCCCCTCTGCCCGAACTGCCAACCCCGGCAATCGGCCAACCCGCCTGGGAGCAACTGTTGCCATGAGCCTGCCAACCCTGCACGACCTGCATCGCCCCCTGGGCAGCACCGGCCTGCTGGTGTCGCCCCTGGGCCTGGGCACCGTCAAGTTGGGCCGCGACCAAGGGGTGAAATATCCCAACGGCTTTCAGATCCCTGGCGACGACGACGCCCGCATGTTGTTGCGCCAGGCCCGCGAGCTGGGCATCAACCTGATCGACACCGCGCCGGCCTACGGCATGAGCGAAGAGCGCCTGGGGCCGCTGCTGCGTGACCAGCGCAAGGACTGGGTAATCGTCAGCAAGGTTGGCGAAGAGTTTGCCAATGGCGTGTCCCACCACGATTTCAGCGCGGCCCATACGCGAATGTCGATTGAACGCAGCCTGAAACGACTTGAAACGGATTTTATCGACCTGGTGCTGGTGCACTCCGACGGCAACGACTTGCATATCCTCAATGATTGCGAGGTTTACCAGACCCTGGCGCAGCTGAAGAAAGACGGCAAGATCCGCGGTTTCGGCTTCTCCGGCAAAACCGTCGAAGGCGGGGTGAAAGCGCTGGAGCAGGGCGACTGTGCGATGGTCACCTACAACCTCAACGAACAGGCTGAGAAGGCCGTGATCGACTATGCGGCCGCCCACGGCAAGGGCATCCTGGTGAAAAAGGCGCTGGCCAGCGGCCACGTATGCCTGGAACCGGGAATGGATCCAATTCAGGCCAGTTTCACCTTGTTGTTCGCGCAAACGGGCGTCGCCAGTGCTATTGTCGGGACCATTAATCCGCTGCACCTGGCCCATAACGTAGCAACTGCTGCCCGGGTCATTCGTCAACTCTGATGCCGCCCACGCGGCCGACCCCGTCGCAAGAAGGAGCCGACATGCCGCGTACGCTCATAAGAAAGAACCCCAGCAACTTCAAGACACTGCCGCTGCACGTCGAAGCCACCCCCGAAGGCCTGAGCTACCAGAGCGTCGGCATGCCGCTCAACTTCGCCCAGACCCTGCAACGGCGCAAGCCGGTCGAGGTACCAGATGCCGAACGCTTCGCCCTGGAACTGGCGAACCTCGGCGTCTCGGTACGCCTGACCCTGCACTGGCAAAACAAGGACTACTGGGTGCTGGTGCGCCAACGCCGCCAGGACCGTGGCGATGTGGTGCTCAAGCTGATCTCCGGCTACGTCCCGGCCCATGAACTGAACCTGCCGCTGCACACCGCCATCCAGGAAATTGCCGAAGAGTGCCTGCTCGAAACCCCCGAAGGCTGGCTCGGCGGGCGCTTCAACGACACCTGGCTGCCGGCGCCCTACTCCGCCGCCCTGCATTACCGCGAGGCCCTACCGTTTCGGCTCAGCCCCTTGTCCGGCGCCGCACGCCCGGTACGCTGCGCCACCATGCAACTGATCGAGCGCCCACGGGCCTATGTGCACCTGCCGACCGCCTCGCTGCAATTGATTTATGACCTGCGCCTGGAAGTGCCGAAGGAAGCCAAGTCCCTCAGCTTGTTTCATGTGGATGAGCGTTTGGAGGGTGACCAACTGGTGGCGCGCCTGGACCGTCAGCGCCCGGACCTGTACTTGATGCCGCTCAAAGATGGCGAGCCACTGGCAGAGTTGTACACGGTCAAGAAAGACCAACTGTACCCGGCCAGCACGCGCGGCCTCTATCTGGCGGAAAGTTTTGCCCAGCAAGAAGGCTGGCTGGTGCGCGATGAGCGGATTCGCTGGAAGGATTGGCTCAGGCAGCAGGGCCTGGCAGAACCGGAAAAAGACTCGAAGCTCAAGCGCTTGACCGGCAAGGCACGGCAGATGCTGCGCAAGATCGTGCCGAAGAAAAGCTAGGGGCGAGCAGGCTCGCCCCACGGGGTATCACTCGTTGTTGCGGATCTTCTCGACAATCGCAGTGGTGGAGCTGTTTTCAACCAACCCCAGCACTTTGACCGTGCCGCCGTAGGCGCTGACGATGTCCGCACCGACTACCTGATCGACAGTGTAGTCACCACCCTTGACCAGCACGTCGGGCTTGACCTGGGCCAACAGGTTTTCCGGGGTGCCTTCGGAGAAGCTGATCACCCAGTCCACCGCGCCCAGGCCCGCGAGTACCGCCATGCGCCGGTCAACACTGTTGATCGGGCGGCCAGGACCTTTCAAGCGGCTGACCGAAGCGTCATCGTTGACCGCAACGATCAAGCGATCGCCTTGGGCGCTTGCCTGCTCCAGGTACGTCACATGCCCGGCGTGCAGGATGTCAAAGCAGCCGTTGGTGAACACAATGCTTTCGTTGTGAGCTCGAGCATCGTCAATTGCCAGCAGCAACTGCTCCAGGCCCAGCACACCGCGCTCCGAGCCTTCGGAACGCTGGATCGCACGGCGCAACTCAGGTGCGCTGATGGCTGCAGTACCCAGCTTGCCCACCACAATGCCCGCGGCCAGGTTAGCCAAGGCCACGGCGTGGGGCAGTTCCTCGCCAGCCGCGATAGACGCAGCCAGAGTAGAGATTACCGTGTCACCGGCGCCCGTAACGTCAAACACTTCACGGGCACGCGCCGGCAGGTGCATCGCCGGGTGACCCGGACGCAACAGGGTCATACCGTGCTCGCCACGGGTCACCAGCAAGGCGCCCAAGTCGAGATCGGCCATCAGCGCCGCGCCCTTGCTCACCAGTTCGTGCTCATCAGCGCAACCGCCGACGATGGTTTCGAACTCACTGAGGTTGGGCGTGAGCAGGCTGGCGCCTCGGTAAACCGAGAAGTCCTTGCCCTTGGGATCGGCCAACACCGGAATGTTGCGAGCCTTGGCGGCCTGGATCAACACCTGGTGATTCTGCAAGGCGCCTTTGCCGTAGTCGGACAACACCAGCACCTTGATACCGTCGAGCAGCGCGTCGACCTGGTCGCCGAGGGCCAGGGCGTCGGTGGCGAAGGGTTCTTCGAAATCGATACGCAGCAACTGCTGGTGACGGCTCATGACCCGCAGCTTGACGATCGTCGGCTGATGAGCGATGCGCTGGAACAACGCATGCACGCCGGCACCCTGCAGGCTGTTGGCCAGACTTTCGGCCGCTTCGTCGTCGCCGGTCACCCCCACCAGGGAGGCCGGGGCGCCGAGGGCGGCAATATTGAGCGCGACGTTGGCAGCGCCACCTGGGCGGTCTTCGATTTGCTCGACCTTGACGACCGGTACCGGAGCCTCAGGGGAAATCCGTGAGGTACCACCATGCCAGTAACGGTCGAGCATGACATCGCCGACCACCAAGACAGCGGCTTGATTGAATCGCGGCATGGACAACTTCATGGAGCAACCCACATACAAAATGAACAGGGGCGCGATATTAGCACAGGGTTTGCGATGGCTTGCGACCACCGCAGGGCAAATGTGGGAGGGGATTTGCTCTCTGTAGGAGCGAGCTTGCTCGCGAAAAACTCACAGACGCCGCGTTTATTCAGGAAGCGCGGTTTATCGTTGAGGTTTTTCGCGAGCGAGCTCGCTCCTACATTTCCTTTACACCGTGATGCCGGTTGGATCAGGTGATATCAGCCTGCACCGGTGCATCCAGACCCATGGCATGCAGGCGGGCGTAGTAACCGTTCTGCGCCAACAACTCGCCATGGGTACCACGCTCGACAATCCGCCCGTCGTCCATCACCAGGATCAGGTCAGCCTTCTCGATGGTGGACAAACGGTGCGCGATCACCAGGGTCGTGCGGCCTTGCATGACCTTATCGAGTGCCGCCTGGATATGCCGCTCGGACTCGGTATCGAGGGCCGAGGTGGCCTCGTCGAGGATCAGCAACGGCGCGTTCTTGAGCAATGCACGGGCAATCGCCAAGCGCTGGCGCTGGCCGCCGGACAACAGCACACCGTTCTCACCCACCTGGGTATCGAAGCCCTTGGGCAACTGATCGATGAAGTCCTTCGCATTGGCATCCGCTGCCGCCGCTTCCACATCGGCACGAGGTGCACCGGCCAGGTCGCCGTAGGCGATGTTGTTGGTCACAGTGTCGCTGAACAGGGTCACATGCTGGGTGACCTGGGCAATGTGTTTGCGCAGGTTGAGCAACTTGTAGTCTTCAATCTCGATGCCATCGAGCAGGATTTCACCGCTTTCATGATGGTAAAAGCGCGGGATCAGGCTGGCCAGGGTCGACTTGCCACTGCCCGAGCGCCCCACCAGCGCAATCATCTGCCCAGGCTCGGCGGTGAAGCTGATGTCCTTGAGCACATGGCGATCGGTGCCAGGGTAGGTGAAGTTCAGGTGACGAACTTCCAGGCGACCGCTGACCTTGTCGCGTTCGAGAGTGCCGTGGTCGACCTCCACGTCTTCGTCCAGCTGTTCGAAGATACTTTCGGCGCCCGCCACACCTTTCTGAATAGTCGAGCTGACCTCCGAGAGCTGGCGGATCGGCTTGGGCAACAAGCCCGCCAGAGTGATGTAGGCCACCATGTCACCCGCCGAGGCGTCGCCACGCAGGTACAGCACCAGGAACATCAGCACGGCCATGGCGGAGTAGATCACCAATTGCAGCGCCGGGGTGTAGATCGCCCCGGTGCGGGTCATGCGCAGTTGCTTGTTGGTGTTGCTCTGGCTGGCCTTGAAAAAGCGCTTCTGTTCGTAGATTTCACCGCCGAAGCTGCGCACCACGCGGTAGCCCTGGATGGTCTCCGAGGCCACATGGGTCACGTCGCCCATGGCCACCTGGATCTTCTTGCTCTGCTTACGGAATTTCTTGCTGGCGGTACTGACCATCACGGCAATCAACGGCAGGATCGCGATCATTACCAACGTGAGGCGCCAGTTCATGTACAGCAAGGAGGCGAACAGGAAGATCACCGTCATGCCTTCGCGGATCACCACCTTGATAGCATCGGTCGCGGCCCCCGTGACCATGGTCACGTTGAAGGTGATGCGGGAAATCAGATGCCCGGAGTTGTGATTATCGAAGTAGCGGTTGGGCAGCGTCAGCAGGTTGTTGAACAGTTGCACCCGCAAGTCGTGGACCAGACCCAGGGAGACCTTGGCCAACAGGTAGTTGCCCAGGAACGAGCCAAGGCCCTGCCAGGCCGCGATCAGGATGATCAGCAGCGGCACTGCCTGCAGCAATTGCAGGTCGCGCAAAAAGGGCACGGTCGGGAATAGCACAGCTTCCGGATTGGAGAGACCGTCGACAAAGTACTTGAGGATGTAACCCAGCATCGGTTGGGTCGACGCGAAAATCAGAAATCCAAGGATACTCAACGCGAACAAGCCCATATAGGGCTTAACGTAACTGAGCAGGCGGAAGTATATTTTCAAGCTCGAAGGGCTTGCGCTCGGACTGGAGTCGGTCATATCACGCGGCGTTTTGAAAAAGGAGGCTGACTTTAGCACAGCTTCTCTGTTGTACTTGCACCCGGCGTAAGCCGCGGCCCGGTTGGATCCTACCGGCGACATTACTTAGCCACTAGCTTAAGATGGTCGGCTTTCTATTTCTGGAATGGCTTTACTGTATGCACTCCAAGCGCCTTACCTATGGCTCAAATCGCGTTTTCGACTTCCTGGTCCTATGGATTTTGCCTGTTGGCTTGCTGCTGCTCCTGAGTGCACTGTTCTTTGTCGGCAATCGCAATGTACTGCACCGCATTGTCTACATCCTGTTCAGCGTACCGACCTTGTTTCTGTTGTGCATGCGCCCTCGGGAATTCAAGGACCTGCTGCGCGAGCCCCTGGCAATCGCGTTCCTGGCGTTCTCCGCCTGGGCGTTGACCAGTCTGCTCTGGAGCCCGGCGCCCAGTTCCGATACTGACCTGTTCAAGCGACCATTGAATACCTTCATGCTGTTTGGCGGCTGCGGTCTGCTGCTGCATTACCGCAACGAATTGTTCAAGCCGATCTTCTTCAGCGCTGCGGTGATTGCGCTGGTGGTCAGCCTGGGTAACCTGGTGGCGTTCGCCAAGGGTTATTCGCCCGGCATGCGCATGATCGGCGGCCTGGGCGCCCTCGACAACCCACTGCTCAGCTCGCATCTGTTTGGCTTTTTCACGGTGTACTGGCTGTATGTCTGCATGACTACCCAGCGTCTCAAGGTGCTGTGGTTCAGCGTTCCGGCCCTGGCGGTCATGACCGCCGCGGTTTTGGCAACCGGTTCACGTACTGCATTAGTAGCGTTGACGCTGGCCATCCTATGGTTGAGCTTTGTCAGCCGTAACCGCCGCGCAGCGATGCTTTTCGCCGGTATGGTGCTGGGTGCAGCCGGGCTCTTGTTGTTTTTCCCCGAAATGATCACTGGACGCGGCAGCTCGTTCCGACTCGAACTGTGGACCATGACATTACAGCTCATCGCCGAACACCCCTGGATTGGGCATAGCTACGATTCCGAGCTATACCTGACCGTATCCGATGGCTACCAACTGCGCGAACCCCACAGCTTCGCCCTCGGGGTGCTTTATTACGTCGGCATCATCGGCTTTATCCCCTGGGCCTTCATGCTCGGTTGGGCTCTATACAAAAGTCTGCAGCAACGCGCCCAGCCGCTGTTCATCCTGGCTTCGTCACTGCTGGCCTACGGCATCGGTGCGGGCCTGACCGAAGGCGGCGGCATTCTGTCGCGCCCTAAGGAGCACTGGTTCCTGCTGTGGATTCCGTTGGCAATTATCACCGGCCTGAGCATCGCCCAGCGCCATCGCAGCCTGCTGCGCATGCCGGTGCAGAACCTCAAGCCCGCAGCGTTTGAACAACTTTGCAGCAACGCCCACGTGATTGAGGCCGATGGCCTGGGTCCCAAAGTCCTGCGCCTGGAGGACGGCAGTTTCCTCAAGCTGTTCCGCCCACGCCGCTGGTACACCTCCGGCAGCTTCAACCCGTACTCCGAGCGCTTTGCCAGCAACAGCGAGCAACTGCGCACCCTGGGCATTCCTACCCCGCACATCCTCGGGCTCTACCGCCTGAGCGACGCCAGCAGCGCGGTGCGCTACACGCCGTTGCCCGGCCTGACGTTGCGCCAAGCGCTGCAAAGCCTGGACAGCAGCCTGCGTGAATCACTGGTTGAGCGCTTTGGACGGTTCATGGCGCAACTGCACGAGCGCGGCGTGTACTTCCGTTCGCTGCACTTGGGTAACGTGTTGTTGATGGACGACGGTGAGTTCGCCCTGATCGACGTGGCTGACCTGCGCATCTACCCGTCTTCACTGCGTTACGCCTTGCGCCAACGCAACCTGCGCCACATGCAACGTTATCCTCAGGATCGCAACTGGCTGTTCGAAACGCACTTCGAACAATTGGTCAAAGGTTACGCCTCGGAGGCGAGCCCAGCGGCCACTGCGAAAATCCGCGAGCAGGTCCAGAGCCTGTAAACACCTGTAGGAGCGAGCTTGCTCGCTCCTACAGGGGGCGGCGTCGGTTCAGTTCTTGAGCGGCGCCAGATACAACCGCACTAGCCCGCGCAAGGTCTTGCGCCCCCAGAACTTCAAAGGGATCTGCTTGAGCACCTCCCGCGCCAACGGGCGGTCGCGGTCGGCGGTCTTGAGAAACATCGAGTTCAGGAAGTTGTAGCGAACCGCGTCATAGGCCGGGTGCTCGCTGAACTTGGCGTAGGTCTTGAGGATGTTCTGGGTCATGTAGCGGTGGTTCTTGTACGTGTTGCTGGCGTGCTGGCGATACTTGGCCATCACCACGTCAAGGGCGTCGATGGTGTAGCCCGCCGCCGTGATCTTCAGTTGGATCAGCAAGTCTTCCAGGGGAATCTGCGGGTCGAAACCACCGACCTCCTCCAGCACTTCGCGACGAATCAGCATGGTCGGCGCCGGTGGAAACGGCTTGCGGTCCAAGAACAGGTCATCGAAGTCCAGACGTCGAAACGGCACGTCGCGACGCTGTTTCTTCTCCGGGTGCAGGTTGCCATCCCCGTCGATCAGCTCGATATTGCCAGCACACATGCCCACCTTCGGCTTGCCGTCCATATACGCCACCTGGGTGGCAATACGGTCCGGCAACATGATGTCATCCGAGCCGAACGGTGCGATCAGGCTACCCTTGGCGCGAGCGACCGCACCGTTCAAGGTCGCGCTGAGCCCTTGGTTCTGCTGCACCTGGAAATCAAAGCCGTGCTCGGCCTGCAAGCGCTGGATGCGTTCGACGCTGTCATCCTTGGAGCCGTCGTCGACTACCAACAGCTCGATATTGGGGTAGGTCTGCCCCAGCACGCTAAGAATGCTTTGCTCGATGTACTGACCATGGTTGTAGGAAGCGATGATCACCGAGACCAGGGGTTGTTGCTGATTCATGCTCTACCTACTTCACGCAAACCGGTTTCAATCAGGGTCAGGTACTTGTGCTTGAACTCGTCGAGGGTGTGGTTGGCCTCCAGATAGCGGAACACCTCCTCCCCCTTGGCGCGCAATTGTTCATCGCTCAAGGCCAGGTAAGTGTCCAGGGCCGCAGCCAATTGTTCGACATTGCCTGGATCATGGGACAAGCCGCCCGCACCCTGCACCAGTGGCAGCATCGCCGGGCCGTTGGAGGCGATCACCGGAAGGTGGCCGCTCATGCCTTCCAGCAAGGCCAAGCCCAGGCCTTCGAACAGCGACGGCATGGTCCAGATATCGAAGCCGCGCACGTACTTCATGCCGTCTTCGCGAAAGCCCAGCAAGTGCGCACGGCCGGTCAGGCCGAGGCGCTCGATGTCGGCACGCAGGTCCGCTTCGGCACGGCCAGAACCAATAATCCCCACCTGCGCCTCAGGGTATTTGTCCTTGAGCGTGGCGAAGGCCTGCAGCAGATGGGTATGCCCTTTGATCGGCACGAGGCGGCCCAGGGCGCCGATCATCCGTGCATCCATCGGCAGGCCCAGGGCCTTGCGTGCGTCTTCACGGGACAGCTGCAAAGCCTCTGCCTGGGGAATGTCGATCGCGTTGGTGACGTAGGTGGTGTTCTCAGGGGTGAACCCGCAATTGAGGTCTACCAGGTAGTCCTTGACCGCTTCGGACACCCCGACAAAACGCCACGCCGGGCTGACCCAGCGCTGGGTCTGACGCCGACGGTAACCACGGGCGTACTCGCCAAAGCCGTGGGAGATGCCGATGCACAGCGGGATCTTCAACCAGCGGTTGAGCGACAGCATCATGTTCACCGACTTGAAGCGGTTACAGATGACCACGTCGAACTTCTGCTCGCGGCAGTACTTGTAGATCTGCCACATGGCGCCAAAGCGAATGCCCTTGAGGGACTTCTCCGGCAGCTCGAAATAATGGGAGTGCTCGGCCACGCTCAGGGGCTGGCCGGGCAGCGGGCGCCCACTGAGAAATCCGGAGGTCACCTCGAAGCGCTCAGCCGGCAGGGATTTGACGATTTGCTCACCCAAGTCCGCGAAGTCATGGGTCTTGACGTTGTAGTCCGGCTGTAACTGCAAAACCTTGAAACGAGGCTTCATAACTCTCCATGCAGCGATCTGGCTACGGGCATGCAGCCCGGTAAAAAGGGCGACAGGCGCATAACGGCCTGCCTTCAATCGGCTCTCAGTCCTGCTTCAGGACCCACAACAGCTCGTGACGGCGCACGGCCTTGCGGAAGAATTCGTTCTCGCCATAGGGCGATGGACTACGGCCCGCCAGCAGTTGCTGCAACCACCTACGCACTCGACGCTTGAACGGCGCTGGCGGCTGCAGGTCGTGCATCATGCCCAGGGCCATGGCCTTGTCCTGCTGCTGGCTCAAGGCGAGAGCGAAACTGCACGGCACCAGTTCCACAGCACCATCGAAACGTGGCGGCAGCGCCACGCCAGCGCCGGAATCGCCCATTGGCCAGCGGTCGTTATCATGCAGGTGATTGGCGTAGCCGAGCAATGTGTCGGGCTGCCACTCCAGGCCCTGCAAGGCTTCCAGCACTGCCGCGTGGGCGCAGATATGGTCGGCGTGAGGGTCAAGCAACGGCGTGGGCAAGACGATGACCTGGGGCCGCGCCTTGAGCAGCAGCGCCCGCAGGTCGGCGATCAGGTTATGCCAGGTCGGTGCACCATCAGCATCGCCAGGCAGGGCAAAACCATTGAACTGGCGGAACAGCCGCGTATCGGCCAAACCGGCTTCGCGGGAGGCTTGAGGCTGATCTGGCGCGGCCTGCATGGCTTGCAATTGCATGCAGAAGTACCCCAACTGCACGCACTGCGCCTCGGGCACGCCCGCCCAGCGGGGCACGGCGACGCTGTCCCAGGCCCGCAAACGGCCCTTGAGGCGCGCAGCTTCAGCCTTGGGCAGGCCCATGTTCTGATAATGCTCAGCTTCGATTTCACCGGCCGTCAGCGTGACGATCCAGCTTTCAGTCGCCTGGCTGTAAAGGCTGAACGCAGCCAGCTCGGCATCGTCGGCATGGGGCGCGATCACCATCACACGTTGCTGGCGATAGTCCGGCTGGCGAAAGCGCCACAGCGTCGGCTGCCCCTTTATCCGGCAAAAACGCCCGCGCAATTCGAGCTTGCCCGCGGCCAAGGCTTCGGCGGCGCCGGTCAGGTTCAGATAACGCCGCCCAGCGACGCCGCGCTCGAAGGCTTGCCGGTCCGGGCTTTGCAGGCCCAACAGGTCCACCGCAGGGTCGAAGAAACGCCCCAGCCAGGTACTTTTCAACTCAATGCCGACGATCAGGGTTTCATCCGCCGCCAACTGCGCATCCAGCAACAGCCGGCCCGCCTCCAGGCGCAAGCCGGGCTGTTCGCTGCCGGCCGGGAACGCGTACTCATAGCTGTCTTTGGGCGAGTAAAACAGGTGATCGGCAAACCAGGCTTCATGGGCGGCCCACAGCAGCACCGCAAGGATCAGCGGCAACCACCAGGCGACCAGTACGCCGGTGGCGACCAACACCAGCACGCCGATCAATAGCGCAATACGCTTGTTACGCCGATGGCGCTTGAGCAGTTGCTGTTTACGGCTCATACACTGAACACCGGCACCGGGTTGCACCAGCGCTCCTTGTATTCACGGTCGGAACGCCCGAAGGAGAAGCGCAGCGACTTGTTCGCCGCCCGTGCCTGCTCCCAGGCACTTTGGGTATTGAGAAAACTCAGCACGCTGCCGGGGCTGAATGCACGGGTTTCAGGGTCGACGCCGCCATTGACATACTCGGCACTGAACCACTCGTTGGACTGCACCTGATACACCAATTGCACTGCAATCGGCGCGTCGTTCAGAAACAGCACCGAGCCGAACAGGAATTCCTTGAGCAACTCCAGCACCTCGGCCAGACGCGCCGCGCCCGCCGCCGGGAAGCCCCAACGACGCTGGAACAGGTCGCAATAGATCGCCGCCAGTTCTACGCTGGAAAACTCACTGACCGCCCTTACCAAGCCGCCCGCCTCTTCCAACAGGCGCAGTTCACGCCGCTGGTTGTAGCGAAACTTCTTCGACAGGTCTTCGGGAGTACGCGCCATGGCCAATTGCTCGGCCTGGGGCTTGAGGGTGCTCACGCGCCCTTGATTGAGCGTCGACAGGTAGCGCGCACGATGACGCAACGGCAGTTGCGCATCGGCAGCAATCGGCAGGATGATCTCGGCGTTGCCCAGGTCAAACAGGCCTTTCTTGCCGCTGCGCTTGAGCACATCCTTGGACAGCGCCAGGTCGCGTCCCCAGGTGGCGATTGCCCCCTTGAGTTCACCACCGTGCTCCCAGCCCAGGTAGCGCACAGGTATCTGCGCCAGCCCGGCCAACCGCTCAATCACCTGGGGATGGGTCGCCACACTGCCGCCGTAACGCTGCCAGGCCTGGGCGTAAACCTCGGCCTCGACAGGCGCCCAGCCACGTTCCCGCCAGCCCTGGAAGCGGTTCAGCATTTAAACCACGGCGTCATAAGGGTCCACGCCGTCCTTGACCACCAGAATGTCTTCCATGATCAGGTACTGCAGGTCCGAGCCGAAGAACATGTTCAGCGCGTCGGTCGGCGAGCAGATCATCGCTTCGCCACGGCGGTTGAGCGAGGTGTTCAGGGACACGCCGTTACCGGTCAGCACTTCCAGCTCTTTCATCATGTCGTAGTAGCGCGGGTTGTATTCGCGCTTGAGCACCTGGGCACGGGAAGTACCGTCTTCGTGCACCACTTCCGGTACACGGGTCTTCCACTCTTCGGCGACTTCAAAGGTGAAGGTCATGAACGGCGCCGGGTGATCGACCTTGATCATCTGTGGGGCCACGGTGTCGAGCATCGACGGGCAGAAAGGCCTCCAGCGCTCGCGGAACTTGATCTGGTGGTTGATGCGATCCGCGACGCCGGTTGCACTTGGGCAACCGATGATCGAACGACCGCCCAACGCACGCGGGCCAAACTCCATGCGGCCCTGGAACCAGGCTACCGGATTGCCGTCGACCATGATCTTGGCAATGCGCTTAGGCATGTTCTCGATCTTGCGCCAGTTCGGCTTGCTCTCGTGCTTGGCACACGCGGCAATCACGTCTTCGTTGCTGTAGGACGGGCCGAGGTAGACGTGTTCCATCTTCTCGACCGGTACACCACGAGCATGGGACACGTAGGCCGCCGCACCGACGGCGGTGCCGGCATCGCCGGAAGCCGGCTGTACGAACAGCTCTTTGACGTCGTCACGGGCAATGATTTTCTGGTTCAGCTTGACGTTCAGCGCACAGCCGCCGGCGAAGGCCAGCTTGCCGGTGTCCTTGAGGATGTCGCCCAGGTAGTGGTCGATCATCTGCAAGGCCAGTTTTTCGAACAGCGCCTGCATGCTGGCTGCATAGTGGATGTACGGTTCGTCGGCGATGTCGCCTTCGCGTTTCGGCCCCAGCCACTCGATCAGTTTTGGCGAGAAGTAGAACCCCTTGCCCTTCTCTTTGTAGCGGCGCAGGCCGATGACGTTGGCGTAGTCGGTGTTGATCACCAGTTCGCCGTTTTCAAAGGAGGCCAGGCGCGAGAAGTCGTATTTGCTGGCATCGCCGTACGGCGCCATGCCCATGACCTTGAACTCACCATCGAGCATCTCGAAACCGAGGAACTCGGTGATTGCGCCGTACAGGCCGCCGAGGGAGTCCGGATCGTAGAATTCCTTGATCTTGTGGATCTTGCCGTTTTCGCCGTAACCAAAGAAGGTAGTGGCGTACTCGCCCTTGCCGTCAATGCCCAGGATCGCGGTTTTTTCCTGGAAGCCCGAGCAGTGGTAGGCGCTGGATGCGTGAGCCAGGTGGTGTTCTACGGGTTCAATCTTGATTTTCTTCGGATCGAAGCCCAGTTGCTCCAGGCACCAGACGATCTTGTTGCGATAGCGCTTGTAGCGACGGTTGCCCATCAGGATCGCGTCAAGGGCGCGGTCCGGGGCGTACCAGTAACGCTTGGCGTAGTGCCAGCGCGCCTCGCCGAACAGGCTTATCGGGGCGAACGGGATCGCCACCACGTCAACGTCCGAAGGCTTGATGCCAGCCTGCTCCAGGCAGAACTTCGCCGACTCGTAGGGCATGCGGTTCTTTGCATGTTTGTCGCGTACGAAGCGCTCTTCTTCGGCGGCCGCAATCAGCTTGCCGTCGATATACAGGGCTGCGGAAGGATCATGGCTAAGGGCGCCGGACAGGCCAAGAATCGTCAATGCCACTGGGGTCTAGCCTCTTTTAGTCTGCATGCAGGCGCATCGCGCCTGAAAAAAGTGTGTTTCCCGCCGGGGCGGGAAACAGCTAAAGGGCGGGATTATAGCTTAAAAGCAGTAGGAAGCTGTTAGCGCAGCTCGATGCTGCCGTCCGCGCTTTGGCGGTAGATCGTGTAGGGCAGGACGAGCGTGTCCAGGACAGCAGAAACGGGCACATCAAGAATGCCCCAGGGAATACCATTCAGCGAGAGATCACTTGCGGAGTTCGGCGGTCCATGCAAGACACACAAGTCATAAACCACGCCGCTATAAACACGCGGAACAGAGTTGCAGTACGTTTTCTTCCTCTTGAGGTTCAGAACAGTGACGTCATCGCCACGCAGTACCGTGGTCGTAGTGCCGCAGCCGCCCATGAGCAACGATA
This sequence comes from Pseudomonas sp. GW823-FHT02F05, assembly GCF_058797315.1. Taxonomy (NCBI): domain Bacteria; kingdom Pseudomonadati; phylum Pseudomonadota; class Gammaproteobacteria; order Pseudomonadales; family Pseudomonadaceae; genus Pseudomonas; species Pseudomonas sp. GW823-FHT02F05. The sequence goes on from NZ_JBXAJM010000008.1 coordinate 17,883, forward strand.
TTCCCAGCAATACCAGCAACCTCAGAATAGGAGTCCGCATAGTTGATTCTTCTTGTTTGTTAATAAAGACCGAAAACCTAACACCACAGAACCAAGGCTTCAGGCTTACGCAGTCGACGCTAAGCGTAGGATGCATCCCATTGCGCCCAGCGGTAAGGATTTCGGCAAATCAGAGGGCGAGTCGTTAAACTTGTAACATTTTCGCCTACGCCCCTCACTTGCGCGCTACCAACCGGCCTTTTCATGACTCCTTCTGCCCCAACCTGCCTTGCCTTACTGCTGGGCCTGTGTAACACCGCCCAGGCCGACAATACGCCCCTGATCCTGGACCCCAGCGTGGTCACCGGCTCGCGCAGCGCCAGCCCGACGTTCGATTTGCCCTATTCCGTGGACGGCATCAACCGCGAGCAGATCAGTGACGGCCAGCTCGGCATCAACGCCTCCGAAGCCCTGTCCCGCGTGCCCGGCCTGGTGGTGCAGAACCGTCAGAATTACGCGCAAGACCTGCAGATCTCGTCCCGAGGCTTCGGCGCCCGTTCAGCATTCGGCGTGCGCGGCATCAAGCTGATCGCCGACGGCATCCCCGCCAGTACCCCGGATGGCCAGGGCCAGGCCGCGACGTTCAACCTCGACACGGCCGAGCGCATCGAAGTGCTGCGCGGCCCGGCGGCGACGCTGTATGGCAGCAACGCCGGGGGCGTGATCCAGATGTTCTCCCGCGACGGTGAAGGCCCGCCGCGTATCGGCGCCGAAACCCTGGTGGGCAGCGACGGCCTGAACAAGAACCACCTCAGCGCCGAGGGCGCGGCGAATGGCGCCGGGTTTGTGCTCGACGCCTCGCGCATGGACACCAACGGCTACCGCGATCACAGCAGCGCGCGCCGCGACCAGACCTTCGCCAAGCTCAATGTCGAGCCCGATGACGACAGCAAGCTGGCATTGATCTACAGCAGCCTGGAGCAGAACGGTACGCAAGATCCACTGGGGCAAACCTGGGCAGCGTACAAGGCAGACCCGCGCTCGGTAAGCGCCAATGCGCTGAACTACAAGACGCGTAAAAGTATCGATCACCAGCAATTGGGGATGAATTACGAGCGGTATTTCGGTGGCGCGACCTTGCAGGTCAATACCTACACCGGGAGGCGCAGTGTGATTCAGTACCTGTCGATCCCCAAGGGCACGCCCGCCAACGAACGCGGCGGTGGCGTAGTGCAATTTGATCGAAAGTTCTACGGCGGCAGCGTGCGCTGGCTGCAGCCCATCGAAAGCGCGCCTGGCGAGCTGACGATCATTACCGGCCTGGACTTCGACCAAAGCGAAGACAGCCGCCATGGCTATCAGAACTACAGCGGCAACACCCTCGGCGTGGAAGGCCAACTACGCCGCGACGAAATCGACACGGCTCGCAGCCTCGACCCGTATATCCAAGCCAACTGGGCCCTCGACCGCTGGACCCTGCAAGCCGGCGTGCGCCACAGCACGATGCAAATGGACGTTGACGATCAGTTCCTGAGCAATGGCGACGCCAGCGGCAACAAGACCTACCAGAAAAACACCCCTTCGATGAGCGTGATGTACGCGCTCACCCCCGACTTGCACGCCTACATCAGCGCAGGCAAAGGCTTTGAAACCCCGACTCAGGCCGAGCTGGCCTATGCACCGGGCAACGCCGAGGGCTTCAACTTCGGCTTGAAGCCGTCTGAAAGCACGCAATATGAAATGGGCGTGAAAGCGCAACTGAACAACACGCGGATCAACGCCGCCATTTTCCAGATCACCACCGAGGACGAACTGGTGGTGCAGCAATCCATCGGAGGCCGTACCAGCTACCAGAACGCCGGTCGCACGTTGCGCCGCGGCTTCGAACTGGGTGTTGAAAGCCAGCTGAGCGACCACTGGAGCACCAGCCTCGCCTACACCCGCCTGCAGGCGACCTACGACAGCGACTTTACCAGCGGCGCCAACACCATCGACAAAGGCAACTACCTCCCCGGCGTGCCACAAACCACCCTGTTCGCCGAACTGAACTGGAAACCACGGGACTGGGTCAGCACCGCCATCGAAGGCCTGTACCGCAGCAAGGTCTACGTAGAAGACACCAACCAGCAACACGCCGCACCGGCCTACAGCGTCTTCAACTGGCGCGCGCGGTTTGAGCAGAAGGTAGAGCACTGGACCTTTCACCAGACCCTGCGCCTGGATAACCTACTGGATCGTCAGTACGTGGGGTCGGTGATTGTGGGGGATGGCAATAACCGCTATTACGAAGCGGCGCCGGGGCGATCGTGGTATGCGGGGGCTGGGGCGCAGTACCAGTTCTGAATGCAGCGCCTGGACGGGCGCCATCGCGGGCAAGCCCGCTCCCACATTTTGACCGCGTTCAAAGATCAAGTGTGGGAGCGGGCTTGCCCGCGACAGGTTTAACTGCCGACACCCGCCTCTTTGGGCAACCGCTGATCAATCACCCGATACAACGCACTGCCTTGCGGCCAGTTACGCATAAACCTTGCACGATCTTTGGCATAGGCCGGCGCAAAGCTGGCAGCGGAAGAGTGCTGGCACATCGCATCCAGGTCAATCATCGCCCAGCGCCCGTCGCTCCAGAACAGGTTATGGCCTTTGAAATCCCCATGGCTGATGCGCTCGCGGATCAAGTCGGCAAACAGCTGGTCCAGCGCCTGCAACTCGCTCTCGGGCGCCTCGCCGCTCTCCACATACGGCGCAAAGCGCTCGATGATGTCCGGCCCAGGCAGGTATTCGGTGACCAGATAGGCGCGGCTGCGCAACCACAGGAACCGTTTCTCCAGCACCGCCAGCGGCTTGGGTGTGGCGAAGCCCAGGAAGGCCAAGCGGTTGCCTTCGCGCCAGGAGTGCCAGGCGCGGCTCGGGCGCCAGAAGCGCTTGAGCCAATGGGCAAAACCCTTGATGTTGTAGCGCTTGATCACCAGCGGCCGACCGGCCACGTCGACCTTGGCCACGCTCGCCGCGCCACCGGTCTTGTACAGGTGACCCTGGTCGAGCAACGCATCGGCCTGCTCAAGCACCGGCACCATGGCGGCTTCTTCTTCGCGGCGGATCGCACGCAAGCCAAAAGCGCCGCGCACCACACTGAACAGCGTGCATTCGCGGCCGGTCTTGTCCAGGTAGTCTCTCAAGCGCCAGGCGCTGACTTTACGCACCTGTTTTTCCAGGGCTTGCATTGGCAAGGCGTGTTCGCCGTTGGCCAGCAAGTAATACACCAGCAACTCCTCGGTAAAGGGCTCGAGGTTTTTCGGCAGTTGGGCGAAGAACACACCGAGGTTCTCCAGCACTCGATTGCGCGATAGCGCCTTGCCCGCCTCTTCGACACGAATGCCGGCGCCATCGATCAGATACAGCTTGCCATCCTTGCGTAGCAAGTTGTCCAGGTGCAGGTCTTCTTGCCACAGGCCCTTGGCATGCATCTGGGCGATCGCGCCCAGCGCTTCGGCGAGCACAGCGGCTTGTTCGTCCGCCAACGGCGGCAGGTTTTCGACGGCGAGCCAAGCGTCGGACAGGCTTTGGGCCCCCTCGATAAATTCAAACAGCAGCCAACCACCCTCGCCGTCCTGCAAGCCATCGGCCAGCAGCAACGGCGTGGTCAGGCCTTGCTCAGCCAACAGACGCACACCCGTGAGCTCACGCTGAAAATGCCGCGCCGCCTTGCTGCCCACCAACAACTTGGCCAACACCGGGCGACCACGCCACACGGCGGCACCCACGTAGCGCTGCCCCGGCAACACCCGCAGCAGGCTCAGCAATTGCAATTGCCCAGGGCCGGCGGCATCCGCCAGGTCGAGGGTCAGTGGCAGGCTGGGGGTACGCCCAGCCGATTTCAGCTCGGATAAACGCATCAGCGGTTCTCCTTGTGGCTGCGGCGCGCGGTCAGGCGCTGGTGCCAAGTGGACACCAGGGCACCGTCCTCGGGCTGCTCAAGGTACGCCGCCAGCAGTTGGCGCACCTGCGCATCCGACCATTGCGGCGCACGGCGCAGCAGCGGTTCCAGGTCCTTGACCCGGTCACGCCAGCCAAACAACAGCGGGCGAGTTTTCTCCAGGTCGATCAACTGTGCGGCATACCCCTCACCGGCAGGCTGCAGGAAAATATGCTTGGGGTAAAAACAGCCATGCACCTGCCCGACGCTGTGCAGATGACGCGCCAGCTTGCCGCAGGCCAACAGGATCGCACTGTGCTGGGCTGCGCTCAATTGCGCCCACTGCTCCAGCAACGAATCCAGGTCATTCCAGCCATCCAGGGCCCGTGTGAGCAGCATCGCCCGGCGCTCGCCTTTGACCTTGCGCTCACCGAAGAACGCCGCTTGCAGGGCCGGGATGCCGAGCTTTCGATACAGGCTGATGTTGCGAAACTCGCGGGCAAAACTCGGCTCGCCAAACGGCCGGTGCAAGGTGCGTGTGAGGTAGTTGCTCTGGCGTTTGAGGTAGTAGCCCTGCCCCTCAAGCTCCAGGCGATACACACTGCTCCAACCGTCGCCGCTGGTGTTCGGCTCGTCCACCGCATCCAGTTGCTTGGCCCACAGGGCGTCGAAGGTCGCCAGGCCGTTGCGCTCAAGCAGAGCGCGGTCTTCAGCCGCCAGGAAGTCACTCATTCGCGTCCCTCGAAAAACTTCACCACATGGCGAATTCGCTGTTTGTCCGACGCGGTCAGGTGCGCGCGCTGGCGATATTGCAGGTAGAAACGCAGGCGCTGGGTGGCCGACAAGTGATACTTGGCGACTTTGTCCAGGCAGGCCAAGTCCTTGGTGATGCGGTACTTGAGCCAGAAGCCGCGCCAGAAATCACCGTTGGGGCAGTCGATCAGGTACAGGGTGCGCTGGTCGTCCACCAGCAGGTTGCGCCACTTCAAGTCGTTATGGGTGAAGCGGTGATCGTGCATGGTGCGCGTGTATTCGGCGAGCTGGCGGCTGATGCCATCGACCCACCGGGGGTCTTTGAGGCGCTCATCGTGACGCTCGGCCAGCACCGACAGATCTTCGGTCTTGGGCAGTTCACGGGTGATCATGGCGCCACGGTTATAGGCCAGGCCCTTGCGGTCCAGGCCCCAGGCCACCACGTCGGCGGTGGGGATGCCCCACTTGGCGAAACGCTTGAGGTTCTGCCATTCGGACTTCACCCGCGGCCGACCCAGGTAACGACGCAGGCCCTTGCCGGCACCTACGTAGCGCTTGACGTAATAATTGACCCCGCCACGCTCCACCCGAATCACTTCCGACAACGGGTCGCGGGTCAGCCGCTCGCCTTGCAAGGCGAACACCGCGTCCAGGCTTCCAAAGTCATCCGCCAGGGCGGCGTAGGCAGGTTCCAGATTCCAACCCGCCATCAGATTGCATCCCCGTATCGTTGTTTACGCGCATACAGCTTTGCTGCCATGCGTTCCAGCGCAGACAACAGCGCGGTTTGCTCCGCCAGGATCTGGCGCAGCGGCTGCTGGAAATAGGCCTTGAGAAAACGCAGCTTGTCGCGCTGGGTCAAGCCGATCTCCAACGCGGAGTAATACAGGCCGGCCAAGTCTTTGTTGCGCCAGCGCACCGGGATCGTCGCACGCACCTGGGCACGGTGCAGGTCGATCACCGACAGCTTGAGGTTGTCGACACCGATGGGCCGGTCGGTGTGCAGCAGGAAATGGCAGAGGTAGCAGTCACGGTGGTTGACGCCACCGCGGTGCATCGCGCCCACGGTACGCGCCAGCTCAAGGGTCAAGGCATGCTTGATCGCCGGCACGGGCGGTTGCTTGACCCAGTCGAGGGTCAGGTCTTCCAGGCTGATGATGGGGGTCAGTTCCTGGGTGATGATGAACGAGTGCTGGTCGGCCGGGTTGCTGCCTTTTTCACCGAACGCCACGGCGGTCATGGTCGGTACACCAAGCGCCTGCAAGCGCTGGATCGCCACCCACTCCTGGCCCGCGCCCAACACCGGCAATTTGGCAGTAACCAGGTTCTTGAGGATTTCGCCCCAGCCGATCCCACGGTGGATCTTCACAAAATAAGGCTGGCCCTCGACCACCGTACGCAACGTACGGCGAGCGGCCAGCTCGCGGAACACCTGGCCTTCCAGCTTCTCGACCTCGGCGAACGCATCGCGTCCAGCCCAGAGGGTCTTGAAGGGTTCGGCTAGAATCAACTTCATCGGTTTGGCTCCGCCAGAATCAGGTCCGCAGCGTACTGCGGCATGCTAAAGAGGTCGGCCGTCTCGGCGAAGGCCAGACCATTGCGACTCCAGGTCGCACGCGCTTGTGGGTCGTCGAGCATATCGACCAGATACTGGTTGAGCTGGGTTTGCTCGAACGGCTCGTCCAACACCCGGCCGCTCTGGGCCTTGTCGATGTAGAACGCGTAGCCGCACACCTGGCTCACCAGTACCGGGAGGCCGGCGACCACCGCTTCGACCAGCACCATGCCGGCCGCCTCGTTGTACGCGGGGTGAATCAACAGGTCCGCCCCCAGCAGGAAACGCGGAATATCATTGCGGCCCTTGAAGAACTGCACCTGGTCGCCCAGGCCCAGCGCCGCGCTCTGCAATTGGAATACTTTGGGGTCGTCCTGGCCGATTACAAATAGCCGGGTACGTTTCTTCAGCCGCGAGGGCAGTGCGGCCAGCGCCTTGAGGCTGCGGTCGACGCCCTTGGTCTTGAACCCCGAACCGATCTGCACCAACAGCAGATCATCCTCGGCCAAGCCGAATTCAGCGCGGAACTCAGAGCGGATCTCGGCGGCGTTCGGCGGGGCGCGGCGGTCGCGGGCAATACCCGGTGGCAACAGGTGAAAACGCTCGGCCTGGGTGCCGTAATACTGGGTAAACAGCTGTTGCTGATGCTCGGACAACACCATGATCTGCGTCTTGGCGTTTTTATCGAACACGGCGCGCTCGTATTCGGCAAAGTGCTTGTAACGCCCGAACCAGCGATACATCGGGTTGCGCAGGGTCTGGGCCTTGTCCTCGAACACACCGTCGGCGGCAAAGTACAGGTCCAGCCCCGGCATCTTGTTGAAGCCCACCACGCGGTCCACTGGGCGCTTGGCCAGGTCGGCCTGGATCCAGGCGTAGAGCTTTTCGTTGCGGCGGTGGTTGACCAAGGCCTTGACCGGCGCCACCAGCACCTCAAAGCCTGGCGGGATATCACCTTCCCAGATCAGGGTGTACACCCGAATGCTGTGGCCGCGCTGCTGGCATTCCAGGGCGATGCGCATGAAGTCGCGCTGCAGGCCACCGAAAGGAAAGTACTTGTACAGAACAAAAGCCAGTTGCATCAGTGCTGCTCCTCGGCCAGTAACAACGTGCTCAGCCGGCTTGCGACACGCTCAGGGTTCAAGCGCGTGAAGCACAGGGGCGACTCGCGGGCGATGTCGAACCGCCGCAGGTCGTCGGCAGTGGGTTGATAAGTGCACTGTTTTTGCAGGCAAGGCGCACACGGCCAGTCGCTGGCCAAGTGAATCTGGCCCTTGCCGTAGGCACCGGTGAGGCCTGGGTTGGTGGGGCCGAACAGGGAAATGGTCGGCACGTCCAATGCCGCCGCCAAGTGGCCAAGGCCGGTGTCGACGGCCACGCAGGCACGGGCGCTCGCCAAGACACGGGCAACGCCCGCCAGGTTGAGCTTGGGCAACACTTCGGCGTTGGGCAGGCCGAGGGCCAGGCGTTCGGCCCGCGCCTTTTCGGCGGCGTTGCCCCACGGCAGCTTTACGTCCACGCCCAGGCGGCCCATGCGTTCGGCCAGCTCGCGCCAATAGGCTTCGGGCCAATGCTTGGTGTCCCAGGTAGTACCGTGCAGCAGCAATACGAACGGTTTTTTCGGCGGCAGGCCGAGCAGCTTTTCAACGCTCAGGCCGTAGTCGCCCAGGCGTTGGGGCAGGTCGTAGCCCAGCGCCACGGCGAACAGCTGGCGCAAACGCTCCACCGCATGCTGCCCACGGGCCACGGCCAGGCGCCGCGAATAAAAGCGCGCAGCCAGGGGTTCACGCGCAGAATCTTTGTCGAAGCCAGCGATGGGCGCCCGCACATAGCGCGTCAGCCAGGCGCTTTTGAGCAAGCCCTGGGCGTCGATCACCAGGTCATATTTAGTCGACTGCACCGCCTGCTTGAAGCGCCGCCATTCGCCGCTCTTGACGGTTTGCCAGAGGTTCTTGCGCCAGCGGCGAATCGCTACCGGGATGACCTTGTCGACCGCCGGGTGCCAGGTTGGGATTTCGGCAAAGCCTTCTTCCACCACCCAGTCGAACCGAATGCCGGGAATCGCCCGTGCTGCATCAGTGAGGGCCGGCAAGGCATGGATCACGTCGCCCAGGGATGAGGTCTTGATTACCAGAACCCGCAACTCAGTGAACCTCGACCACGTCGCCCTGCAAACGCTGCAAGGCATCGGTTACCGGCTGGGGCAGCAACTGGCGCAGGCAGTTGTAGTGGCCGAAGCGGCAGGTGCGGTCAAAACACGGACTGCAATCCAGACCCAGGCGCACCACTTCGACCTTGTCGGCCAACGGCGGAGTGAAGCCTGGGGATGTGGAGCCGTACACGGCCACCAGCGGACGGTTCAGCGCCGCCGCCACATGCATCAGGCCGGAATCGTTGGACACCACCGAGTCGGCGCACGACAACAGGTCGATGGCCTCAGCCAGGGACGTGTCGCCACTGAGGTTCACCGCTTCTTCACGCAGGCCGGGTATAAGGCGCTGGCGAATGTCTTCGCCCACCGAATGATCGTTCTTGGAACCGAACAACCACACCTGCCAGCCTTCGCGGATCTTGGTATCAGCGACTTTGGCGTAATGCTCCGACGGCCAGCGCTTGGACTCGCCAAACTCGGCGCCAGGGCACAAGGCCAATACGGGCCGATCCAGGGTGAGGCCGAACTTGGCCAGCGCCGCGTCGCGGGTCACCGGGTCGATCTGCAAGCTGGGGCGTGGGTACGGCTTGGGCAGTTCAGCACCCGGCTCGTAGGCCAAAGCCATAAAGCGTTCGATCATCAACGGGTAACGGGCTTTATCCAGGGTGCGCACGTCGTTGAGCAGCACATAGCGAAACTCGCCGCGCCAGCCGGTGCGCTTGGGGATACCGGCAAAGTACGGCACCAGCGCCGACTTCAGCGAGTTAGGCAGCAGGATCGCCTGGTCGTACTGGCCGGCCATGGACTTGCCGATGCGTCGGCGGGTCGCCAACTCAAGGGCGCCGTGGCCGAGCGGGAAGCTCAAGGCCTTGCGCACCTCGGGCATGCGCTCAAGGATCGGCCGGCTCCACTCAGGGGCGAGCACGTCGATCTGGCAGTCTGGATAGCGCAGACGCAGGCACTGAAACAGTGTCTGTGCCATCACCATGTCACCGACCCAACTGGGCCCAACGATCAGAATATTCATGTAGTTTCCACAAACGATGCGGGGAGGCCTATGCCTCCCCGCCTCGATAATGACTGTAGATCGCGGTGCGCCAGGGAGCATCTTTATGTGGGAGCTGGCTTGCCTGCGATCGCATCACCTCGGTATCCCTGATAAACCGAGGCGCCTGCATCGCGGGCAAGCCCGGCTCCCACATTAATCCGCATCCCATATAAAAATTGGCGTCGCCAATCAGTCGAGTTTCAATTTAAGCCCAGCGCCTGCCAGATTCGCATCACCTGTCGCCGCTCGTCGGCGAACTGGTCCCCGGCTACCGTACCGGCCTCGTTCTGCAAAGCCTGGCGGTGCGCGGCTGAGCGATAAGCCTTGTACACTTCACGCAGCAAATGGGCATCGGCGGCGGGCATCAGCCCGACCTGCTCCAGGCCCTCCAGAATGCGGATATTGTCGGTGTAGCGCAGCAACGATGGATGTTGCGCAGACCACGCCAAAGCCGCGTATTGCACCATAAATTCAATATCGACGATACCTCCGGCGTCCTGCTTGAGGTCGAACAGCGCCGTGGCCTCGAAGGCATTGGCGCCCCTGCCGGCCGTCGTGGCCTTGGTGCCCAGGTTGTCACGCATCTTGGCACGCATCTCGCTGACCTCCTGGCGCAGCTTCTCCAAGTCCCGCTCACGCCCCAACACGTTAGCCCGTACCTGCTCGAACGCCTGGCCCACATCCTGGCTGCCCACCAGTACCCGCGCGCGGATCAGGGCCTGATGTTCCCAGGTCCAGGCTTCATTTTGTTGATAGCGATCAAACGCCCCCAGGGAACTCACCAACAAGCCCGATGCGCCGGAAGGTCGCAGGCGCATGTCCACTTCATACAGTTGGCCGGAGTTGGTCTGGGTGGTCAGCAGGTGAATGATGCGCTGGCCCAGGCGTGTAAAGAATTGCGCGCCATCGATCGGCTTGGCACCGTCCGTCTCGGCCTGGGGGTCGCCGTCATGGATAAACACCAGGTCCAGGTCCGAACCATGCCCCAGTTCGATGCCGCCCACTTTCCCATAACCGACAATGATGAACCCAGGATCGCACAGGGTGCCGTCCAGTCGCTGCGGCGAGCCGTGACGGGCGACCGTCTGGCGCCAGGCCAGGGCCAGCACTTGTTCAAGAATCGCTTCGGCCAGCCAGGTGAGGTAGTCGCTGACCTTCATCAACGGCAGGCTGCCGGCGATTTCGGAAGCGGCCACCCGCAGGCGGTGCGCCAGTTTGAAATGGCGCAAGGCTTCCATTTGCTGCTCAAGGTCATCTTCGGGAATGCGCGTGAGGCGCTCGCGCAACTCAGCGGCCAGCTCCGGCGCCAGCGGCGGCTTGAACAAGCGGCCTTCGTTGAGCAATTCGTCCAGCAACAGCGGAAAACGGGTGATCTGCTCGGCGATCCACGGGCTGGCCGCGCACAATGTCAGCAGGCGACGCAGGGCGTCGGGGTTCTCAGTCAGCAACACCAGGTAGGCCGAACGCCGGGCAACGGCTTCCACCAGCGGCAACACGCGCTCCAGGACCAGGTCCGGGTTGGCATGTTCAACGGCCTGGGCCAGCAGGCGCGGGATGAACGCATCCAGGCGCTCGCGCCCCAGGCGCTGCATGGCGCGCAACTGCGGGCTGGCACGCAGGCTGGCCAACGCCTTGAGGGCCTTGGGGGCATCGGTGAAACCACCTTCACTCAGTTGACGGCACGCCGCGTCGTCATCCTGGGATTCCTCCCACAGTGGCAACCATTCACCACCGACCACCAATTCGCTTTCTTCGCCTTCTTCCTCATCAGGGTCGGCAATCACCTGGCGAAAGTGCCAGTCCACGCGACCACGCCAGTACATCAGGCGCTCGTGGAACGCGGCCCAGTCACTGAAGCCCAGCATAAAGGCAATGCGCGCCTGGTCTTCGGGCCTGTCCGGCAGCATTTGCGTCTGGCGGTCGGCAATCGCCTGGATCGCATGCTCGGTGTAGCGCAGGAACTCGTAACCGCTGCGCAGCTCGCTGATCACCGCCGCGGGCAAATACCCCTGGCCTTCCAGCGTGCCCAGCACGTTCAACAGCGGGCGTTGCTGCAGGCTGAGGTCGCGGCCGCCATGGATCAGTTGGAATGCCTGCGCGATAAATTCCACCTCACGAATGCCGCCCGCGCCCAGCTTGATATTGTCGGCCATGCCCTTTCGCCGCACTTCCTGCTGGATCAGTTGCTTCATGGTGCGCAGCGCTTCGATGGCCGAGAAGTCCAGATAACGGCGATAGACAAACGGGCGCAGCATGTCGAGCAGTTGCGCGCCAGCCACCTGGTCGCCGGCCACCACCCGCGCCTTGATCATGGCGTAGCGCTCCCAGTCCCGACCCTGGTCCTGGTAGTACTGCTCCAGCGCGTTGAAGCTCAGCACCAGGGCGCCGGCCGAACCGTAGGGGCGCAGGCGCATGTCGACGCGGAAGACAAAACCATCGACGGTCATCGGGTCCAGGGCCTTGATCAGTTTTTGACCCAGGCGAATAAAGAACTCCTGATTATCCAGGGCGCGCTTCACGCCCACCGTTTCACCACCTTCGGGATAAGCGAAGATCAAGTCGATATCCGACGACAGGTTCAGCTCCACTGCACCGAGCTTGCCCATGCCGAGGATGACCATGTGCTGTGCCTCGCCGCTGCGTGCGCCGGTCGGCGTGCCGAACTGGGCGCAGTGGCGCTGGTACAGCCATTGATAGGCCTGGTCGATGCAGGCGTCGGCCATGTCGGACAGATCGCGACAGGTTTGCACCAGGTCGGCCTGGCGTGTGAGGTCGCGCCAGATGATGCGCACCTGCTGGCGCGTGCGTTGGCGGCGCAGCACGCGGCCCAGTTCATCTTCTGTTTCGGCCTGTTGCACGGCACCGGCTATCTGGCTGCATAGCTCGCCGGGCGCGAAACCGCGGTCCAGCTCGCCCCAGGCCACCAGCTCCAGCAACATCAAAGGGTCACGAACACTCTGTTCAATGACGAAATCACTGGCGGCGCACACGCGGGCGAAGTCGGCCCACCGTTGCGGCGCCCACGCAGAAAGGCCATGATCGTCATCCAGCGCGGCCACCGCGTCACGAAATGACTGTTCGGCCCGGTTGGCGTAAGGCAACAGAATGGCCGGCAGTTCGGCCAGCGTTGGAAGGCTCATGGTCTATCCTTGATCGGCGTGTAAATGGCGTGTAGTTGTGAAGGCAAGAGCCATGCTCGGTGAAGGACTGTCGAACAAAGGTTAGAAATAGCTGAAATTAAATTAATCTTGGCAGGCAATATCAAAGTTTCACCTTTTCTTGTTCGCAATAGACCAACAATAACGATTATGCTCACCAGCAAGACCGAGCCATACGCTCAGTCTTGTGTAGTTTTACTACTCGTATATACATTCGAAAGGCTGAAATGGCCGACGATTTGTAGTAAAACTACAGGACGCCGAAGCAACCTTCGGCCATCCAAGAATTTATGTCGTCTGCCCACAAGGCCAGTCGCAAACTTCAGGCAACCGATTCTGGTAGCCTTTCCGCCCTGGAGCAAGCCATGCAAGACCTCGATCCCGTCGAAACCCAGGAATGGCTGGACGCCCTGGAATCGGTTCTCGACAAAGAAGGCGAAGACCGTGCTCACTACCTGATGACCCGTATGGGCGAACTCGCGACCCGCAGCGGCTCGCAACTGCCTTACGCCATCACTACGCCATACCGCAACACCATCCCCGTTACCCACGAAGCACGCATGCCTGGCGACCTGTTCATGGAACGCCGCATTCGCTCGCTGGTACGTTGGAACGCCATGGCGATGGTAATGCGCACGAACTTGAAAGATTCGGACCTGGGCGGTCACATCTCCAGCTTCGCTTCCAGCGCAACCCTGTATGACATCGGCTTCAACTACTTCTTCCAGGCCCCGACCGACGAACACGGCGGCGACCTGATCTACTTCCAGGGCCACACCTCGCCAGGCGTCTACGCCCGTGCGTTCATGGAAGGTCGCATCAGCGAAGAACAAATGAACAACTTCCGCCAGGAAGTCGACGGTCAGGGCCTGTCGTCCTACCCTCACCCTTGGCTGATGCCTGACTTCTGGCAGTTCCCGACCGTTTCCATGGGCCTTGGCCCGATCCAGGCGATCTACCAGGCACGCTTCATGAAGTACCTGGAAGCCCGTGGGTTCATCCCGGAAGGCAAGCAGAAAGTCTGGTGCTTCCTGGGCGACGGCGAGTGCGACGAACCGGAATCCCTGGGCGCCATCTCCCTGGCCGGCCGCGAGAAGCTCGACAACCTGATCTTCGTCATCAACTGCAACCTGCAGCGCCTCGACGGCCCGGTTCGCGGCAACGGCAAGATCATCCAGGAACTCGAAGGCGTGTTCCGCGGTGCTCAGTGGAATGTGACCAAAGTCATCTGGGGCCGTTTCTGGGACCCCCTGCTGGCCAAGGACGTCGACGGTATCCTGCAACGTCGCATGGACGAAGTCATCGACGGCGAGTACCAGAACTACAAGGCCAAAGACGGCGCGTTCGTTCGCGAGCACTTCTTCAACACGCCTGAACTCAAGGCCATGGTTACCGACCTGTCCGACGACGAAATCTGGAAGCTCAACCGTGGCGGCCACGACCCGTACAAGGTCTACGCGGCGTACCACGAAGCGGTCAACCACAAAGAACAACCCACCGTCATCCTGGCCAAGACCATCAAGGGTTATGGCACCGGTGCCGGCGAAGCGAAGAACACCGCGCACAACACCAAGAAAGTCGATGTCGACAGCCTGAAGTTGTTCCGCGACCGCTTCGACATCCCGGTCAAGGACGAAGAGCTGGAGAACCTGCCGTTCTTCAAGCCAGAGCCAAACAGCGCCGAAGCCCGCTACCTGAGCGAGCGTCGCAGCGCACTGGGCGGCTTCGTGCCACAGCGCCGCGCCAACAGCTTCAGCGTACCGACGCCAGACCTGAGCACCCTCAAGGCTATCCTTGACGGCTCGGGCGACCGTGAAATCTCCACCACCATGGCCTTCGTGCGCATCCTGGCGCAGCTGGTCAAGGACAAGGACATCGGCCCGCGCATCGTCCCGATCATTCCGGACGAAGCCCGTACCTTCGGTATGGAAGGCATGTTCCGTCAGTTGGGCATCTACTCCTCCGTCGGCCAGCTCTACGAGCCAGTCGATAAAGACCAGGTGATGTTCTACAAGGAAGACAAGAAGGGCCAGATCCTCGAAGAAGGCATCAACGAAGCGGGCGCCATGAGCTCCTTCATCGCTGCCGGTACTTCGTACTCCAGCCACAACCAGCCAATGCTGCCGTTCTACATCTTCTACTCGATGTTCGGCTTCCAGCGTATCGGCGACCTGGCCTGGGCCGCTGGCGACAGCCGCACCCGTGGCTTCCTGATCGGCGGCACCGCCGGCCGCACCACGCTGAACGGCGAAGGCCTGCAACACGAAGACGGTCACAGCCACATCCTGGCTGCCACCATCCCGAACTGCCGCACCTTTGATCCAACCTACGGCTATGAGCTGGCGGTGATCATCCAGGACGGCATGAAGAAGATGACCGAAGAGCAGCAGGACGTTTTCTACTACATCACCGTGATGAACGAGTCCTACCAGCAGCCAGCCATGCCGGCCGGTGTGGAAGAAGGCATCATCAAGGGCATGTACCTGCTCGAAGAAGACACCAAGGAAGCGGCGCACCACGTACAGCTGATGGGCTCCGGCACTATCCTGCGTGAAGTACGTGAAGCGGCGAAGATCCTGCGCGACGAGTTCAACGTCGGTGCCGACGTATGGAGCGTCACCAGCTTCAACGAACTGCGTCGCGATGGCCTGGCCGTAGAGCGCAGCAACCGCCTGCACCCTGGCCAGAAACCAGCCAAGAGCTACGTCGAAGAGTGCCTGGCCGGCCGTAAAGGTCCAGTCATTGCCTCTACCGACTACATGAAACTGTTTGCTGAACAAATTCGCCAGTGGGTCCCGTCCAAGGAATTCAAAGTCCTGGGCACCGATGGTTTCGGCCGCAGTGACAGCCGCAAGAAGCTGCGTCACTTCTTCGAAGTCGACCGTCACTTCGTGGTGTTGGCAGCCCTGGAAGCCTTGGCTGACCGTGGTGAGATCGAACCCAAGGTGGTGGCTGAGGCTATCGTCAAGTTCGGGATCAACCCGGAAAAACGCAACCCACTGGACTGCTGAGGAGATTTTTTGTGAGCGAACTCATTCGCGTACCTGACATCGGCAGCGGTGAAGGTGAAGTAATCGAGCTGTTTGTGAAGGTCGGCGACACCGTCGAAGCCGACCAGAGCATCCTGACCCTCGAGTCGGACAAGGCGAGCATGGAAATCCCTGCTCCCAAGGCCGGCGTGGTCAAAAGCCTGAAAGTGAAGCTGGGCGACCGTCTGAAAGAAGGCGACGAACTGCTGGAGCTGGAAATCGAAGGCGCTGCTGATGCAGCCCCTGCGGCCGCGGCTCCGGCCGCCGCCGCACCTGCACCTGCTGCTGAAAAGCCTGCCGCTGCCGAGGCTGCTCCAGCCCCGGCCGCTGCACCTGCCGCCGCGACCGTCCAGGACATTCACGTCCCGGACATCGGTTCGTCGGGCAAGGCCAAGATCATCGAGCTGCTGGTCAAGGTCGGCGACACCGTCGAAGCCGACCAGTCGCTGATCACCCTGGAGTCCGACAAGGCTTCCATGGAAATCCCATCGCCGGCTGCCGGCGTGGTGGAAAGCATCGCGGTCAAGCTGGAAGACGAAGTCGGCACCGGTGACTTCATCCTCAAGCTCAAAGTACAAGGTGCTGCGCCAGCCGCCGCACCAGCACCGGCTGCTGCTCCGGCTGCCAAGGCTGAAGCGGCACCTGCCGCTGCTGCCCCTGCTCCGGCCGCAAAAGCCGAAGCTGCGCCAGCCCCTGCGGCTGCTGCGCCTGCGCCAAGCGGTGCCAAGGTTCACGCCGGCCCAGCCGTGCGTCAGCTGGCCCGTGAATTTGGCGTCGAGCTGAGCGCTGTTGCAGCCAGCGGCCCTCACGGCCGTGTGCTGAAGGAAGACGTGCAGGTTTACGTCAAAGCCATGATGCAAAAAGCCAAGGAAGCTCCGGCTGCCGGCGGCGCTACCGGTGGTTCGGGCATTCCGCCGATCCGCACCGTGGATTTCAGCCGTTTCGGCGAAATCGAAGAAGTGCCGATGACCCGCCTGATGCAAATCGGCGCGGCAGGCCTGCACGCCAGCTGGCTGAACATCCCGCACGTGACTCAGTTCGACCAGGCCGATATCACCGACCTGGAAGCGTTCCGCGTTGCGCAGAAAGCCGTGGCCGAGAAGGCCGGCGTGAAGCTGACCGTGCTGCCACTGCTGCTCAAGGCCTGTGCACACCTGCTCAAGGAACTGCCGGACTTCAACAGCTCGCTGGCGCCAAGCGGCAAGGCGATCATTCGCAAGAAGTACGTGCACATCGGCTTTGCGGTCGACACCCCGGATGGCCTGCTGGTACCGGTCATCAAGAACGTCGACCAGAAGAGCCTGCTGCAACTCGCTGGCGAAGCGGCTGCGCTGGCTGCCAAGGCCCGCGACAAGAAGCTCACCCCGGACGACATGCAGGGCGCTTGCTTCACCATCTCCAGCCTCGGCCACATTGGCGGCACTGGCTTCACGCCAATCGTCAACGCGCCGGAAGTGGCGATCCTGGGTGTGTCCAAGGCCACCATCCAGCCTGTGTGGGACGGTAAAGCGTTCCAACCCAAGCTGATGCTGCCACTGTCGCTGTCCTACGATCACCGTGTGATCAACGGCGCCGCGGCTGCGCGCTTCACCCAGCGCCTGAGCCAGTTGCTGAACGACATCCGCACCATCCTGCTGTAAGTCGCAGGGCCTTCCTGTTGCCGGGAAGGCCCTTGCCACACCGATTTCCGAGCGCCACGCTCGTACCTCAACCCCGCCACTTGGCGGGGCTTTTTTTGCCTGTATTTTGTAGGAGCGAGCTTGCTGTGGCGAGGGAGCTTGCTCCCGCTGGAGTGCGAAGCGCTCCCAAGATTTTGGGGCCGCTGCGCAGCCCAGCGCAAGCAAGCTTGCTCGCCACACGCAAGCACCCTACCTGCGTCAACGCACCACCGATCACCCCAATTACAGAAATCCCTTGCGCGGCCGATAACAGGCTTATAGCACTTAGCCTTCATCCTCTCTTGTCACTGCGTCCTGCATGATGCAACCTTGCCGCAGTCGACAGTCAAGAGGGCGTGAGCCCAGCGCAGTGCGCATTTTCCCAAGCGAGTTTCCCCATGAAAAGCCAACCCGATGTCGCCCGTATGGCGGCCGAGGTAGTGACGCAATTACCGGTGCCTTCGCGCCTCGGTATGCTGCGTTTCGAGCGGCTTAATGAGGCAAGCTGGGCCCTGCTCTACCTCGATCCCAATTGCGAACGCCAGTTCGGCCTGCCGGCGGTTGAACTCTGCGCCTTGATCGGCACACCCTACGCCAGCCTGATGGAACCCCAGGCGCGCTACCAGTTGCACGATGCGATCCAGCAGCAACTGGCCCACAGCCCCCATTATCTGGTGCGCTACAACCTGCACACCCATGACGGCCCGCTGAGCGTGCTGGAGATGGGCGAGGCCTACAAACAACATAACCGCCACCTGGTGCGCGGCTACCTGATGGTGGTCGAGGGGCTGTTCAGCGAGACCAGCGCACCCGCCCCGACGGTCGACCTGGAAAACCAGAACAGCCGCCTGCAAATCGCCCTGGAGCTCAACCAGCGAGCGCAGCAGGAGCAGTTGCAACACCTGGAGCGAGTGCGCGCCCAGCAAGAACTGATCCTGCTGCTGGCGCGCCAACGCTACACAACGCCAAATTCCCTGCAAGAAGCCGCTGAACTCATCACGCGCAGCGCCTGCGACATTTACCAGATCGACTGCGCCAGCATCTGGAACCTCGAAGGCCATCATCTGGTACCGATCTCCGCCTATCACCGCGCCGATCAACAACACCATCTGCCTGAAGCCATCGATGCCAGCGGCTTCCCGGATTACCTGGAAGCCCTGCACTCCAGCCGCGCGATCGACGCCACCCACGCCCTGCGCGACCCACGCACCCGGGAAATGGCTGAAAGCCTGCGCGCCAAGGACATCCACGCGATGCTCGACGCCAGCATCCGCGTCGACGGCCAGGTCGTCGGCGTGCTGTGCCTGGAGCAAGGTGGCAGCCCACGCGCCTGGCAGTCCGATGAAATCGCGTTCGCCGGCGAGCTGGCAGACCAGTTCGCCCAAGTCATCAACAACCACAACCGCCGCACTGCCACCAGCGCCCTGCACCTGTTCCAGCGCGCCGTGGAGCAAAGCGCCAACGCGTTTTTGCTGGTCAATTGCGACGGCGTGGTGGAGTACGTCAACCCCAGCTTCACCGCGATTACCCAATACAGCGCCGAAGAAGTCCACGGCCATCGCCTGGCCCAACTGCCAGCCCTGGAAAACCTCAGCGAATTGCTGTTCGACGCGCCTTCGGCCTTGGCCAAAAGCAACAGCTGGCAAGGCGAGTTCAAGAGCCGCCGCAAGAACCTGGAACCGTACTGGGGCCAGCTGTCGATTTCCAAGGTGTATGGCGACAACCGCGAGCTGACCCACTACATCGGCATCTACGAAGACATCACCCAGACCAAGCTGGCGCAACAGCGCATCGAACGCCTGGCCTACACCGACAACCTGACCAACCTGGGCAATCGCCCGGCGTTCATTCGCAACCTCGACGAGCGCTTTGCCCGCGACAGCGACAGCCCGATCAGCCTGCTGTTGGTGGACATCGACAACTTCAAGCGCATCAACGACAGCCTCGGCCACCAGACTGGCGACAAGTTGCTGATCAGCCTGGCGCGCCGCCTGCGCAACAGCTTGAGCAGCGGCGGCAGCCTGGCGCGTTTTGCCAGTAACGAATTCGCGGTGCTGTTGGACGATGCCGACCTTGAGACCGGCCAACTGGTGGCCAGCCAGTTGCTGACTACCCTCGACAAGCCGATGTTCGTCGACAACCAGTTGATCAGCGTCACCGGTTCCGTGGGCCTGGCCTGCGCGCCGCTGCATGGCCGCGACCCGCAGACCCTGATGCGCAACGCCGGCCTGGCCCTGCACAAGGCCAAAGCCAACGGTAAGCACCAAGTGCAAGTGTTTACCGAAGCGCTGAATGCCGAGGCCAGCTACAAGCTGTTCGTGGAAAACAACCTGCGCCGTGCCCTGACCCAGAACGAGCTGGACGTGTTCTACCAGCCCAAGCTATGCCTGCGCAGCGGTCGCCTGCTGGGCATGGAAGCACTGTTGCGCTGGAACCACCCGGAAAAAGGCATGATCCGCCCCGACCAGTTCATCAGCGTGGCTGAAGAAACCGGGCTGATTATCCCCATCGGCAAATGGATCGCGCGCCAGGCCTGCCGCATGAGCCGGCAATTGACGGCCGCAGGCCTGGGCAACTTGCAGGTGGCCATCAACCTGTCGCCCAAGCAATTTTCCGACCCGGACCTGGTGGCCTCGATTGCCACCATCCTCAAGGAGGAACAGCTGCCGGCCAACCTGCTGGAGCTGGAGCTGACCGAAGGCTTGCTGCTGGAAGCCACTGAAGATACGCGCCTGCAACTGGACCAGCTCAAGAGCTTCGGCCTCACCCTGGCGATGGACGACTTCGGTACCGGTTACTCGTCGCTGAGCTACTTGAAAAAATTCCCCATCGACATCATTAAGATTGATCGCAGCTTTATCCATGAAATCCCGGACAACCAGGACGACATGGAAATCACCTCGGCGGTGATCGCCATGGCCCACAACCTCAAACTCAAGGTCGTGGCCGAAGGCATCGAAACCGCTGAGCAGTTGGCGTTCCTGCGCCGGCACCGTTGCGACGTGGGCCAGGGCTACCTGTTCGACCGCCCGATCCCGGGTGCCGAGCTGATGCAGAGGCTTAAACGCTACCCGCGCGGGCCAATCGCCTGACAGCGCTGTAACACTCGGGCACACTGGCTGTCTGACAATTTACTGTTACTCAACCTGACGAGAGGACTGATCATGGTCTTGCGCTCGGAAATTCTGGTGAACAAAAACGTGCTGCCTACTCAAGAACAAGCGTTGCCTGGTCGTGAAACCCCGATGAAGTTACCTGAAACGCACTTCGTCAACGGCAACCCACTGCTGGGCCCGTTCCTGGATGACGTCGGCTTTGCGATCTTCGGCCTGGGCTGCTTCTGGGGCGCAGAACGCAAGTTCTGGCAGCGCGACGGCGTGGTCAGCACCGTGGTCGGCTACGCTGGCGGCTTTACGCCTAACCCCACTTATGAAGAAGTCTGCTCGGGCCTGACCGGCCATAGCGAAGTGGTGCTGGTGGTGTATGACCAGGCCAAGGTGAAATACGAAGACCTGCTGAAAATGTTCTGGGAACTGCACAACCCGACCCAGGGCATGCGCCAGGGCAACGACATCGGCAGCCAGTACCGTTCGGTGATCTACGCCACCACGCCTGAGCAACTGGCGGCAGCCAAGGCCAGTGCCGAGGCGTATCAGCAAGAGCTGAGCAAGGCCGGCCTGGGTGAGATCACCACGGAAATCGAAGAGGCCCCGACGGTGTACTTCGCCGAGGCGTATCACCAGCAGTACCTGGCGAAGAACCCCCAGGGCTACTGCGGGATCGGCGGCACGGGCGTGACCTGCCCGATCTGACCCCTGTGCCATGATCATTCCCACGCTCCGCGTGGGAATGCCGTACTGGATGCTCCGCGTCCGCTTTTAACATCGTGACGCGGAGCGTCACAGGCTGCGTTACCACGCGGAGCGCGGGAACGATCGGTTACTCGGCGATCAGCCAATCCATCTGCCAGCCACCCTGGGTCTGGCCCAGTTGCTTGGACAACCATGGCAGCAACTCACGCAATTCCTCTTCCAGGCCCCACGGCGGGTTGGCAATCGCCAGGCCCGAGCCGATAAGGGTATTGGGCGTGTCCAGCGGATGCACCAGCAACTCCACACGCAGCAGCTTCGGCGCACCGGTACCGGCCAGGTCCTGATAGAAACGGCGCAACATGCGCTGGTCTTTCACCGGGTACCAGATCGCCGCCACCGTCTGGCGCATACGGCTAACAGCCTCCTTGAGGGACGCGGCGCAACGCTGCATTTCGTCGAGTTTTTCAAACGGCGGGTCGATCAGCATCAGCGCGCGCTTTTCCGGCACTGGCAGCAAGGCCCGTGGCACGTGCCAGCCTTCGCCCAGGTGCACTTTGACGCGGCGATCACCCTTCATGTTGTCCTTGAGCAGCACGCCATCTTCAGGGTGCTTCTCGTTGAGCAGCACACGGTCCTGGGGCCGCGTGAGGCGGCGCGCCAGTTCCGGCGAGCCCGGGTAGTAGCGTAACTGGCCATCCGGGTTCATCTCGTGCAACACGCGCATGTAGTCGGCGGTCAGCGGCGGCAGGTCGCTTGCGCCCCACAGGCGGGCGATGCCTTCCAGGTACTCACCGGTGCGGTTGGCCTGGTCGCCCTGCAAGTCATACAAGCCAATGCCTGCGTGAGTGTCGAGGTAGGCGAACGGCTGTTCCTTGCGCGACATCAGGGCGATGAGGCGGGTCAAGGTCAGGTGTTTGAAGACATCGGCATGGTTGCCGGCGTGAAAGGCGTGACGATAATTCATGGTTGCTCCTGCGCAGGGGGCGAAGTTTACCTTCTACCGGTGCAAAGGTGCAGGGCCGCATGGCGGGCGGCACGGAAGTGACGCTATCGCCAGGGGCTCAACTGAGCTGCGAGGCAAGGTAATCAGCCAATGCACCAGGGCTGATTTGCGGCCTGCGTGCGAAGTAGGCGACTTTATGCTGCAAGGTTGCTGGCGTAAACGCGGTATAGAGGTCAGGACGCTGCTCTTGGAGCCATTGCAGCAGATTGTCGACCAGCACCTGTGGAGACTGTTGAGCCATATGCTTGAGCAACGATGCCGGTACCTGCCACCAGGGGCTGACTGGGGCCGCAGTGACTGGTTTGGCCGCCACCGACAGCGGCTGGCCGTTGATCAAGTAGCGCTGGAACACCGGTAGCACGCCCCCGGCCCCGTCGCCTAATGACTGCAACATCGGCAAAAGGTGCGCGCCGTCCCAGAAACGCAAAAACACCGGTTGGCTTTCCGGCAGGTACACCTGGGTCAAACCCTTCAAATGCGCGATCACCACCTCCAGCGGGCTGGACGAGACCGCCAGCCAGCCCCAATCCGGCGCTTGGGTGGTGGCTATCCAATCGAGAAAGGCACTGCTCGGCTCAACGACGCCAACGTAGGGCATGACCTCATCCCAGTCAGCGTAGGCCGTGTCCGCCCAGATCGGTCGCGGCATCTTTGCAGCGGCCGTGGCTTGCCAGGCGGCGAGCGGCTTGGCGTCGCTGGCATTGCCCAGCACGGCGTACAGCTGTTCATCAGGCTGCAACGGGTATTGCGCCAGCCAGGCATTGGGCGTCAAGAGCGCGGGCATCAGGACGCACTCCGTGTATGGGCGTCGATGTCGCATTGGCCGTTCTTGCAGCGCTCGCATTCTTCGCAGAACGGCGCGCTGCGTTTGAGGCTGAACACTTGTGCACGGCTTAACGGCGCGGGAACCGCTGCCAATACAGCCTCTTTCAACCCAGGCATTAACGGCGCCGGCGTCGGGGCAGGCGCGCTGCCGAGCTGGATCGGCACACTGCTGAAAATCCCGCCCGCTGACAATGTGATCGACTGCCCGCCCGCCTGGATCGTCACGCTGGCACCCGCATCAATGATGATGCTTTGCCCGGCCCCCAGCGCAATGATTTGCCCGGCACGCATGTGCTGCGAACCGCCAACCACCAGATGGTCATCCTGCTTGAGCTCGGTCAAACGGTTGCCGTGGGTGATGCGCTGCTCCTGGCCCTGCAACTCATGGCGCGACTCGCCGCCCACCTGCACGCGACGCTGGTTATCGACCTGTACCTGTTGGTCGTGCAACACATGCTGGGTCCAGTCCCGCTGGGCGCGCAGGTAGATTTCCTCGGCACCCTTGCGGTCCTCGATACGCAGTTCGTTGTAGCCACCACCGCCAGGGCTGCTCTGGCTACGCCAGAGACTACGGGTCTTGTCCGCGGGCAGGTCGAGGGGCACAGGCGTGGCGGCGTTGGGCAGGCACCCCACCACCAGCGGCATATCCATGTCGCCATTGACGAACCCCACCAGCACTTCCATGCCAACCCGGGGTATCAGCACCACGCCATAACGGTCATGGGCCCAGCCACTGGCGACCCGCAGCCAGCAACTGGAATGGTCGTTGTGCTCGCCGACACGATCCCAGGCCAGTTGCACCTTGACCCGGCCGTATTCGTCACAGTGAACCTCACTGTCAACCGGGCCGGTGACCACTGCACTTTGATATCCCGATACCGTCGGGCGCGGCTGCTCCGGCAAGGGCGGACGAAACACCGCATCCCATGGCGCGGCGACAAATGCGTTGCGATACCCTTGGCGCAGTTCCCCTCCGTCCTCCTCGGTGACCGCTTCCTCCAGCACCTGAGGCTGCTTGCCTTCATGGCGCACCTGCGTCACCAGCCACAGGTCGTTCCAGTCCTCACGGGGGTGCTCACGCAACTGCAGAAACCGGCCACTGGCCAACGCCGGCTCATCGCCCTGGCCATGGGCACTACGATAGTCGCTGCGGTACCGCTCCAGGCCACGCTGGGCGAGGCATCTGCCTTGGGCTCGGTCGGAAAACTTGCCGGGGTAGTGCTGCGCTTCAAGCTTGGGCAATGACTTGTCGACGGCTGCGCTTTCCAGCTCGACATGGGGTTTGCGAAAGTCGTAATCGCGAAGATTCAACGCCGTGGTGCAGGTCGCCAATTGCAAGGTGAAGCGCTTGATCGCAGGGTTAGCGGCGACCATTCCCGAACCAGGCCGGTACGGCGTGGGCTGATCTGCCTGGGCAAATACGGTCTGGTCATCGCCAAACACCAGCAGATGCCCTGCGGGGGAATGCTGGAAGTGATAGTGAATACCCAGCTCGGCACACAGGCGCTGGATGAACGCCAGGTCGCTCTCGCCGAACTGCACGCAATATTCACGCTCCGGGTAATCACCGCTCAACCGGAACTCAAAGCGATCACTGTGAATCCCCTGCCCTGCCAGCACCTGAGCAACAATCTGCGGCACCGTCTTATGCTGAAAAATGCGCTGGTGGCTGCTGTGTGCCAGGTACGCCAGATGCGGCGCAAGGCTGAGCTGGTAACGCGTCAGGCGCCGGCCCGAGTCGCCCTGGGCAACCCGATACACCAGGCCGTGAACGCCATGCCCCTGATCGTCGAAGCCCAAGTACACCTGGCGATGCAGCAAGCCCTCCAGGTCGATATCCGGCTGCTCGCTGACCAGCTCAAGTTCAAAACGATAGGGCTGGCTGATGGCCTCGGTGCCGTCGAACGCGAACACCTCGAAATCACTCGGCGCCCCATCCAGGGCCAGGGTAAATGCAGGTTGGTTGGCAGGAGCGAACATCCGGTGTTTCTCTGCGAAGGGTGGGCGGTCGATTCTGCACCAGCCGTTCGCCTTGCCGAGCGCTGCCTCGGCAAATAAGTAAGGTCCTACGTGAGCACCGCTGGAACCCACGAGCATCGACGGCAATTGCACCAATCAGCCCACACAAAAAAAGGCCCAGTGTCCTTCGGACGTGGGCCTTTCTTGTTCGTTCAGCAGGCGTTAAACGCCCAGCGAATTACTTGTTCAAGTTGTAATCTTTTTCCGCAGCATCAAAACGCTCGACCATGCCCACCGTCGGTGCGCCCATCTTGCTCACGAAGTAGATCGCCAGGCTGGCGAAGATGAAGCCTGGGATGATTTCGTACAGGCCCAGCAATTCGAAGTGCTTCCACACGATCACGGTGATCGCGCCGACCAGGATGCCGGCCAGGGCGCCGTTGCGGGTCATGTGTTTCCAGATGACCGAGATCAGTACCACGGGGCCGAAGGCTGCACCGAAACCGGCCCAGGCGTAGCTGACCAGGCCCAGTACGCGGTTTTCCGGGTTGGCGGCCATGGCGATGGCGATCAAGGCCACTACCAGCACCATGATGCGACCGACCCATACCAGCTCAAGCTGGGAAGCGCCTTTGCGCAGGAACGCCTTGTAGAAGTCTTCCGTCAGGGCGCTGGAGCACACCAGCAGTTGGCAGCTCAGGGTGCTCATCACAGCCGCCAGAATGGCCGACAGCAACACACCGGCAACCCATGGGTTGAACAGGATTTTGGCCAGCTCGATAAACACACGCTCTGGGTTTTCAGTCACCGGGCCCGCCACTTCCGGGTGCGCCGAGAAGTAAGCGATACCGAAGAAGCCCACCGCCACGGTGCCGCCCAAGCACAGGATCATCCAGGTCATGGAGATGCGACGCGCCTTGGCGATCGACTTAACCGAGTCCGCCGCCATGAAACGCGCGAGGATGTGCGGCTGGCCGAAGTAGCCCAGGCCCCAGCCCATCAACGAGATAACGCCGATGAAGGTGGTGTTTTTCAGCATGTCGAAGCTGGTCGGGTCCTTGGCTTCAATGGCCAGGAAGGTGGTGTCTACGCCGCCGGTGGCCAGCAGCACGATAATCGGCGTGAGGATCAGCGCGAAGATCATCAGCGTGGCTTGTACGGTGTCGGTCCAGCTGACTGCCAGGAAACCACCGATGAAGGTGTAGGCAATAGTCGCTGCAGCACCGGCCCACAGCGCGGTCTCGTAGGACATGCCGAAGGTGCTTTCGAACAGGCGGGCGCCGGCGACGATGCCGGAGGCGCAGTAGATGGTGAAGAACACCAGGATCACCACGGCGGAGATGATCCGCAGCAGGCCGCTTTTATCTTCGAAGCGGCTGGAGAAGTAATCCGGCAGGGTCAGGGCGTCGCCGTTGTGTTCGGTCTGCACGCGCAGGCGGCCGGCCACGAACAACCAGTTGAGGTAGGCACCGACGATCAGGCCGATGGCAATCCAGCTTTCCGACAGACCGGACATGTAGATCGCGCCCGGCAAGCCCATCAACAGCCAGCCGCTCATGTCGGAAGCACCGGCGGACAAGGCTGTCACCACGCTACCGAGGCTGCGACCGCCCAGGATGTAATCGGAAAGGTTGTTGGTGGAGCGATAGGCCATCAGGCCGATCAGCACCATTGCTGCGATGTAGATCACGAACGTGATCAGGGTTGGATTACTAACGCTCATAGGAGTGACGCCCTGGCTTTGTTTTTATGTAGCGACGGTCATGGGGACGGCCACCCGTGGATAACCGGATAGACGAACCTGCATGCCGCGCATTTATGACTGGCGTTTCCCCAGGAAAGCCGCCAGCCGATGAACCCACCCAGAGGGTTGGTTGCACCTTGGTGCGCGAATGCTATTCAACAAAGCAAATAAGGTGCAACCAGTTTCTGCCGTTTAAGTTGCACCCAAGTATGTTTTAGGACAAACGCGCTTTTTTTGCTCCTTTTCGGAGCAAGAACAGCTGATCTCAGAAGCAAATGCACCAGCGCGAAGCGGATTCGGTCGTGTGTTTATTTTTTTCCGATCAAGCGTCGAATATTTAACCAACAAAAGGGTTGCACCCGGTTGCACCTCAGGATGGGCAAAGCTAATCTTGCCGCCAGCAGATGCCACTCGGTAGTGGCACCCATGAGGATAAAAAAATGGCAACGACCACCCTTGGGGTCAAACTCGACGACCCGACCCGCGAACGCCTGAAGGCCGCCGCGACCTCCATTGATCGCACGCCGCACTGGCTGATCAAGCAGGCGATTTTCAATTACCTGGAGAAACTCGAGGGTGGTGCAACCCTGTCCGAGCTCAATGGCTTGAGCACCAAGGAGGCCGATGATGCCGGCGAGGTCCAGGCCGACCACGCCCACCAGTGCTTCCTTGAGTTCGCCGAGAGCATCCTGCCGCAATCGGTATTGCGTGCCGCAATCACCGCCGCTTACCGCCGCCCCGAGCCGGAAGTGGTACCGATGCTGATCGAACAGGCGCGCCTGCCGGCACCGATGGCCGAAGCCACCAACAAGCTGGCCGCGAGCATTGCCGAAAAACTGCGCAATCAGAAGAGTGCCGGCGGCCGTGCCGGTATTGTTCAGGGCCTGCTGCAAGAATTCTCCTTGTCGTCCCAGGAAGGCGTGGCGCTGATGTGCCTGGCCGAAGCGCTGCTGCGTATCCCGGACAAAGGCACCCGCGATGCGCTGATCCGCGACAAGATCAGCACCGGCAACTGGCAGCCCCACCTGGGCAACAGCCCATCGCTATTCGTCAACGCCGCTACCTGGGGCCTGCTGCTGACTGGCAAGCTGGTGTCCACCCACAACGAAGCAGGCCTGACCTCGTCCCTGAGCCGCATCATCGGCAAGAGCGGCGAGCCGATGATCCGCAAGGGCGTCGACATGGCCATGCGCCTGATGGGTGAGCAGTTCGTCACCGGCGAAACCATCGCCGAAGCCTTGGCCAATGCGAGCAAATTCGAAGCCAAGGGCTTCCGCTATTCCTACGACATGCTCGGTGAAGCCGCACTCACCGAACACGACGCCCAGAAGTACCTGGCCTCGTACGAACAAGCCATTCATTCCATCGGCAAAGCCTCCCATGGCCGTGGGATCTATGAAGGCCCGGGCATCTCCATCAAACTCTCCGCCCTGCACCCGCGCTACAGCCGTGCGCAGTACGAGCGTGTGATGGATGAGCTGTACCCGCGCCTGCTGTCGCTGACTTTGCTGGCCAAGCAGTACGACATCGGCCTGAACATCGACGCCGAAGAAGCCGACCGCCTGGAGCTGTCCCTGGACCTGCTCGAGCGCCTGTGCTTCGAGCCGCAATTGACTGGCTGGAACGGCATCGGCTTTGTGATCCAGGCGTACCAGAAGCGTTGCCCGTATGTGATCGACTACGTCATCGACCTGGCCCGCCGCAGCCGCCATCGCCTGATGATCCGCCTGGTAAAAGGCGCGTACTGGGACAGCGAAATCAAGCGCGCCCAGGTCGAAGGCCTGGAAGGCTACCCGGTCTACACCCGCAAGGTATACACCGACGTTTCCTACATTGCCTGCGCACGCAAACTGCTGTCGGTGCCGGAAGTCATCTACCCGCAGTTCGCCACGCACAACGCCCACACCCTGTCGGCTATCTACCACATCGCCGGTCAGAACTATTACCCCGGCCAGTACGAGTTCCAGTGCCTGCACGGCATGGGTGAACCGCTGTACGAACAGGTTGTAGGCAAGGTTTCCGAAGGCAAGCTGAACCGTCCGTGCCGTGTATACGCACCGGTTGGTACCCACGAAACACTGCTGGCCTATCTGGTACGCCGCCTGCTGGAAAACGGTGCCAACACCTCGTTCGTCAACCGTATCGCTGACCAGTCCATCTCGATCCAGGAATTGGTAGCCGACCCGGTGGCCAGTATCGAGCAAATGGCAACCCAGGAAGGCGGTTTCGGCCTGCCACACCCGCGCATCCCTTTGCCGCGTGACCTGTACGGCAGCGACCGCGCCAACTCGGCCGGTATCGACCTGGCCAACGAACATCGTCTGGCCTCGCTGTCCTGCGCCCTGCTCGCCACTGCTCACAACAACTGGAAAGCCGCACCGATGCTCGGTTGCGCCGCCAGCAATGAAACGGCTCAACCGGTGCTGAACCCGTCCGACCTGCGTGATGTGGTCGGCCAGGTACAGGAAGCCACCGTCGAAGACGTCGACAACGCCATCCAGTGCGCCATCAGCGCCGCACCGATCTGGCAGGCCACCCCGCCCGCCGAACGCGCTGCCATCCTGGAACGCGCCGCCGACCTGATGGAAGGCGAGATCCAGCCGCTGATGGGCCTGCTGGCCCGTGAAGCCGGCAAGACCTTCGCCAACGCCATCGCGGAAGTGCGTGAAGCCGTGGACTTCCTGCGCTACTACGCAGTGCAGGCGCGCAACGACTTCACCAATGACGCCCACCGCCCATTGGGCCCAGTGGTGTGCATCAGCCCGTGGAACTTCCCGCTCGCCATCTTCAGCGGCCAGGTAGCTGCAGCGCTGGCTGCCGGTAACCCGGTGCTGGCCAAGCCTGCCGAGCAGACGCCGCTGGTGGCTGCCCAGGCCGTACGCATCCTGCTTGAAGCCGGCATTCCGGAAGGTGTGCTGCAATTGCTGCCAGGCCAGGGCGAAAGCGTCGGTGCCCGTCTGGTGGGTGATGATCGCGTCAAAGGCGTGATGTTCACCGGTTCCACCGAAGTGGCGCGCCTGCTGCAACGCAATGTCGCCGGTCGCCTGGATGCCCAGGGTCGCCCGATTCCGCTGATCGCCGAAACCGGTGGCCAGAACGCGATGATCGTCGATTCCTCGGCGCTGACCGAACAAGTGGTGATCGACGTCGTATCGTCGGCCTTCGACAGCGCCGGTCAACGTTGTTCGGCCCTGCGCGTACTGTGCCTGCAGGAAGATTCGGCAGACCGTGTGGTCGAAATGCTCAAGGGCGCCATGGCTGAATGCCGCCTGGGTAACCCGGAACGCCTGTCGGTCGACATCGGCCCGGTGATCGACGCCGAAGCCAAGGCCGGTATCGAGAAACACATCCAGGCCATGCGCGACAAAGGCCGCAACGTTTACCAGGTGGCGATTGCCGACGGTGAAGAGATCAAGCGCGGCACCTTCGTGATGCCGACCCTGATCGAGCTGGAAAGCTTCGACGAACTGCAACGCGAGATCTTCGGCCCGGTATTGCACGTAGTGCGCTACAAGCGCAAAGAGATCGACCAGCTCATCGGCCAGATCAACGCTTCCGGCTACGGCCTGACCCTGGGCGTGCACACCCGCATCGACGAGACCATCGCCAAGGTGATCGACAACGTCAATGCCGGTAACGTCTACGTCAACCGCAACATTGTTGGCGCCGTGGTCGGCGTGCAGCCGTTCGGCGGCGAAGGCCTGTCCGGCACTGGCCCGAAAGCCGGTGGCCCGCTGTACCTGTACCGCTTGCTGTCGACTCGTCCTACCGATGCGATCGAGCAATCCTTCGTACGGGGCGACAAGCTGGCCGCGCCGGATGTGCGCCTGCGTGATGCCATGAGCCAATCGCTGACCGCCCTGAAAACCTGGGCCGACGGCAATAAGTTCAGCGAACTGAGCGCGTTGTGCACGCAGTTCGCCGCCCAATCGCAGAGCGGTATCACCCGCCAACTGGCCGGCCCGACTGGCGAGCGCAACAGCTACGCCATCCTGCCGCGCGAGCACGTGCTGTGCCTGGCCGAAGTGGAAGGCGACCTGCTGACCCAACTGGCGGCGGTATTGGCCGTCGGTGGTTCGGCGGTATGGCCGGAAACCGAGCTGACCAAGGCCTTGTTCCCACGCCTGCCTAAAGAGATTCAGGCGAAGATCAAGCGCGTGGCCGACTGGTCCAAGGACGACGTGGTGTTTGACGCTGTGCTGCATCACGGTGATTCCGACCAACTGCGTGCGGTGTGCCAGCAAGTGGCGCAGCGCGGTGGGGCAATTGTCGGGGTGCATGGCATGTCGCAAGGCGAAACGGCGATTGCGCTGGAGCGTCTGGTGATCGAGCGTGCGTTGAGCGTTAACACTGCTGCAGCGGGTGGTAACGCCAGCCTGATGACCATCGGCTAACTGATACAACGCGGCTGATCGCGGCTGATCGTTCCCACGCTCCGCGTGGGAATGCAGCTCAAGGACGCTCTGCGTCCAGAAGCGTGACGCGGAGCGTCAAAAGAGGCGTTCCCACGCAGAGCGTGGGAAAGATCTCGATGCCTCGCCAGCGTTCTGCCCTTCTATCACTTAAATCAATCTTGCTATCCACCCTCCATTCGCGGACTTAGACTCAGGCCAATTCCTTCAAAGGTACGCCGCCATGTCCGAGACGCTGCTCAGTTCCCGCAATCTGGCTTTCGAGCTGTACGAAGTCCTCGATGCCGAGGGCCTGACCCAGCGCGAGCGGTTTGCCGAACACAACCGCGAAACCTTCGATGCCGCGATCAGCACGGCGCGCAACATCGCAGAAAAGTACTTCGCCCCTCACAACCGCAAGAACGACGAAAACGAACCGCGCTATGAAAACGGCCAGGCGATCCTGATCCCCGAGGTCAAACCCGCCGTGGACGCCTTCCTTGAAGCCGGCTTCCTCAACGCAGCACGTAGCTTTGAAGCAGGCGGCATGCAACTGCCGACCCTGTTGTCCCAGGCCTGTTTCGCGCACTTCCAATCGGCCAACGCCGCCTCGACGTCCTACCCGTTCCTGACCATGGGCGCCGCCAACCTGATCGAAAGCTTCGGCACCGAGGAGCAGAAACAACGCTTCCTGCAGCCAATGATCGACGGGCGCTTCTTCGGCACCATGGCCCTGACCGAGCCCCATGCAGGCTCCTCCCTGTCGGACATTCGTACCCGTGCAGAGCCCGCGACTGACGGCAGTTATCGGCTCAAGGGCAACAAGATCTTTATTTCCGGTGGCGACCATTCGCTATCGGAAAACATCGTGCATATGGTGCTGGCAAAATTGCCGGACGCTCCCGCAGGCGTGAAGGGCATTTCGCTGTTTATCGTGCCCAAGTTCATGGTCAACGATGACGGCAGCCTGGGCGCTCGCAACGATGTGCTGCTGGCAGGGCTGTTCCACAAGATGGGCTGGCGCGGCACCACGTCCACGGCGCTTAACTTTGGCGATAACGGCAACTGTGTCGGCTATCTGGTGGGCAAGCCGCACCAGGGGCTGAGCTGCATGTTCCAGATGATGAACGAGGCACGCATCGGCGTGGGCATGGGCGCGGTGATGCTCGGTTACGCCGGCTACCTCTACTCCCTGGACTACGCCCGCGAACGGCCCCAGGGGCGCCTGCCTGATAGTAAAGACCCGAGCACCGCACCGGTGGCGATCATCCAGCACGCCGACATCAAGCGCATGCTACTGACCCAGAAAGCCTATGTGGAAGGCGCCTTTGACCTCGGCCTCTACGCGGCGCGGCTATTCGACGACACCACCACCCTGCAAACCGACACCGAGCGCAAGCAAGCCCACGAACTGCTCGACCTGCTCACGCCCATCGTCAAATCCTGGCCGTCGGAGTTCTGCCTCAAGGCCAACGAGCTGGCGATCCAGATTCTCGGCGGCCACGGCTACACCCGCGAATACCCGGTGGAGCAGTACTACCGCGACAACCGCCTGAACCCCATCCATGAAGGCACCCACGGCATCCAGTCCCTGGACCTGCTCGGGCGCAAATTGGCGCAGAACGGCGGCGCCGGTTTAAAGCAGTTGATTCGCCTGATCGCCGAAACCGGAGCCCGGGCGCAAAAGCACCCTTCACTCACGGCACTGCGAGAGCCTCTGGAGCAACTGGTAAACCGGCTGCAAAGCGTCACGATTGGCCTGCTGACCGATCTCGCCCAAGGCAAGGTCAACAGCAGCCTGGCGAACTCGGCGCTGTACTTGAAAGTGTTCGGGCACACGGTGATTGGCTGGCGCTGGCTGGAACAGGCGATCCGCGCCGAAGAAGGGCTGGCCAAGGGTGACGCGGCTGACGCGGCCTTTTATAAGGGCAAGCTCCAGGCCGCCCGGTACTTCCTGACCTGGGAAGTACCGAGCTGCCATCATGAACTGGCGATTCTGGAGGCACGCGACGATACGTGCCTGGGGATGCAGGAAGCGTGGTTCTAATAGCGGCGAAATAGTCTGGCGCGCGAACTAATGAACTAGAGTTCTAAACGACTGTGATTTCTGACAGTTACTGACGTGGCTTCTCAAGGGGTAGGCTTTCAGGTATCGAGAGCGTGTTCACACTGACTTCCATACCGATGACCTCCTGCTGCCCCTTTTGAGGAATCAACATGAAAACCACCCCGAAAATTATTCTCGTCGATAAGAACGGCGATCCTTCCATCGCAAAGGATATAACGCTTGATGAATACTTGATCTCTGCCAACTCAGGCGATGTCTTGGACGTTTTGGGAAACAAGAAAACAGTAATTAACAAAGTTTTCAAATTTACAGCCAACGACGAATACAGCATCGAAATCGTGTACGAGTAAACATCGGAAAAAGCCTGGCGCGCGCGCTGACAAACGTTGCGCACCAGCATGCTTTTATTATGGCTGCCCAATCACCTTGGAGATCACGTCGACCGTGGCGCTGACTTGCTCTTGGTAACGGTCGAGTTCCTGCTGGTGAGCCTGTTGCATTTCAATCTGCTCGGCGCACAGGTTCAGCGCGGCCAGTACCAATAGCTTGTCACCGATCAGGGTCGGGTACTTTTTCTTGGTAACCGCCAGGGAGGCCTTGAGCATGGTCACGGCATGCATCAGGGTCTGATCTTCGCCGGCCGGTGCCTTGATCGAGTAATCCTCTCCGAGAATCGAAACGACCTTTATGCCCTCACTCATGCGCTGACAGGCCCTGCACTTACACGCTCAACCAGCGCCTGAATGCGGGCGGCGGTGGCGCCGTGCTTTTCTTCCTGTTCCATCAGGTTCAGTTGCAGGCTGTCGTTTTCGTCCTTGGCGCGGGCCAGCTCGGCCTTGAGGGATTCGTTGCTGCCCAGCAATTCTTGATTCTGCTGTACGAGGTCGCTGACCAGTTGTTCCAATTGGCTGAGGGATGCTTCTAACATTTTGATTTCTCGGGCTTTTAAAAAGGGCGGTGACGATAAAGAAAATTCACCTCGGATGCCAGGGTTATCCCTGGCCGCGCAGCCCGATGATGCAAGGCCGGGCCGCACTTTCGAGCCTTAGTGACTGCATTTACCCGATCTGGTTCCTGAACTCACCCAACCCCTGGTCCGATGCGACAAAAGCGCGCGCCCCCTTAAGACTTTAGTCGCATGGCCGATAAGGCGGGCACACCTCGTCTCATGGCCGCATGGATAGCGCCTCCCCCAGGACTCCAGCATGTCTCTTCGTAATATGAATATCGCCCCGAGGGCCTTCCTCGGCTTCGCGTTTATTGGCGCCTTGATGTTGTTGCTCGGTGTGTTCGCCCTGAACCAGATGAGCAAAATTCGTGCAGCCACCGAAGACATCACCTCGGCCAGCGTCCCCAGCATTCGCGCCCTGGATGAATTCACCCAACTGACCCTGCGCCTGCGCGTGCTGTCGTACCGCTTGCTGACCAACCGCGAGCCGGATGTACAGCAAAAGACCCTGGAAGCCTTTGAACTGCGCAATCAGCAGATTCGCACAGCCCAGGACATCTACGAAAAACTGATCACCAGCACCGAAGAGCGCAACGTCTACAACGAGTACGTCCGCTTGCTGGGCCAGTACCGCCAGATTGAAGAGCGCATGAAGAGCCTGTCTCGCGCCAATCAGGTCAACGAGCTGCGCAGCCTGCTCAACACCGAGTTGCTGGACAACTCCGAGCAGGTCAATGCGGTCTTGACCCGCTTGCTGGATATCAATAACGACGACGCCAACGCCACCAACCAGCGCGCCAAAGACCAATACGACATGGCCTTTGACCTGGTGGTAGGCCTGCTGGTGATTGCCACGGCACTGACCTTGCTGTTTGCCTGGTTGCTGACCCGCAGCATCACCCTGCCCATCGCCCAGGCGCTAGAAGCCGCCGAAGAAGTGGCCGAAGGCAACCTGACGCGCCCGATCAGTGTGGACGGCAACGACGAAGCCGGGCGCCTGCTCGCGGCCATGGCCAAGATGCAACACAAACTGCGCGACACCCTGCAACGTATCGCCGGCTCCGCCACCCAGCTTGCGTCTGCCGCTGAAGAGCTGAATGCGGTCACCGACGAAAGCGCCCGTGGCCTGACCCAGCAGAACAACGAAATCGAACAGGCCGCCACTGCCGTCAACGAGATGACCAGTGCGGTGGAAGAAGTCGCACGCAACGCGGTGAGCACCTCCGAAGCTTCGCGCAACGCCACCACCTCTGCCGGTGACGGCCGCGACCTGGTGCAGGAAACCGTTAGCGCTATCGAACGCATGAGTACCGATGTGCAGGCCACCGCCTCCCTGATTGGCGACCTGGCCAATGAATCGAGGGATATCGGCAAAGTGCTGGACGTGATCCGTGGCCTGGCCGACCAGACCAACCTGCTGGCCCTGAACGCCGCGATCGAAGCAGCGCGAGCCGGGGAAGCCGGGCGTGGTTTCGCCGTGGTGGCTGATGAAGTGCGGGCGCTGGCCCATCGCACCCAGCAGTCCACCAGCGAAATCGAGCGCATGATCGGCAGCATCCAGACAGGCACTGAACACGCGGTGGATTCGATGCGCAACAGCACCGAGCGCGCCGAATCGACACTCAACATCGCCCGAGGCGCGGGCCTGTCGCTGGACACTATCAACACGGCGATTGTGGAGATCAACGAGCGCAACCTGGTGATCGCCAGTGCGGCGGAAGAACAGGCTCAGGTGGCGCGGGAAGTGGACCGCAACCTGGTGAATATCCGTGACCTGTCGGTGCAATCGGCAACCGGCGCCAGCCAGACCAGCGCGGCGAGCGGTGAGTTGTCGCGCTTGGCGGTGGATCTGAATGGGATGGTCGGAAGGTTCCGCCTCTGAAATAAGCCTTTGCTCACACCGCATACCTTGTGGGAGCTGGCTCGCCTGCGATAGCAATCTGTCAGCTGACGCCCATGGCGCCTGGCACACCGCAATCGCAGGCAAGCCAGCTCCCACATTTGGCCGATGTGCAGCCACAAAAGCTTTTTGACAGCGCAGCAATTCAACAGGTTAGAATCCCTGGCACGCAGACTGCATGGTCAGTTTGCACCCTGTCTTCCCCTGCCCTGGAGTACTGCCTTTGAATGCGACGACCATCAACAGCCTGTTCTTGATCGGCGCGTTGCTGGTGACTGCGAGCATTCTGGTGAGTTCGCTTTCGTCACGCCTGGGTATCCCCATCCTGGTGATTATCCTGGCCGTGGGCATGACCGCCGGGGTCGATGGCGGTGGCATCATTTTCGATAACTACCCCACCGCCTATCTGGTGGGCAACCTCGCCCTCGCCGTGATCCTGCTCGACGGCGGTTTGCGCACCCGGGTGGCGAGTTTCCGCGTGGCGCTGTGGCCGGCCTTGTCCCTGGCCACGGTGGGGGTGTTGATTACCACCGGCCTCACGGGCATGGCCGCGGCCTGGCTGTTTAACCTCAACATCATTCAAGGCTTGCTGATCGGCGCCATCGTCGGCTCCACGGACGCCGCGGCGGTATTCTCGCTGCTGGGCGGCAAGGGCCTCAACGAACGGGTCAGCGCCAGCCTGGAAATCGAATCCGGCAGCAACGATCCGATGGCGGTGTTCCTCACCGTCACCCTGATCGACATGCTCGCCAGCGGCCAGACCGGCCTGCACTGGAGCCTGCTCACGCACCTGATCCGCGAATTCGGCATCGGTGGCCTGGTAGGCCTGGGCGGCGGCTGGCTGATGCTGCAACTGGTCAACCGCATCAACCTGGCCAACGGCCTGTACCCGATCCTGGTGATCGCCGGTGGCCTGTTCGTATTCGCCCTGACCAACGCCCTGCACGGCAGCGGCTTCCTCGCCGTGTACCTGTGCGGGCTGGTGATCGGCAACCGCCCGGTGCGCAGCCGCCATGGCATTTTGCATATGCTCGACGGCATGGCCTGGCTGGCGCAGATCGGGATGTTTTTGGTGCTGGGCCTGCTGGTCACGCCTCACGATTTGCTGCCCATCGCCGTGCCCGCCCTGGGCCTGGCGCTGTGGATGATCCTGTTTGCCCGGCCGCTGTCGGTGATGGTTGGCCTGCTGCCATTCAAGGCGTTCCACGGTCGCGAAAAAGCCTTTATAGCCTGGGTGGGCCTGCGCGGCGCGGTACCGATCATCCTCGCGGTGTTCCCGCTGATGGCCGGCCTGCCCCATGCGCAGCTGTACTTCAACCTGGCATTCTTTATCGTGCTGGTCTCGCTGTTGGTGCAGGGCACCAGCCTGCCGTGGGTGGCCAAGTTGCTCAAAGTCACCGTACCGCCAGACCCGGCGCCGATCTCCCGCGCGGCCCTGGAAGTGCACGTTACCAGCGAGTGGGAGTTGTTCGTCTACCGCCTGGGCGCCGAAAAATGGTGCATCGGCGCGGCCCTGCGCGAGCTGAAAATGCCCGAAGGCACGCGCATCGCCGCGCTGTTTCGTGGCCAGCAACTGCTCCATCCGTCGGGTAGTACGGTGCTGGAAGTCGGCGATTTGCTCTGTGTGATCGGCCACGAACACAACCTGCCGGCCCTGGGCAAATTGTTCAGCCAGGCGCCGCAACGGGGCCTCGATTTGCGCTTCTTCGGTGACTTCGTACTCGAAGGCGACGCCCAGCTGGGCGCGGTTTCCGCCTTGTACGGGCTCAAGCTTGAAGGTATCGACCCGGACATGCCATTGAGCCGCTTCATTACCCAGAAGGTTGGCGGTGCACCGGTAGTCGGCGACCAGGTGGAGTGGAACAACACCATCTGGACCGTCGCCGTCATGGACGGGAACAAGATTGGCAAAGTCGGCGTCAGATTCCCCGAAGGAAGTCGCCCGGGCCCCGGACTCTTCCTCTAAACTGCGGGACAACGACGCCCCGATTCTTCACTTTGCAAGACCGGTCTCTATGCCAACCCTGCGTACTTTTCTCGCCACTGCCCTGCTGGGCCTGACCCTTTGTGTTGGCAGCGTATACGCCGCCGACCCGCCCAGCGCCGAAGCCGTCCAGCAAAGCCTGGATAAACTGCCCGACCGCAAGCTGCCTGACGCCGACATGAAGGCGCTGCAGGCGACCCTGCAACAGACCCTGACCTACCTGGGCAATCAGCAGGACTACGAGCAGCGCCTGGCCGACCTCAAGCGCCAGCTGGAAGAGGCCCCGCGCCAGACCAATGAGAACCAGCGTGAGCTGGCGCGCCTCAAGGCCACCAAAATCATTCCGGTGGCCCAACGCTACGCCAGCCTGCCGGTGCCGCAGCTTGAGCAGTTATTGGTGCAACGCAGCACCCAGCAAGGCGACCTGCAAAAAGAACTGGCCGACGCCAACAGCCTGACCATCGCCGCCCAGACCCGCCCTGAGCGCGCCCAGACCGAGATCAGCAGCAGTCAGACGCGCATCCAGCAAATCAACGCGACGCTCAAGCTTGGCAAAGACAATGGCAAACCTCTCAGCGGCGACCAGCGCAACCAGCTCAACGCCGAACTGGCGGCCCTGAATGCCTTGATTCCCCTGCGCCGCCAGGAATTGGCCGGCAACAGCCAGCTGCAAGACCTGGGCAACAGCCAGCACGACCTGATTCAGGAAAAAACCGCACGCCTGGAGCAAGAAATCCAGGACCTGCAAACCCTGATCAACCAGAAACGCCTGGCCCAGTCCCAGCAGACGGTGACCCAACAGTCCATCGAAGCGCAGAAAGCCGGCGGCAGTAGCATCCTTGCCAAGGAAAGCGCAGACAACCTGAAGCTGTCCGACTACCTGCTCAAAAGCACCGACCGCCTCAACGACCTGACCCAGAAAAACCTGCAGACCAAGCAGCAACTGGACACCGTGACCCAAAGCGATTCGGCCCTGGACGAGCAGATCAACGTGCTCAAGGGCAGCCTGCTGCTGTCCAAGATTCTCTATAAACAAAAGCAGGCCCTGCCGCGTCTCACCGTGGACAAAGACCTGGCCGACGACATCGCCAACATTCGCCTGTATCAGTTCGAGGTCAACCAACAGCGTGAGCTGATCAGTTCCCCAAGCGCCTATGTGGACAACCTGCTGGCGAACCAGCCACCGGATGAGGTCACCCCGCAACTGCGCCGCACCTTGCTGGAAGTGGCGATCACCCGCAGCGACCTGTTGGAGCGTCTGAGCCGCGAGCTGAGTGCACTGCTCAACGAATCCATCACCCTGCAACTGAACCAGAAACAACTGCTCAGCACCGCCAGCACCCTGCGGGCCACGCTCGACGAGCAAATGTTCTGGATCCCCAGCAACAAGCCGCTGGACACTGAATGGCTGGAAACCGTACCGGCGCATCTGAGCAAACAGGTCACCACCCTGCCTTGGGCGTCCAGCGTCAGTGAGCTGTATGACGGCCTGACCCAACGCCCACTGCTGTTCCTGCCGTTGCTGTTGCTGATCGGCGCGCTGTTGTGGCGACGCAATGCGCTGTATGTGCGCCTGAAAAAGGTTCACCAGGACATCGGCCACTTCAAGCGCGACAGCCAGTGGCATACGCCGCAGGCCATCCTGATCAACATCCTCCTGGCAATGCCCGTGGCCTTGGGCCTGGCGCTGTGCGGCTACGCGTTGCAGATCGACGCCCGCGGGCAAAACGCCAACCTGGGCGCGGCCTTGCTGCAGATCGCCCAAGCCTGGCTGGTGTTCTACACCGCCTACCGCATCCTCGCGCCGGGCGGCGTGGCGGAGCTGCACTTTCGCTGGGAGAGGCCGCAGGTCGAATTCCTGCAAGGCTGGATACGCAAGCTCGGGCTGGTGGTACTGGCGCTGGTGGCCGTGGTCGCGATTGCCGAACATCAACCGGCCGCGCTGGCTGACGACGTGTTGGGTATCGCCGTGGTACTGACCTGCTACGGGCTGATGGCCTGGCTGCTGGGCCGCCTGCTGCTGAACAGCCCGACCCACGAAAAGGCCTCGTTGTTTCGCAAAGCTATCGGGGTGGTGTTCACCGCGCTGCCCATCGCTCTGTTTATTGCCGTGTGCTTTGGCTATTACTACACCGCGCTGAAACTCAGCGACCGGCTGATCAATACCCTGTACCTGCTGATGTTCTGGCTGGTGATCGAAGCCACCTTCGTGCGCGGCCTGGGTGTTGCCGCACGGCGCCTGGCCTACGCCCGGGCCCTGGCCAAACGCCAGGCAGCCAAGGAGGCCGGTGACGGCGAAGCGGTGATCGAAGAGCCGACCCTGGACATCGAGCAGGTCAACGAACAGTCCATGCGCCTGATCCGCCTGGCCCTGCTCGGCGGCTTTATCGCGGCGCTGTACTGGGTGTGGTCGGACCTGATCTCGGTATTTTCCTACCTGGACAACGTCACCCTGTACGAATACACCAGCGGCACAGGTGCAAATATCAGCATGGTGCCCATCAGCATCGGCGACCTGCTGGGCGCGTCGATCATCATCGGTATCACCTTCGCCCTGGCGCGCAACCTGCCCGGCCTGCTCGAAGTCCTGGTGCTGTCCAAGCTCGACCTGGCCCAAGGCAGCGCCTACGCCACCACCACCTTGCTGTCCTACATCATTGCCGGCGTGGGCTTTGTCACCACCCTTTCCACCCTCGGTGTGAGCTGGGACAAGCTGCAATGGCTGGTGGCCGCGCTGTCGGTGGGCCTGGGTTTCGGCATGCAGGAGATCTTCGCCAACTTCATCTCCGGCATCATGATTTTGTTCGAACGCCCGGTGCGCATCGGCGACACCATTACCATCGGCAACCTGTCGGGTACGGTAAGCAAGATCCGCATTCGTGCCACCACCATCACCGACTTCGACAACAAGGACATCATCGTCCCCAACAAAACCTTCATCACCGGGCAACTGATCAACTGGTCGCTGACCGACACCATCACCCGTGTCACCCTGAAACTGGGCGTGGACTATGGCTCCGACCTGGACCTGGTGAAGGAATTGCTACTCAAGGCGGCGCGAGAAAACCCACGGGTACTCAAAGAGCCGGAACCCCACGTGTATTTCCTCAACTTCGGCGAAAGCACCCTCGACCACGAACTGCGCATGCATGTTCGCGACCTGGGCGATCGCAACCCGGTGTTGGACGAGGTCAACCGCTACATCAATCGTGAGTTCAAGAAACAGCACATCAACATCTCGTTCCGGCAGATGGAAATCTACCTGAAGAATCTTCACGGCCAGGAATACAAATTGGTGCCGGCCGAAGACGAGCGCAAGACCATTGCCGAGCCGCTCGACAAGCCCGACGCCCCCGAGCCTCCTGCAGGCAAAGTCGTGGATGCGCCGGAGCCGCCACCCAGCAAACTCGACTAAACGCCCTATCCCCAGCAGAATGCTCGGACATTCTGCTGGAGATGGCCGGTGAAAGCCCTCGACGAACTGACCTTCGACAACCGCTTCGCACGCCTGGGCGACGCATTCTCGACCCACGTACTGCCAGAGCCCCTCGACGAGCCGCGCTTGGTCGTCGCGAGCAAGGCCGCCATGGCCCTGCTCGATCTCGACCCGGCCGTGGCCGAAACCCCGGTATTTGCCGAGCTGTTCGGCGGCCACAAGCTGTGGGCCGAGGCAGAACCACGGGCGATGGTGTATTCCGGTCATCAATTCGGCGGCTACACGCCGCAACTGGGCGATGGCCGCGGGTTATTGCTGGGCGAGGTCCATAACGAGGCCGGCGAGCATTGGGATTTGCACCTCAAGGGCGCCGGGATGACGCCTTACTCGCGCATGGGCGACGGGCGTGCCGTGTTGCGCTCTTCGATTCGTGAATTCCTCGCCTCCGAGGCCCTGCATGCGCTAGGCATCCCCACCAGCCGCGCCCTGTGCGTGATCGGTTCCAGCACGCCGGTATGGCGGGAGAAACAGGAACGCGGGGCGATGGTTTTACGCCTGGCCCACAGCCATATTCGCTTCGGACACTTCGAATATTTCTACTACACCAAGAAGCCTGAGCAGCAGGCCGAACTCGCCGAGCACGTGCTGAACCTGCACTACCCCGAATGCCGCGAGCAACCCGAGCCTTACCTGGCGATGTTCCGCGAGATCGTCGAGCGCAACGCCGAAATGATCGCCAAATGGCAGGCTTATGGTTTTTGCCACGGCGTGATGAACACCGACAACATGTCGATCCTGGGCATTACCTTCGACTTCGGGCCCTTCGCGTTTCTCGATGATTTTGACGCGCACTTCATCTGCAATCATTCCGACCATGAAGGGCGCTACTCCTTCAGCAACCAGGTGCCGATCGGGCAGTGGAACCTCAGCGCCTTGGCCCAGGCGCTTACACCGTTCATCAGCGTTGACGCACTGAAAGAAGCCCTCGGCCTGTACCTGCCGCTGTATCAAGCGCACTACCTGGACCTGATGCGCCGCCGGCTGGGGCTGACCACCGCCGAAGAAGACGACCAGACGCTGGTGGAGGGTTTGCTCAAGCTGATGCAGAACAGCGGTGTGGACTACACGCTGTTCTTCCGCCGCCTGGGCGACGAATCGGCGACGTTAGCCGTGGCGCGGTTGCGTGATGACTTTGTCGACATGGCCGGGTTTGATGCCTGGGCCGAGCGGTACAAGGCCCGTGTTGCACGGGATGGGGATTACACCCAGGAACAGCGCCGTGAGCGCATGCACGCGGTCAACCCGCTATATATCCTGCGTAACTACCTGGCCAAAAACGCCATCACCGCCGCCGAATCAGGCGACTACAGCGAAGTGCGGCGGCTGCATGACGTGCTGACCAGGCCGTTTGAGGAACAAGCGGGCATGGAGCAGTACGCGCAACGGCCCCCGGATTGGGGTAAGCATTTGGAGATTAGTTGTTCGTCGTGACCCCTTAGATAAAGGTCTCCACCGACACCCCGAAACGCTCGGCCAGCCAACGAATCTGGCGCACGTTGAGCTGGCGTTTTCCGCTCAGTATCTCCGAGACAACCGATTGCGCCCCAACGCCAGGAAGGTCACTCTGGGTAAGATTGTGCTCGCGCATCATGTAGCGCAGCACATCGACCCCGCTGGCTACGGGCATTGGGCGATGCTCACGATCATAAGCTTCGATCCAGTCGCTCAGAATGTCGACCAGGCTCATCAGCGGGCTGTCCTCGTCTTCACCCACCAGACTCAATAGCTCATCCAAACCGCATACCAATGCGTCGTAATCTGCCTCGTTTTCCGGCTTGCGCAGCACAGGCGAAACGAACTGCCAGTGCTCTGCCGCCACTCGCATAAGTGCGCTCATCTGATTTTTTCCTTCCATTTGTTTTTCTCATAATCACGGTGGTCAAGCAGGTGTTTGATGTAAACGCGCTGCATTCGATACTGCACCGACGCAATCAACCTCAGCTTGTTACCGCCAATATCAAATACATGAAATTCACCTACCTTGTCGGTGGCGGGAAACATGGCTTTCATTGCGGCAAAGTCCTTGGGGGCGTTGCGCTTGATCACGCGATACCACTGATCCAGAGCTGTTGCAGAGCGCGGCCATTTTTCTTTTGCTTCCCAGATCCTGCTTTCACTGATGACTCGCATGCAACGTCCTTATCGCATCTTGCTATGAAGGGTAAACCTGAATTCGAACTATCGCAATTTGCTATAGCCGCAAACAGACCGGTGGTGCACAACAAAAAGCCTAGCCACACCGTTCACGCTGGCGAGGACGAAAATGTGAGCGAATAAGTATCTATATCCTTGACAAACCTCTGTCTCGACACCAAATACCCAACTGGCCAAACCCCAGGAGCCTCCGATGTCCGAACCTCTTGTCATCCCCTGCCCTCATTGCAACGGCCTCAACCGTATCCCCGGCGAACGCCTGGGTGACGCGCCCAAGTGCGGGCGTTGCAAGCAGCCGGTGTTGCTGAACAAACCCTTTGATTTGAAACAGGGCGACTATGCCAGCCAGATCAAGGGCGACCTGCCGCTTTTGGTCGATGTGTGGGCCGACTGGTGTGGGCCGTGCAAGTCGTTTGCGCCGGTATTCGAACAAGCAGCCGGGCAGTTGGAAGGCAAGTGCCGGCTGGCGAAGCTGGACAGCGAGGCTAACCAGCAGCTGTCGGCGCAATTGGGGATTCGCTCGATTCCCAGTTTGATTCTGTTCAAGAACGGCCGCGAAGTGGCGCGCCAGAGCGGGGCATTCCCGTTGCCGCAGTTGATGAGTTGGTTGAGCAGCCAGGGGGTGTAAACATTCCCCTCAATCAACTCGGTCAATGTGGGAGCTGGCTTGCCTGCGATGCAGGCGACTCGGTCGGTCTGATACACCGAGGCGATGCCATCGCAGGCAAGCCAGCTCCCACATTGAATGCATTTCAGCTTCAGGTCAGCGGGGCTTCACGGTCCATCATCTGGCTGACCAGCATGACGCCCAGTTCGCTTAGCTGGTGGATGGCCAGCGCTACGTCGCGGTGTTCGCCGGTGAGGTCGTTGGACAGGTTGAGCAGCAAGGTGCGCACCGAGGAGAAGGTTTCGTAGCTGTTGAGCACCAGGGTTTCGGTGGGGAGGTTGGGTGTAACGGTGAATAAATTCATATTTTCGTTCTCTGCCAGGGCCATCGCCTTCTTGCTACTAAACAAGGGGCGGCAGCTGTACGCAGGTTAGTAGACCGGTAGAACGAAAGCAAAACCCGGCGCACCCTAAGGCGCCCTGCGCACAGCCACCATCAGATAGGCAAAAAACGCCATGCTTGGAGCGATGCACATGCTTTCGTCTGAGTGGGCTACTAAACCCGATCACTGAACATTCAGCGACCGGCAAACCTTAGAGACGCCCATCCAGACGCACAAGCCGGCGGATTCTGGCGTAGCTGTAGGCAAGGTTACAAGGCACAAGCCCAATTACCAGAGGAGTCCTACAGACTCTGTGAGACAAATCCAACTCACCTGTCGAAATGCAATCCAAACTGTGGGAGCTGGCTTGCCTGCGATG
The DNA here is from genome assembly GCF_058797315.1 of Pseudomonas sp. GW823-FHT02F05. Taxonomy (NCBI): domain Bacteria; kingdom Pseudomonadati; phylum Pseudomonadota; class Gammaproteobacteria; order Pseudomonadales; family Pseudomonadaceae; genus Pseudomonas; species Pseudomonas sp. GW823-FHT02F05. The sequence goes on from NZ_JBXAJM010000008.1 coordinate 62,781, forward strand.
CAGTCAACTCGGTGATTCAGGCACACCGAGTCGATATCTTCGCAGGCAAGCCAGCTCCCACATTTGGATCGCGGTGCCTCATCTCGATCAGCGTGGGCTGTCAGGCCGTAACCGGCAAGCCCGGCTCCCACCGTGTTCGGTGTTGCCTGTTGGGTCAGGCGTTTTCCAGCAGGTTGTGCAGGTCTACGAACTGCTGCGTCAGCTTATGCCGTGGGTCCAGGTGGATCAGCGGCTTGCTCTCCTGGTGCGACTCGCGCATACGCACGGAGCTGGCCAGGTACACCGGCAGTACCGGCAGCCCTTCGGCAATCAACTCATCGAGAATCTGTTGCGGCAGGCTCGCCCGTGCCTGGAATTGGTTGACCACGATGCCTTCCACTTCCAGGCCTTCGTTATGGTCGTCCTTCAATTCTTCGATCTCAGCCAGCAGGCCATACAGGGCCTGGCGGGAAAAGCTGTCGCAATCGAAGGGGATCAGTACGCGATCGGCGGCAATCAGCGCCGAAACCGCGTAAAAATTCAGCGCTGGAGGCGTATCCAGGTAGATTCGATCGTAATCTTCGCTCAGTTCATCCAGCAGCTTTCGCAGCTTGTTGATCTTGTGCTTGGCCTCAAGCTTGGGCTGCAGGTCGGCCAGTTCCGGGGTGGCGGTGATCACATGCAGGTTATCGAAGGGGGTTTCGTAGATATCTACCCTGTTTTTCTTCGAAAACGGCCCCGTCGACAGGGTTTGCTTGAAAAAATCCGCGATTCCCATGGGGATGTCGTCGCCCGTCAGCCCGGTGAGGTACTGAGTTGAGTTGGCCTGTGCATCGAGGTCCACCAACAGGGTTCGATAACCTTCGCTGGCGCTGACCGCCGCCAGGTTGCAGGCGATGCTGGACTTGCCCACACCGCCTTTTTGATTGAACACCACGCGCCGCATGGAAAAACCTCCGTGTATCAATGAATCCCCCGAGTGTAGAGCGCAAAAGCGCTGGTTAGCTACCTCGTTCATCCTTACGCGCTGTCTGGCTCACAAATGAATGGAAACCGCGCAACGATCGAGTCCGGCCTTCGCTCGCCGATAATCTGTAAATTCTTCCAACTTATTTGGGATCAATAGTGAACAAACTTTCACCACTATTTGCTAGAACCCCACGGCACCGGGATAATGCGCGCCATACGGCCATTGCTCCCTGTCCCGGAATCCGGGGCCATTGGCCGCACATGGAAGCCCGCAGGGGCGGGATAACTTCTCAGTGATCAACTTCAACATCGCCCAATGGCGCGCCTGGGCTCCTGGCCTTGCGAGTGCGGACGACTGGTACGCCTGGTGCCGGGACCCGGTGTTGCCGCCTGTCAGCGAAGCGTCCCCCGATGTGTCATTTTTGCCAGCCATGCAGCGCCGCCGTCTGAGCCGGCTGGCGCGCATGGCGTTCAGCGTCGGCTGGCCGCTGGCAGAGGGCCTTGAAGACCTGCCACTGGTGTTTATTTCCCGCCATGGTGAAACCCCGCGCACCTTGGACATTCTCAGCGACCTGGCCAACGAGCAGCCGCTGTCGCCGACTCAGTTCAGCCTGTCGGTGCATAACGCGGTAATTGGCCTGTGGTCGATCCTGCGCAATGAAACCAGCGAGATGACCGCCCTCGCCACCGCCGGCGATGGCCTCGAACATGGCCTGCTCGAAGCCGCCGCTCTGCTCAACGAAGGCGCCGCTGCCGTATTGCTGGTGATCACTGAAGAACAACCGCCCCACGCCTACGCCAGCTGGATTACGGATGTGCCGTTCCCCTATGCCCTCGGCCTGTTGCTCACGCCGGGCGACGAGTGGCAACTGGAACTCACCACTGGCACTGTCCAACTCACTCAAACCCAGTGGCCCCACGCCCTGAACCTGCTGCGCACCCTGCTGACCGAACAGGGCGCCTGCCAACATGCCTGGAAGAACCGAGTATGGAACTGGCAACGCAAGCCCTGACCCACAAGCCACGGCAGGCCTATTATTGGCGCCTGTTCGCCACGGCCCTCAGCTTTTGCCTGTTCGGCATCGGCGGGCTGTGCCTGCGTTTGCTGGTGTTTCCGCTGCTCAGTTGCCTGCCGGGCGACGCCACCCAGCACCAACGGCGCGCACGCCACACCATCAGTTGCCTGTTCTGGTTTTTCATTCGCCTGATGAAGGGCCTGGGCATTCTCACCTACAGCGTCGAGGGTGCCGAAAAGCTCGGCCGCCCTGGCCAGATGATCGTCGCCAACCACCCGTCACTGATCGACGTGGTGTTCCTGATCGGCCTGATGCGCCAGACCAACTGCGTGGTCAAGCAGAGCCTGTTCCAGAACCCGTTCACCCGCAGCCCGGTACGCGATGCCGGCTATATCAGCAACGACGGCAGTGCCGATATGCTCGATGCCGCAGCCGATGCCCTGCGCGCCGGCCAGACGCTGATCATCTTTCCCGAAGGCACCCGCACCACGCCGGGCGCGGCGCCGGCCTTTCATCGCGGCGGTGCGGCCATTGCGCTGCGCGGTGCGACAATCATCACGCCAGTGGTGATCACGGTCAGCCCCACCACCCTGACCAAGGCCGAACCCTGGTATCGCATCCCCCACCGTCGATTTCACTTCAGTTTGCGCGTGGGCGCCGATATAGAGCCACAAGCGTTTGCCGCAGTCGGGCCCGCGCCCCAGGCTTCACGCAAGCTCAACGATCACCTGCATCACTATTTCATTAAGGAGCTCGCCGAAGATGAGCGACCAACACCGCCTTGAGCACGACATAAAGACGCTGATCATCGAGGCCCTGGGCCTGGAAGACATCAGCCCCGACGATATTGGCAGCGACCAGACCCTGTTTGGCGAAGGCCTGGGCCTGGATTCGGTCGATGCGCTGGAATTGGGCCTGGCGATCCAGAAAAAATACGGCATCAAAATCGATGCCGACGCCAAGGACACCCGCAATCACTTCACCAACGTGGCCAGCCTTGCGGCGTTCGTCACGGCCCGACAGGCAGCTTGAGACCGTACCATGCAAACTCGTGACGATATCTTCAACACCCTGCGCGACGCCTTGGTGGAACTGTTTGAACTGCCCCCGGAACGCGTCACCCTCGACGCCAACCTGTACCAGGACCTGGAAATCGACAGCATCGACGCCGTGGACCTGATCGACCACATCAAGCGCCAGACCGGCAAGAAAATCGCCGCCGAAGAGTTCAAGGCGGTACGCACGGTGAACGACGTGGTAGAGGCGGTGTACCGTCTGGTCCAGCCCGCCGCATGAGCCGGTTGATCGGCCTTGGCCTGTTATTGGCGGGGCTGCTGTACCCCTTCGCGGTGTATTACGGCACCGAGCATTTTGCACCTTGGCAGTTCGGCTTGCTGCTGGGCAGCCTGTGGCTGTTGCGCGCGTTCACCGCTGCGCGGCGCCCGGGCAGCCGTTGGATGGCGGTGGTGGTGATCGTGTTTTGCCTGGCACTGGCATGGTTCGATAACCCCCAGTGGCTGCGCTGGTACCCGAGCCTGGTCAGCGGATTCATGCTGGCGCTGTTCGGCCTGAGCCTGAAGTACGGCCCGCCGATAGTCGAGCGCCTGGCACGCATGACCGACCCGCACCTGCCGCCCCACGCGGTGGTGTATACCCGCCGGGTCACCCTGGTGTGGAGTGTGTTTTTTCTCTGTAATGGCCTGCTCGCCGCCGCGCTCACCCTGTGGGCGCCGCTGAGCTGGTGGACGTTGTACAACGGCCTGATCGCCTACGGGTTGATGGGCTTGTTGTTTGCCGTGGAATGGCTGGTACGACAAAGGGTTCGAGGCCGCGTATGAAAGGGTTGAAACTTGAGCACTTGCTGCTTGAGCCACTGCAAGATCGCGGGGTGACCGCCGAGCCCCTCATGAATCACGCGCAACTGTGCGAGCACTCCCTGAGCCTCGCCGCAGGCCTCAAGGCCCGGGGTATCCGGCGCCTGGCCGTGCACCTGGAAGACGCCGGCCTGCTGGCGATTGCGCTGCTGGGCGCCTGGCGGGCCGGTGCGAGCGTACTGCTGCCCGCCGACCTGCAACCCCAGACGCGCCAGCGCTGGGCCGACGCCGTGGATGCCTGGCTGGTCGAAGCCAGCGACCTGGACGCGCTGTATCAAGCGCCCTTGAGTGCCGCCGCCCTCGATCTGGACAACTGCCAACTGAGCCTGTGCACCTCCGGCTCCAGCGGCGAGCCCAAGCGCATCGACAAGTCCCTGCGCCAGTTGGCCAATGAAGTAGAGGCGCTGGAAGCCCTGTGGGGCAAAGATCTCAAGGACGCCTGCATCATCGGCAGCGTCGCTACCCAGCATATCTACGGCTTGCTGTTTCGCGTGTTGTGGCCGCTGTGTGCCGGCCGCACCTTTGTACGCAAGCAACTGGCGTTCCCCGAAGACATGCAGCGCGCCAGCCGTGAGCACCCGCAATTTGCCTGGGTGGCCAGCCCGGCGCTGCTCAAGCGCATGGGCGACAACCTCGACTGGCCGGCACTGAGCCAGGTTGCACGGGTATTTTCCTCCGGTGGCGCGTTACCGGTTGATGCGGCCGGCAGCCTCTACGACCGTTTGCAGCAATGGCCGACAGAAATCCTCGGCAGCTCGGAAACCGGTGGCATCGCCTGGCGCCAGGGCGCGCAACCCTGGCAGCCGTTTGCCGATGTGCAACTGAGCCAGGATGCCGACGGCGCTCTGCGTATCGCATCAAAATACCTGCCCGAAGGGCACATCGAACAGACTGCCGACGCTGCACGCATTCATGCCGATGGCCGTTTTGAGTTGCTGGGCCGCCTGGACCGTATCGTCAAGCTGGAAGAAAAACGCATCTCCCTGCCGATGTTGGAACAAGCGCTGATCGCCCATGAATGGGTGTGCGACACCCGCCTGGGCGTGGTGCAGGAAAACCGTGCGTCCCTGGGTGCCGTGGTGGTGCTCACCGACGCGGGGCTGCATGCCCTGCGCAACCAGGGACGCCGCACGCTCACCCAGACCCTGCGCCAGCACCTGAGCCAACATTGCGAAGCCCTGGCCTTGCCACGCCGCTGGCGCTTGTTGCGCCAACTGCCGCTGAACAGCCAGGGCAAATTGCCCCAGGCCGGTATCGAAGCCTTGTTGCTGGCGCCTCGCCCCAAGGGGCCTGAGGTGTTGGCACAAGTCGAAACCGAAGGTGAATGGACCTTGCAACTGAGCATCCCACCGGACCTGGCCTATTTCAGCGGGCACTTCCCGGTCACCCCGGTATTGCCGGGGGTGGTGCAGGTGGAATGGGCGTTCAACCTGGGCCAACAATTGCTCGACCTGCCAACCCGGTTCGCCGGCATGGAAGTGCTCAAGTTCCAGCAACTGGTGCGCCCGGGCGATCACATCGAATTGCATCTGCGCTTTGATCGGGAGCGTAGCAAACTGTACTTCGCCTATCGCAATGGGGTTGCAGCGTGCTCAAGCGGGCGGATCGTGCTGGATGCCGCGCATGCATAACCTGTTCTTGTGGCAAGGGAGCTTGCTCCCGCTGGAGTGCGAAGCGCTCCCAACCCAGGCATCACCCACTCCCAGGATGATCTCGGTCGCCTCCATTGGGGCTGCTTCGCAGCCCAGCGGGAGCAAGCTCCCTCGCCACGGGGTTTGCGCAGGCTTTGAATATGCATAACCCCTGCGCTTTGATCCCGGTATACAACCACGAAGCCGCCGTGCCGGCCGTGGTCCACAGTGTGCTGAAGAGCGGTCTGCCCTGCCTCTTGGTGGACGATGGCAGCAGCGCCGCGTGCGCAGCCGTGCTGGCGCAATTGGCGACGCTGGATAACGTCACCCTGCTGACCCTGCCCAGCAACCAGGGCAAGGGCGCCGCCGTGATGGCCGGTTTTCGCGAAGCAGCGCGGCTGGGCTATACCCACACCCTGCAAGTGGACGCCGATGGCCAGCACGACCTGCGCGAAGTCCAGACCTTTATCCACACCTCACGCCAGCACCCCGAGGCCGTCATCTGCGGCTACCCCGAATACGACGACAGCGTGCCCAAGGGTCGCCTGTACGCACGTTACCTGACCCACGTGTGGGTCTGGATTAACACCTTGTCGCTTGAGATTCGCGACTCGATGTGCGGCTTTCGCGTGTACCCGCTGGCGCCGACCCTGGCGCTGATGGACTCGGCCTACATCGGCACGCACATGGATTTCGACTCGGACATCCTGGTGCGCCTGGCCTGGCGCAACCAGCCGATGCGCTGGCTGCCCACCCAGGTGCACTACCCCGCCGACGGCCTGTCGCACTTTCGCTTGTTGCGCGACAACCTGCGCATCAGCGCCATGCACACGCGGTTGTTCTTCGGCATGCTCGTGCGCGCGCCGATGATCCTGTGGCGACGGTGGCAAGCATGAACGACAGCACCAAGCATTGGGCCGACCGCGAGGAACGCGGCAGCTTCTGGCTGATGAAATTCACCGCGGTCGCGGTCAAAGTCCTCGGCCGTCGCCTATTGAGCCCGTTGCTCTACAGCATCGTCTTTTACTTCTTCCTGTTCGGCCGCACCGCACGCCACAGCGCCTGGCAATACCAGCAGCGGCTGGCGCAATGGAGCGGGCGCAATGACTTGCTGCCGAGCCACCGCACAGTCTTTGCCCAGTTCATGGCCTTCGCCGATTCGCTGCTCGACAAGCTGGACGTGTGGAACGGCAAGCTGCGCCTGGAGCAAATCGAGATCAACGACCCGGCGCAGTTGCGCAGTCAACTGCGTGGCGAGCGCGGGCAGATGTTGGTGGGTGCGCACCTGGGTAACCTGGAAGTGTGCCGCGCCCTCGCGGAGATTGGTGAACAGGTCACCATGAATGTGCTGGTGCACACCAAGCACGCCGAGCGTTTCAACCGTCTGCTGGGCGAGGCCGGCGCGACCCATTTGCGCCTGATCCAGGTCAGCGAATTGGACCCGGCCACCATGCTGCTGCTCAGCCAGCGCCTGGACGATGGCGAGTGGCTGGCGATTGCCGGCGACCGCATCCCGCTGCACGGCGGGCGCACGGTGCGCGTGGACTTCCTCGGACACACGGCGGCATTTCCCCAAGGCCCATGGCTGCTGGCGGGCTTGCTCAAGTGCCCGGTCAATCTGCTGATGTGTCTCAAGCACCAGGGTCGCTATCGCCTGACTATCGAGCCCTTTGCCGATTTGATCGAATGGAAGCGCAGCACCCGTGAGCAAGTCATTGCCGAATGGACCACCCGCTACGCCGCACGCCTGGGCCAGTTCTGCCTGCAAGCGCCCCAACAATGGTTCAACTTTTACCCTTTCTGGAAGACCGATGACGACGCCTCTTGAGCCCATCACCTTTGGTGAACGCCCCCTGCGCATCGAAGACGTGCTGGCCCTGGCCAACCGCCAGGTGCCCACTCGCCTGCAGGACGATGCCGCGTACCGCCAACGCATCGCCAAGGGCGCGCAGTTCCTCGACTCGCTGCTGGACAAGGAAGGCGTGATCTACGGCGTGACCACCGGCTACGGCGACTCCTGCGTAGTGGCGGTGCCGCTGGAGCACGTCGAAGCCTTGCCGCGTCATCTGTACACCTTTCACGGTTGCGGCCTGGGCAAATTGCTTGATGCCCAGGCTACTCGCGCCGTACTGGCGGCGCGTTTGCAGTCGCTGTGCCATGGCGTGTCCGGGGTGCGTGTGGAACTGCTGGAACGCCTGCATGCCTTCCTCGAAAACGATGTGTTGCCACTGATCCCGGAAGAAGGCTCGGTCGGCGCCAGTGGTGATCTGACGCCGCTGTCCTATGTGGCTGCGACCTTGTCCGGCGAACGTGAAGTGCTGTTCCGTGGCGAACGCCGCCCGGCGGCCGACGTACACCGCGAGCTGGGCTGGGAGCCGCTGGTACTGCGGCCCAAGGAAGCCCTGGCACTGATGAACGGCACCGCAGTGATGACTGGCCTGGCCTGCCTGGCCTTTGCCCGCGCCGACTACCTGTTGCAACTGGCCACGCGCATCACCGCGCTCAACGTGGTGGCGCTGCAAGGCAACCCGGAACACTTCGACGAGCGCCTGTTCGCCGCCAAGCCGCACCCTGGGCAGATGCAAGTCGCCGCGTGGCTGCGCAAGGACCTGGCCATCGACGCGCCCACCGCCCCCCTGCATCGCCTGCAAGACCGTTATTCGTTGCGCTGCGCGCCCCACGTGCTCGGCGTATTGGCGGACAGCCTGAACTGGCTGCGCTCGTTCATCGAGATCGAACTGAACAGCGCCAACGACAACCCGATCATCGACGCCGAAGAAGAACGTGTGCTGCATGGCGGGCACTTCTACGGCGGGCATATCGCCTTCGCCATGGACAGCCTCAAGACCCTGGTCGCCAACGTTGCCGACCTGCTCGACCGCCAGCTCGCACTGTTGGTGGACGTGCGCTACAACCATGGCCTGCCGAGCAACCTCTCAGGCGCCCCGGCTGACCGCGCCATGATCAACCACGGCTTCAAGGCCGTGCAGATCGGCACCAGCGCCTGGACCGCCGAAGCGCTGAAAAACACCATGCCGGCCAGCGTGTTCTCGCGCTCCACCGAGTGCCACAACCAGGACAAAGTGAGCATGGGCACCATCGCTGCCCGCGATGCGATCCGCGTGCTGGAGTTGACCGAACAGGTCGCCGCCGCGACCTTGCTCGCCGCCAACCAAGGCGTGTGGCTGCGCGCCCAGGCCGAGGATGCCCGCCCACTGCCACCAGCACTGGCCGCGATGCACGCCGAACTGGCCCAGGACTTTGCGCCGGTCATCGAAGACCGCGCCCTGGAAGGCGAACTGCGCCTGTGCCTGCAACGTATCGCCGCGCAACACTGGAGGCTGCATGCGTAGCCCCGGCGTGTTGCACAGCGACACTGAAATCCTTGTGCCTTTTTTCGACATCGACACCATGAACGTGGTGTGGCACGGGCATTACGTGAAGTACCTGGAAGTGGCGCGCTGTGCGTTGCTGGACAAGATCGGCCATAACTATACGGCGATGCTCGAAGCCGGCTACGCCTGGCCGGTGATCGACATGCAGCTACGTTATGTGCGTGGCGCGACCTTCGGCCAGACCATCAATGTGCGCGCCAGCCTGGTGGAGTGGGAGAATCGTTTGAAGGTCAATTATTTGATCACCGACCTGGCCAGCGGCGAGCGTTTGACCCGCGCCAGCACCGTGCAAGTGGCGGTGCAAATCGCCAGTCGCGAAATGCAGCTGGCCTCGCCCAAAGTCTTTACCGACGCCGTAGAGAGAGCCCTGGAATGAGACCCCCTGTAGGAGCGAGCTTGCTCGCGAAGATCGCCAACGATAACGCGGGGCGCCTGACACCCCGTGGGGCCCTCAGGTTTTTCGCGAGCAAGCTCGCTCCTACGGTGGCTGCGTTGTTGCTGAGCTTCAGCGCCCAGGCTTTTGACTTGCAGCAGTTGAGCGATCAGCTTGCCAAACCCTCCGTGATCCACGGCAACTTCACCCAGGAAAAACACCTGCGCGCCCTGCCCCAGCCATTGGTGAGCAAAGGCACCTTCGTGCTCGCCAAGGACCACGGCCTGCTGTGGCTGTTGAAAGCGCCTCTGCAACAGGACTACCGCATCACCTCCCAAGGCATTGCCCGCCGTGACGCCAATGGCTGGCAACTACTGCCAAACAAGAGTGCCGGCGCCGAACAGAATCGTTTGTTCCTGGCGGTACTGCAGGGCGACAGCAGTGGCCTGCAGCGCGACTTCGACCTGCAACTGCAAGGCGAGGCCCAACAATGGAAGCTGACGCTGACCCCGCGTTCGCTGCTGCTCAAGCAAGTGTTCACCCAGATCAATATCGACGGTGGCGCACTGGTGCGCACCATTGAACTGCTGGAAACCCAAGGCGACAGCACGCTGTTGCGCATGCAGGACAGTACCGCCGACCAGCCGTTGAGCAATGCGGAGCAACACGACTTTGCCCAGTGAGCGCCTGCTGCCGCGTCTGTTCCTGACCTTGCTGGTGGCCGTGCTGGCCCTGGCAGGCTGGCAGTGGCGTGATGGCGCGCCGTTGTCGGCCAATCTGATGGAACTGGTGCCCGGCAGCACGCCGGACGCCTTGGAACTGCAAGCCGAACAGCGCATGCAAGAGCCGCTCAACCGCGAAATGCTGGTACTGGTGGGGCATGCCGACCGCCAGCAAGCGGTGGCCGTGGCGCAGCAACTGGGTGAGCGTTGGCAGGCCAGCGGCCTGTTTGAAAAAGTGCAGTGGAACCTGCAAGCCGACTTGCCAGCGTTGCGCGAACAACTGCTGCGTGGGCGTTTGTCGATGCTCTCGTTCAAGGACCGCGAACAACTGATCCAGCAGCCTGAGGCGTTCATCCAGCAACGCGTGCAATCGCTGTTCGACCCCTTCACCGGTTTCAGCCTGGTGCCAAGCCAGGACGATTGGCTCGGCCTCACCGGGCGCATCCAGAACAGCCAACCGCAACACGGTGCGGTGCAAATGGACATCGGCAGCGGCGCCTTGATCGCCGATGCCGACGGCAAAAGCTGGGTGCTGCTGCGGGCCCGCACTACCGGCAACGCCTTCGACATGAAGTTGCCGCTGCAAGTGGCGGACTTGCTGAAGGCCAGCCGCGAGCAAGCCAGCGCACACGGCGCGCAACTGCTCGCCGCCAGCGGTTTGCTCTATGCGGCCAACGGGCAACAGCAGGCCACTCGGGAAATGACCTGGGTCGGCGGCGGCGCCACCCTGGGCATCCTGTTATTGCTGCTGCTGGCGTTCCGACGCTGGCGGGTGTTGCTGGCATTCGTGCCGGTACTGGTGGGCATGCTGTTTGGCGCGGTGGCATGTGTGGCGCTGTTTGGGCATATGCATGTGATGACCCTGGTGCTGGGTTCCAGCCTGATCGGCGTGGCAGTGGATTACCCGCTGCATTACCTGTCCAAAAGCTGGAGCCTGCAACCGTGGCGCAGTTGGCCGGCGTTGCGCCTGACCCTGCCAGGGCTGAGCCTGAGCCTGGCCACCAGCGCTATCGGCTACCTGGCGCTGGCCTGGACGCCGTTCCCGGCGCTGACCCAGATTGCGGTGTTTTCGGCTGCCGGTTTGGTCGGTGCCTATTTGTGTGCCGTGTGCCTGTTGCCCGCGCTGCTCAAGGGCGTGGAACTGCGCCCGGCGCAATGGCCGCTGCGTGTCGCCCAAAGCCTATGGCAGCTGCGCACGGCCTTGCTCGAACGCGTGCCCAGTTCGGTGCTGCTGGTGGGGGTGCTGCTGTTCTGCGCGGCGGGCCTGTGGCAACTGAACACTAAAAACGATATCCGCCAATGGATCGGTGCGCCGCCGCAGTTGCTGCACGAAGCCCAGGCCGTGGCGCGCATCACCGGGTTCCAGCCCACCAGCCAGTTTTTCCTGGTGCGAGCAGACAATCAGCAGCAGTTGCTGGAGCGCCAGGCCGCCCTGGGCAAACGCTTGGAGCAGTTGGTGCAGATGGACAAGCTCCAGGGCTACCTGGCGCTCAATCAACTGGTCAACCTTCCCGGCGAGCAACAACAGCTGCGCGAGGCGCTGAACAACCTGGCGCCACACTGGAAACCGCTACTGGACCTCGGCGTGCCCCTCAGCGCCCTGCAAGCCGAAGTGGCGCAGTTGCAGGCGCTGCCCACCGCAGACATCGACGCCGCACTGCAAGGCCCGCTGGCCGAGCCTTGGCGCACGCTGTGGCTCGGCCCGGTGGATGGCGGCGTGGCGGCCATGGTCAGCCTGCAAGGCTTGAACAACCCGGCGCTGCTGCGGGTGCAGGCGCTGGACTTGCCCGGCGTGCAGTTGGTGGACCGCTTGGGTGACTTGAACCGGGTGTTTGCCGACACGCAGATCAGTGCTGCCGAATTGAAGTTGCTGTCTTGCGTGCTGATCGTGCTATTGCTGATTGCGCCCTTCGGCTTTGGCGGCGCCTTGCGTATCGTCGCCCTGCCGCTGCTGGCTGCGTTGTGCAGCCTGGCCAGCCTCGGTTGGCTGGGCCAGCCGCTGACTTTGTTCAGCCTGTTTGGCCTGCTGCTGGTCACGGCCATCAGCGTTGACTATGCGATTTTGATGCGCGAGCAGATCGGCGGCCCTGCCGTCAGCCTGTTGGGAACACTGCTGGCGGCACTGACGACTTGGTTGTCGTTCGGCCTGCTGGCGGTCTCCAGTACACCGGCCGTGAGCAATTTCGGCTTGTCGGTCAGCCTGGGCCTGGCGTTCAGCTTTATGCTGGCACCCTGGGCCAGCCGCCAGAAACACGCCTTATGAATGTGATTAGCGCCCATGCGGCAAGGAGCCCTCGTGCCCACAGTTGAAATGGAACGTCGCCAGGTGGTGGTGATCGGTGCCGGGCCTTCCGGTGCCATCGCGGCCGCGCTGTTAAAGCGCAAAGGGCATGATGTATTGATCATCGAGCGCGAGCATTTCCCGCGTTTCTCGATTGGCGAAAGCCTGCTGTCGCACTGCATCGACTTCATCGAAGAAGCCGGCATGCTCGACGCTGTGCAAGCTGCAGGCTTCCAGGTAAAAACCGGCGCCGCATTCGCTTGGGGCGAGCGCTACAGTGCCTTTGATTTCAGCGACACCTTCAGCAACGGCAAGCCCACCACCTTTCAGGTGCAGCGCGGCGAGTTCGACAAATTGCTGGCCGACCAGGCGGCGTTGCAAGGCGTGGAAATCCGCTACGGCCAAACCATTGTCGGCGTGGATTTTTCTGCCGAGAGCCGGTATTTGCATGTGCGCCGCCAGAATGGCAGCGAGTACCACCTCAAGGCCAGGTTCGTGCTCGATGCCAGCGGCTACGGCCGTGTGTTGCCACGCCTGCTGGACCTGGAAGCACCGTCGAATTTCCCGCAGCGCCAGGCCGTATTCACCCACGTCGAAGACCGTATCGAACACCCAGGCTTTGACCGCAGCAAAATCCTGGTGACCACTCACCCGACCAAGCGCGATATCTGGTTCTGGACCATCCCGTTCAGTAACGGCCGTTGCTCAGTAGGCGTGGTCGCAGCCAAAGAGCATTTCGAGGGTGCCGACAGCGACCTCGACGCCTGCCTGCGCGGCTTTATCGAGCAAACCCCAAGCCTGTCCGGCGTGCTGCAAAATGCCGTCTGGGATACCCCGGCGCGCACCATCGGCGGCTACTCGGCCAACGTCAAAACCCTGCACGGCCCAGGCTTTGCGCTACTGGGCAATGCGGCGGAATTCCTCGACCCGGTGTTCTCTTCCGGCGTGACCATTGCCATGCGTTCGGCCAGCATGGCCGCAGGAGTACTGCACCGCCAATTGAGCGGCGAAACGGTGGACTGGCAAACCGAGTTCGCCGAACCGCTCAAGCGCGGTGTCGATACCTTCCGTTGCTACGTCGAGGGCTGGTACGCGGGCACGTTCCAGGACGTGATTTTCCATCCTGGCAGTTCACCGGAGATTCGCCGCATGATCAGCTCTATCCTGGCCGGTTACGCCTGGGATGAACACAACCCGTTTGTCAGCGAGCCGAAGCGGCGCTTGCGGATGTTGTCGGATATTTGTGCGAGTGAAGCGGTATGAGCAGCCCTGGCGTCGAAAAAAACTACCTGAGTCAAAACTACGTCGAAGAAACCCGCTTCGGCTTCTGGTTCCTGCGCAGCCATACCTGGCAGCATCACGTATTGCGCGTGGCGATCAATGACCTGCGCAGCCTGTTCAGCGAACCGCTGCCGGTGGCGCCGGTGTTGCTGGATGCCGGTTGCGGCCAGGGCAAATCCTTCCAGTTGCTGCATCAGGTGTTCGCGCCTTCGCGCCTGATCGGCCTGGATGCCGACCCTCACAGCCTGGCACTGAGCCGCGAAGAAGCCGCGCGCCTGGGCCTGGACGTCGAGCTGATCGGCAGCGACTGCGCGACCCTCAACCTAGCGGATGCCAGCGTCGATATCCTGTTCTGCCACCAGACCTTCCATCATCTGGTGGAACAACATCGCGCACTCAAGGAGTTCTATCGGGTGCTCAAGCCGGGCGGCTATCTGCTGTTTGCCGAATCCACCGAAGCCTACATCGACACCTGGGTGATTCGCTGGCTGTTCCGTCACCCGATGCATGTGCAAAAGAGCGCCGACGAGTACTTGGAGATGCTGCGCGAGCAGGGCTTTGAGTTCGCTGCTCAGAACATTTCGTACCCTTACTTGTGGTGGAGCCGTTCCAGTGACTTCGGCCTGCTGGAACGTTGGGGCCTGCGCAAGGCACCGCCCGTGGGCCAGCGCGAGGAAACCCTGGTCAACTGCGTGGCCCGTAAACCTGTGGAGAATGCGGCCCCATGATGCGCCTGCTGTTGATAAGTTGCCTGTTGCTGCTCAGCGCCTGTGCCAGCCAGGCGCCGCTGCCGGAAAAAATGCCGGCCCTGGCCTTGCCGATGCAATTGCATGTGCAGCGCCTGGCAGACGGCCAGAGCCAGGACTGGCTGCTGGTGATCCAGCGCGAAGGCCGCGCGATTCGCTGGTCGATGATGGACCCGCTGGGCATTCCCCTGGCCCGGCAAAAACTGCTTGATGGGCAGTGGCAGGCAGACGGCTTGCTGCCGCCCAACCCCCAGGCGCGCACGCTATTTGCCGCGCTGCTGTTTGCCCTGACCGCGCCCGGTGACGTACCGGCGTTGTATCCCACTGCCCAGGCCATGGACCTGACGCGCACGCTGCCGGGCCACTGGCAGATCGTCTACCAGTCTTCGGAGGTGTTCAGCGTGAACATGGCCGACCCGCCGCTGAGTTACCGCATCAGCCCGCTGGGTGTGAGCCGATGACCGCCTACCTCAACGCCCTTGGCGTGATCTGCGCCCTTGGCCGTGGCCAGGCTCAAGTCAGCCGCAAGCTGTTTGCCGGCGACTGTTCGGGCATGCGTGCCGAAAGCGGCTGGGTGCCGGAACGCGTAGTGCCGGTGGCCGCCGTATACGGCGAACTGGCGAGCCTGCCCCCTGAACTGGCCCAGCAAAGCAGTCGCAATAACCAGTTGCTGTTGGAAGCGGCGCTGCAGATCGAAGATCAGATTCGTCAGGCCATCCAAACCTACGGCGCTGACCGGGTCGGGGTTGTGCTCGGCACCAGCACCTCGGGCATTGACGAAGCCAGCCGTGGCATTGCCCATTACCTGCAGAACACGCAGTTCCCCGCTGACTACGATTACCAGCAACAGGAACTCAGCGCCCCGGCCAACTTCCTCGCCGACTGGTTGAAAGTAAGCGGCCCGGCCTATGTGATTTCCACCGCCTGCACCTCCAGCGCCCGTGCATTGATGAGTGCCCAGCGCCTGTTGGACCTGAGGGTGTGCGATGCGGTGATTTGCGGCGGCGTGGACAGCCTGTGCAAGCTGACGCTGAACGGGTTTACCGCGCTGGAAGCGGTGTCTGCCGAGCGCTGTAATCCGTTCTCGGTGAACCGCAACGGCATCAATATCGGTGAAGCGGCGGTGCTGTTCCTGATGAGCCGCGAGCCGGCCCCCATCGCCTTGCTGGGCAGCGGCGCCAGTTGCGACGCGCACCATATCTCTGCGCCCGAGCCCAGCGGCAAGGGCGCGTTGCTGGCCATGCGCAAGGCCCTGGCCAGTGCAAAGCTTTCGCCCGAGCAGATCGGCTACCTGAACCTGCACGGCACCGCGACCCAACACAACGACGCCATGGAAAGCCTGGCGGTCGCCAGCCTGTTTCCCGGCGGCGTCGCCTGCTCATCGACCAAGCCCATGACCGGCCACACCCTCGGCGCTGCCGGGGCACTGGAAGCCGCGTTCTGCTGGCTGAGCCTGACCCATCGCCTGCTGCCACCCCACGTATGGGACGGCCATCCCGACCCGGCGCTGCCCGCCTTGCAATGGGTGCGCAGCGGCGACAGCTTCAAAAAACCCTGCCTGATGAGCAACTCGTTTGCCTTCGGCGGTAACAATGTCAGCCTGATAATCGCAGAGGCCCCATGATCGATTGGCCACTCGCCGAACTGCTGCCCCATGCGGGCGACATGATCCTGATCGACCAGGTGCTGTCGTTCGATGAAGAGCAGATCCACACCCGCGTCACCGTCAAGCCCGGCGGCCTGTTCAACCGTGCTGACGGTAGCCTGCCAGCCTGGGTCGGCATCGAGCTGATGGCGCAAAGCGTCGCCGCGTATGCCGGTTGCCATGCACGCCAGCAAGGCAAGGCCGTGGAACTCGGTTTCCTGTTGGGCACACGTAAGTTCGAGTGCAACGTGGAGCACTTCCCGGCCGGTGCCGAGCTGAATATCCACGGCCTGCGCTCCCTGGAAGACGACAACGGCATGGGTGTGTTCGAATGCCACCTCACCGGCGACGGTATCCAGGCCAGCGCGCGCCTAAACGTATTTCGACCGCCCCAGGCGGCCAACTATTTAGATGAATCGAAGGACGATACGCCATGACTGAATCCGTACTGGTCACCGGCTCCAGCCGTGGTATCGGCCGCGCCATTGCCCTGCGCCTGGCCCAGGCCGGCCATGACATTGTGCTGCATTGCCGCAGCGGTCGTGCCGAAGCCGACGCGGTACAGCTCGAGGTCCAAGCCCTGGGGCGCGAGGCACGCGTGCTGCAGTTCGACGTGGCGGATCGCGCTGCGTGCAAAGAGATCCTTGAGGCCGATGTGGAGCAGCATGGCGCCTATTACGGCGTGGTGCTCAATGCCGGCCTGACCCGCGACGGCGCCTTTCCTGCTCTGTCGGAAGACGATTGGGATGTGGTGATGCGCACCAACCTGGATGGTTTCTACAACGTGCTGCACCCGGTGATGATGCCGATGATTCGGCGCCGCGCCGCCGGGCGTATCGTGTGCATCACCTCGGTGTCCGGGCTGATCGGCAACCGCGGCCAGGTCAACTACAGCGCCTCCAAAGCCGGCTTGATCGGCGCGGCCAAGGCGCTGGCCATCGAGCTGGGCAAGCGCAAGATCACCGTCAACTGCGTGGCGCCGGGCCTGATCGACACCGCGATGCTGGATGAAAACGTGCCGGTAGAAGAACTGATGAAAATGATCCCGGCCCAACGCATGGGCACGCCGGAAGAAGTCGCCGGCGCCGTGAACTTCCTGATGTCGGCCGAAGCCGGCTACATCACGCGCCAGGTGCTGGCCGTGAACGGGGGCCTGTGCTGATGAAGCGCGTTGTCGTCACCGGCATGGCCGGCGTGACCTCCCTGGGCAGCGACTGGGACACCATCGCCGCGAACTTTCGCGCCAACCGCAGCGGCATCCGGCGCATGGATGAGTGGGACCGTTTCACCGAATTGAACACGCGCCTGGCCGGCCCTATCGACGATTTCGTCGTGCCTGCTCACTGGACGCGCAAGCAACTGCGCAGCATGGGCCGCGTCTCGCGCCTGGCCGTGTGGGCGGCGGAGCAGGCGTTGCAAGACGCCGGCCTGCTCGGTGACGAGTCGATCAAGGACGGACGCATGGGCGTGGCCTGTGGCTCGTCCACCGGCAGTACCGATGAGATCAAGGCGTTCGGCAATATGCTGCTCAACTCGGTGGCCGAGGGGCTCAATGCCAACTCCTATGTGCGCATGATGCCGCACACCACGGCGGCAAATATCAGCATCTTCTTTGGCCTCACGGGCCGGCTGATTCCTACCTCCAGCGCCTGCACCAGCGGCAGCCAGGGCATCGGCTACGCCTATGAGGCAATCAAGTTCGGGCGCCTGCCGTTGATGCTTGCGGGCGGCGCAGAAGAACTGTGCCCCACCGAAGCCATGGTGTTTGATGCGCTGTACGCCACCAGCCTGAAAAACGATGCGCCGCAAACCAGCCCTCGTCCCTACGACAGCGGCCGCGACGGCCTGGTGATCGGTGAAGGTGGCGGCATGTTGGTGCTCGAAGAGTTGGAACACGCACTCGCGCGAGGCGCGCATATTCATGCGGAGCTGGTCGGCTTCGGCAGCAACGCCGACGGCCAGCACACCACCCGCCCGGAACAGAAAACCATGCGCCGCGCCATGGAGCTGGCCCTGGAAGACGCAGGTCTTGAACCGTCCGCCATCGGCTACGTGAACGGCCATGGCACGGCTACCGATCAGGGCGACATCGCCGAAACCCTGGCCACCAGCAGCCTGTTTGGCAGCCGCATGCCGATCAGTTCACAGAAGAGTTTCCTCGGCCACACCCTGGGTGCCTGCGGCGCGCTGGAATCGTGGTTCAGCATCGAGATGATGAACCGCGACCAGTACGTGCACACCTTCAACCTGGACGCGGTCGACCCGCAATGCGGCGAGCTGGACTACCTGCAAGGTGGCTTTCGCCAGATGCACAACGACTACGTGATGAACAACAACTTTGCCTTCGGCGGCGTCAACACCTCGTTGATCTTCCGCCGCTGGAGCTGACTTTTTAATCGACTGGAGAAAACGGAATGTCTTCCCTGCTACGCGCTACCCTGATCACGCTGGCCCTGCTGACCACGGCTGGCTGCACCAGCAAACCGGTGCTCAACACCCAGCACGAGTTGCCGGCCACGAGCCAGGTCAGCGAAGAAAAAATGAAACAGGTGATCGTCGCCGCCCTGCAAAAACGCGAGTGGACGGTACAACGCCTGAGCCCGCAACTGGTGCAGGCCG
Organism: Pseudomonas sp. GW823-FHT02F05; assembly: GCF_058797315.1. Classification (NCBI taxonomy): domain Bacteria; kingdom Pseudomonadati; phylum Pseudomonadota; class Gammaproteobacteria; order Pseudomonadales; family Pseudomonadaceae; genus Pseudomonas; species Pseudomonas sp. GW823-FHT02F05. The sequence continues at coordinate 81,312 of NZ_JBXAJM010000008.1, forward strand.
AGATCACCGTGCGCGGCCAGTTCTACGCCGCAATCGACATCCGCTACACCCGCAACAGCTACGCCATCACCTACCGCGACAGCCGCGACCTGGGCTACAAGGACGGTAAGATCCATCGCAACTACAACCGTTGGGTGAGCATGCTGGATCGGGATATTCTGGCGGGGTTGCGTACTTACAGCGTGAATGAAGCAAATACTTCTCCCCAAAACTGACCCCCTTGTGGCGAGGGAGCTTGCTCCCGCTGGACTGCGCAGCAGGCCCATTTTTAGGGCCGCTACGCGACCCAGCGGGAGCAAGCTCCCTCGCCACAGGTTATTGAGCGGCCTTACGCGTCAACAACTCCACAAACCCTTTCGCCATTGGCGTTTGCGCGCCCTTGCGCTGCACCAGCCACACCGCCGTCACTGCCTGTGGGTCGAGCAAGGTGCGATAGACCACGCCATCAATGCGGATGCGCTGGTAAGACGCCGGCAGCACCGACACCCCCAACCCCGCCGCCACCAGGCCGATGATGGTCATTGCTTCCCCTGCTTCCTGAGCAAAGTGCGGGCTGAACCCGGCGTCGCGAGCGAGGTTGAGCAACTGCGCGTACAAGCCGCTGCCGTAACTGCGCGGGAAGAACACGAAAGGCTCCTCGGCCAATTGCTCCAGATGCAAGCCGCGCTCGCTGCCTTGCGCCAACGGGTGGCCGGCGCTCAATACCGCGACCAAGGGTTCGCGCATCAACTCGATCACTTTCAGTGAGTCGGGCAAGGGCAAAGGCCGCATTAGCCCAACCTGAATCGACTCATCCACCAGCGACTCGGCTACTTGGGTGCTGCTCATTTCTTGCAGGTTCAGATGCACCGCCGGGAATGCCTGGCGGAAGGCAAAGATCGCCTGGGGAATGCTGGCGTTGAACGGCGCAGACGAGGTGAAGCCGATCTTCAATTCACCCAGTTCCCCCAACTGCGCACGCCGCGCCACATCTGCCGCCTTGTCGACCTGGGCCAGCACCAACCGTGCCTCTTGCAAGAACAAGCGCCCGGCCTCGCTCAGCTCGACCCGACGATTGGTACGCTCGAACAAGCGGGCGCCCAGCTCGTGTTCCAGCGCCTGGATCTGCTGGCTCAGGGGCGGCTGCGAGATGCCCAGCACCTGCGCGGCGCGGCCGAAGTGCAGTTCTTCGGCAACGGCGATGAAGTAGCGCAAATGGCGAAATTCCATGCAAGCCTCATTAGGTCGTAAAAGCTATCAAACAGGTCGAACAATATATTGGAAAGAATCATTAGCCAGCTATATGCTTTTTCGTATTGTCAGTCCTGGCAGACTTTCCTCCCCGAGGTCCCTCGTGAATCCTGCTGTTGCTCCACTTGCCCAACACACCCCGCCCTCAGCCCTTGATGACGTGGTGGCGCAGCTCAACGACGCGTACATCGAAAAAGGCACGCCGATGTTCATGCGCACCGTGCTGGCGCTGTTCTCCGGCGGCTTCGCCACCTTTGCGCTGTTGTATTGCGTGCAGCCGATGATGCCGGCGCTGTCCCACGAGTTTTCCATCAATGCGGCGCAAAGCAGCCTGATTTTGTCCGTCGCGACCGCCATGCTCGCCTGCGGCCTGCTGATCACCGGGCCGATATCCGACAGGCTGGGGCGCAAGCCGGTGATGGTCGCTGCGTTGTTCTGTGCGGCGCTGGCCACCATCGCCAGCGGCTTGATGCCGAGCTGGGAGGGCATCCTGTTGATGCGTGCACTGGTGGGCTTGTCCTTGAGCGGCCTGGCCGCCGTGGCCATGACCTACCTCAGCGAAGAGATCCACCCGCAGCACATCGGCCTGGCCATGGGCCTGTACATCGGCGGCAACGCGATTGGGGGCATGAGCGGGCGCCTGATCATCGGCGTGTTGATCGACTTCGTCAGCTGGCACACCGCAATGCTGATCATCGGCGCCCTGGCGTTGATCGCTGCCACGGTGTTCTGGAAGATCCTCCCCGAATCGCGCAACTTCCGCGCCAGCAGCCTCAAGCCACGCAGCCTGGTGGACGGCTTTGTCATGCACTTCAAGGACGCCGGCCTGCCGTGGCTGTTCCTTGAAGCCTTCCTGCTGATGGGCGCGTTCGTGACGATGTTCAACTACATCGGCTATCGCCTGCTGGCCTCCCCCTACGAGCTGAGCCAGGCGGTGGTCGGTTTGCTGTCAGTGGTGTACCTCTCGGGCATCTACAGCTCGGCGAAAATCGGCTCCCTGGCCGACCGCCTCGGCCGCCGCCGCGTGCTATGGGGCACCATCGTGCTGATGCTCGCCGGCATGGCCCTGACGCTGTTCACGCCTTTGTGGCTGGTGGTACCGGGCATGCTGGTGTTCACCTTCGGCTTCTTCGGCGCCCACTCGGTCGCCAGCAGCTGGATCGGCCGCCGCGCAGTGAAAGCCAAGGGGCAGGCGTCGTCGCTGTACCTGTTCTGCTATTACGTGGGGTCGAGCATTGCCGGGACTGCGGGTGGGTTTTTCTGGCACTTTGCCGGGTGGAACGGGATTGGCGGGTTTATCGTCGCGCTGCTGATTGGCGCGTTGCTGGTGGCGTTGAAGCTGGCGAAGTTGCCGCCACTGGGCCATGTGAAAGCCTGAGGCGACTGGCTTTATGTGGGAGCTGGCTTGCCTGCGATAGCGGTGTTGAATTCGCCGCCGCCATCGCAGCGATGCGGCGACCCGACAAGCCAGATCCCACATTTTGTTTTGCGTTTTACTCGTGGTATTGCGCCGATAGTTCGTGCACTGCGCGCAAGAACGCACCCGCGTGCTCCGGGTTCACTTCCGGTGTGATGCCGTGGCCAAGGTTGAACACGTGGCCACTGCCCTTGCCATAGCTGGCCAGGATGCGTCCGACTTCGGCGCGGATCGCTTCTGGCTTGGCGTACAGCACGGTCGGGTCCATGTTGCCTTGCAGGGCAACCTGGTTGCCGACGCGACGGCGCGCTTCGCCGAGGTCGCAGGTCCAGTCCAGGCCCAATGCATCGGCGCCCGCGTCAGCGATGCTTTCCAGCCACAGGCCGCCGCCTTTGGTGAACATGATCACCGGAACCTTGCGGCCTTCGTGCTCACGGATCAGGCCGCTGACGATCTTGCGCATGTAGGCCAGGGAGAACTCCTGGTACGCCGCCGCCGACAGGTTGCCACCCCAGGTGTCGAAAATCTGTACCGCTTGGGCACCCGCCATGATCTGGCCGTTGAGGTAGGACGTGACCGACTGCGCCAGCTTGTCCAGCAACAGGTGCATGGCTTGCGGGTTGTCGTAGAGCATGGCTTTGGTCTTGCGGAAGTCTTTCGACGAGCCGCCTTCAACCATGTAGGTGGCCAGGGTCCAGGGGCTGCCGGAGAAACCGATCAGCGGCACGCGGCCGTTGAGCTCGCGGCGGATGGTGCTCACAGCATCCATCACGTAGCCCAGGTCTTTGTGTGGGTCAGGGATCGGCAGGGCTTCGATATCGGCCAGGGTGCTGACGACTTTCTTGAAGCGCGGGCCTTCGCCGGTTTCGAAGTACAGGCCTTGGCCCATGGCGTCCGGGATGGTGAGGATATCGGAGAAGAGGATGGCCGCATCCAGTTGTGGGTAGCGGTCCAGCGGCTGCATCGTGACTTCGCAGGCGAACTCCGGGTTCATGCACAGGCTCATGAAATCACCGGCGTTGGCGCGACTGGCGCGGTATTCCGGCAGATAGCGACCGGCTTGACGCATCATCCACACCGGGGTGACGTCTACGGGTTGCTTGAGCAGGGCACGAAGGAAACGGTCGTTCTTGAGGGCAGTCATGTCGGCATCCGCAAAAAAAGTGCGGGCATTTTCTCAGAGCGCGACGCAAAAGGCACGGAATGCACCGTGCCTTTTGTCTATCGGGTCAATTTGTCGCGGCAATGCCGCCGCAGGATCGCTCCCACGCTCCGCGTCATGCTGTTCGGGACGCGGAGCGTCCTGGCGGCATTCCCACGCAGAGCGTGGGAACGATCATCAGACTTGCAGGTAGTCCAGGATGCCTTCGGCGGCGTTACGGCCTTCGAAGATCGCGGTGACCACAAGGTCCGACCCACGCACCATGTCGCCACCGGCGAAGATCTTCGGGTTGCTGGTCTGGTGCTTGTACTGGCCTTGTTCCGGGGCCACGACGCGGCCCTGGCTGTCGGTCTGGATTTCGAACTGCTCGAACCACGACGCCGGGCTTGGGCGGAAACCGAAGGCGATGACCACGGCGTCGGCCGGGATGATTTCTTCGGAACCCGGGATCGGCTCGGGGCTGCGACGGCCACGGGCGTCCGGTTCGCCGAGACGGGTCTCGACCACCTTCACACCTTCCACACGGTCTTCACCGACGATGGCGATCGGCTGGCGGTTGTAGAGGAATTTCACGCCTTCTTCCTTGGCGTTCTTCACCTCTTTGCGCGAGCCGGGCATGTTGGCTTCGTCACGGCGATAAGCGCAGGTCACCGACTTGGCGCCCTGGCGGATCGAGGTGCGGTTGCAATCCATCGCGGTGTCGCCACCGCCCAGCACCACGACCTTCTTGCCCTTCATGTCGACGAAATCTTCCGGCGACTTTTCAAAGCCCAGGTTGCGGTTGACGTTGGCGATCAGGAAGTCGAGCGCGTCATACACGCCGGGCAAGTCCTCACCGGCAAAGCCGCCCTTCATGTAGGTGTAGGTGCCCATGCCCATGAACACCGCATCGTATTCGGCGAGCAGTTGCTCCATGGTGATGTCTTTGCCGACTTCGGTATTGAGACGGAACTCGATACCCATGCCGGTGAACACTTCACGACGGTGGCTCAGTACGGTTTTTTCCAGCTTGAATTCAGGGATACCGAAGGTCAGCAAGCCACCGATTTCCGGATTCTTGTCGAACACCACCGGGGTCACGCCGCCACGCACCAGCACGTCGGCACACCCCAGGCCAGCAGGGCCCGCGCCGATGATCGCGACGCGCTTGCCGGTCGGCTTGACCTTGGACATGTCCGGGCGCCAGCCCATGGCGAACGCCGTATCGGTGATGTACTTCTCCACCGAACCGATGGTTACCGCGCCGAAACCGTCGTTGAGGGTGCAGGCACCTTCACACAGACGGTCTTGCGGGCACACCCGGCCGCAGACTTCCGGCAGGGTGTTGGTCTGGTGAGACAGCTCGGCGGCGGCGAGGATGTTGCCCTCGGCCACCAGTTTGAGCCAGTTGGGAATGAAGTTGTGCACCGGGCACTTCCATTCGCAATACGGGTTACCGCATCCCAGGCAGCGGTGGGCCTGGTCGGCCGAGTGCTGGGGCTTGAAGGGTTCGTAGATTTCCACGAACTCTTTCTTGCGTTGACGCAACAGTTTCTTCTTCGGATCTTTGCGCCCGACATCGATGAACTGGAAGTCGTTATTCAGACGTTCAGCCATGTTAAAACCTCATCAAACTGTTCAGGCGCATATCACTGCGGGTTGGCACGGATGCTGGAAAGCAACGATTTCAGGTTGGCAGCCTTGGGCTTGACCAGCCAGAAACGACGCAGGTAATCATCGAGGTTTTCGGCGAGGTTGCGACCCCATTCGCTGCCGGTTTCCTCGACGTACTCGTCCAGCACGTGCTGCAAGTGGTTCCGGTAGGATTCCATGGCTTCGCCGCTGATGCGCTGGATCTCGACCAACTCGTGGTTGACCTTGTCGACGAAGGTGTTGTCCTGGTCGAGCACGTAGGCGAAACCGCCGGTCATGCCCGAACCGAAGTTGTAACCGGTCTTGCCCAGTACCGCGACAAAGCCTCCGGTCATGTACTCGCAGCAGTGATCGCCAGTGCCTTCCACCACGGTGTGAGCACCGGAGTTACGCACGGCGAAACGCTCACCGGCAGTACCTGCGGCAAACAGCTTGCCACCGGTGGCGCCGTACAGGCAGGTGTTGCCGATGATGGCACTGTCCTGGGTCTTGTACACACTGCCAGCCGGCGGAACGATGACCAGTTTGCCGCCAGTCATGCCCTTGCCCACGTAGTCGTTGGCGTCGCCTTCCAGGTACATGTGCAGGCCGCCGGCGTTCCACACGCCGAAGCTCTGGCCCGCAGTGCCCTTGAAGCGGAAGGTAATCGGCGCTTTCGCCATGCCCTGGTTGCCGTGCTTGCGCGCAATTTCGCCAGAGATGCGTGCACCGATGGAACGGTCGCAGTTGCAGATATCCAGCGCGAATTCGCCACCGCTGGCGTCGTTGATCGAGGAGCCGGCCATTTCGACCATTTTCTCGGCCAGCAGGCCTTTGTCGAACGGTGGGTTGCGGTCCACCTGGCAGAATTGTGGCTTGTCTGCCGGGATGTGATCGCTGCCCAACAGCGGCGTGAGGTCCAGATGTTGTTGCTTGGCGGTCTGGCCTTCGAGGATGTCCAACAGGTCGGTGCGACCGATCAGCTCTTCCAGCGAACGTACGCCCAGCTTGGCCAGCCACTCCCGGGTTTCTTCGGCGACATAGGTGAAGAAATTCACCACCATGTCGACGGTGCCGATGTAGTGATCCTTGCGCAGTTTTTCGTTCTGAGTCGCCACGCCGGTGGCGCAGTTGTTCAGGTGGCAGATACGCAGGTATTTGCAGCCCAGGGCGATCATTGGCGCGGTGCCGAAGCCGAAACTTTCGGCGCCGAGGATCGCGGCCTTGATCACATCGAGGCCGGTTTTCAGGCCGCCGTCGGTCTGTACTCGCACCTTGCCGCGCAGGTCGTTGCCGCGCAGGGTCTGGTGGGTTTCGGCCAGGCCGAGCTCCCACGGTGCACCGGCGTACTTGATCGAGGTCAGCGGCGAAGCGCCGGTGCCGCCGTCGTAGCCGGAGATGGTGATCAGGTCGGCATAGGCCTTGGCCACACCGGCGGCGATGGTGCCGACGCCGGCTTCCGCCACCAGTTTCACCGAGACCAGGGCCTGGGGGTTGACTTGTTTCAAGTCGAAAATCAGCTGCGACAAGTCTTCAATCGAGTAAATGTCGTGGTGCGGCGGTGGCGAGATCAACGTCACGCCCGGCACCGCATAGCGCAGCTTGGCGATCAAACCGTTGACCTTACCGCCTGGCAATTGACCACCCTCACCCGGCTTGGCGCCTTGGGCCACCTTGATCTGCAGCACCTCGGCATTCACCAGGTACTCCGGGGTCACCCCGAAACGGCCGGTGGCCACCTGCTTGATCTTCGAGCTTTTGAGCGTGCCGTAGCGCGCCGGGTCTTCACCGCCTTCGCCGGAGTTGGAACGCGCACCCAGGCGGTTCATGGCTTCGGCCAGGGCTTCGTGAGCCTCGGGCGACAGGGCGCCCAGGGAAATACCGGCGGAGTCGAAGCGCTTGAGGATCGAATCCAGCGGCTCGACCTGGCTGATGTCCATCGGCGTGTCCAGGGTCTTCACCTTGAACAGGTCGCGGATCATCGACACCGGGCGGTTATCCACCAGGCTCGTGTATTCCTTGAACTTGGCGTAGTCGCCCTGCTGCACAGCGGCTTGCAGGGTGTTGACCACGTCCGGGTTGTAAGCATGGTATTCGCCACCGTGCACGAACTTGAGCAGGCCACCTTGCTGGATCGGCTTGCGCGCGCTCCAGGCTTCGGCGGCCAGGGCTTTTTGCTCGGCTTCGATGTCGACGAAACGCGCACCCTTGATGCGGCTCGGTACGCCACGGAAACTCAGCTCGCAGACTTCCTCGGACAGGCCGATGGCTTCGAACAGTTGCGCACCGCGGTATGAGGTGACGGTGGAGATACCCATCTTCGACAGGATCTTCAGCAGGCCCTTGGTGATGCCCTTGCGGTAGTTCTTGAACACCTCATAGAGGTCTCCCAGCACTTCACCGGTACGGATCAGGTCACCCAGCACTTCGTACGCGAGGAACGGGTACACCGCCGAGGCGCCGAAACCGATCAGCACCGCAAAGTGATGCGGGTCGCGGGCGGTGGCGGTTTCCACGAGGATGTTGGAGTCGCAGCGCAGGCCTTTTTCGGTCAGGCGGTGGTGCACCGCACCGGTCGCCAGGGACGCGTGGATCGGCAACTTGCCAGGCGCAATGTGGCGGTCGGTGAGTACGATCTGGGTACGACCGGCACGCACGGCTTCTTCAGCCTGGTCAGCAACGTTACGCACTGCGGCTTCAAGGCCCAGGCTCTCATCGTAGTTCAGGTCGATGATCTGGCGATCGAAGCCCGGACGCTCCAGGGTCATCAGCGAGCGCCACTTGGCCGGGGAAATGACCGGCGAGCTGAGGATCACACGGGAGGCATGCTCAGGCGATTCCTGGAAGATGTTGCGCTCGGCACCGAGGCACACTTCCAGGGACATCACGATGGCTTCACGCAGCGGGTCGATCGGCGGGTTGGTCACCTGGGCGAACTGCTGGCGGAAATAGTCGTACGGCGTGCGCACGCGCTGGGACAGCACGGCCATTGGCGTGTCATCGCCCATGGAGCCGACGGCCTCGTAGCCTTGCTCACCGAGCGGACGCAGCACCTGGTCGCGCTCTTCGAACGTGACCTGGTACATCTTCATGTACTGCTTGAGCTGGTCGACGTCATAGAAAGCCGAACCGTGGTCGTTGTCTTCCATGGTCGCCTGGATGCGCAGGGCGTTCTTGCGCAGCCATTGCTTGTACGGGTGACGGGACTTCAAGCGGTTGTCGATGGCGTCGGTGTCGAGGATCTGCCCGGTCTCGGTGTCCACGGCCAGGATCTGGCCAGGGCCCACACGGCCTTTGGCGATCACGTCTTCAGGCTTGTAGTCCCACACGCCGATTTCCGAGGCGAGGGTGATGAAGCCGTTGGTGGTGGTCACCCAACGCGCCGGGCGCAGGCCGTTACGGTCGAGCAGGCACACCGCGTAGCGGCCGTCGGTCATGACCACGCCGGCCGGGCCGTCCCACGGCTCCATGTGCATCGAGTTGTACTCGTAGAACGCACGCAGGTCCGGGTCCATCGTCTCGACGTTCTGCCACGCTGGCGGAATGATCATGCGCACGCCACGAAACAGGTCGATGCCGCCGGTGACCATCAGTTCGAGCATGTTGTCCATGCTGGAGGAGTCGGAACCCACGCGATTGACCAGCGGGCCGAGCTCTTCGAGGTCCATCAAATCGTTGGCAAACTTGGTGCGACGGGCCTGGGCCCAGTTGCGGTTGCCGGTAATGGTGTTGATCTCGCCGTTGTGGGCGAGAAAGCGGAATGGCTGGGCCAGCGGCCATTTCGGCAGGGTATTGGTGGAAAAGCGCTGGTGGAACACGCAGATTGCGGTTTGCAGGCGCTCATCGCTCAGGTCTGGATAGAAGGCGGTGAGGTCCGCCGGCATCATCAGTCCTTTATAAATGATGGTCTTGTGGGAAAAGCTGCAGATGTAATGGTCGGTGTCGGCGGCGTTGAGCACCGACGAACGACGACGGGACGTGAACAGCTTGATCGCCATGTCCTGGTCGCTCAGGCCATCGCCTGCGATGAACACTTGTTCGATCTGCGGCAGGCGCTCCAGGGCCAGGCGGCCGAGTACGCTGGTGTCGATGGGCACTTTGCGCCATCCGACGATTTGCAGGCCGGCGGCGGCGATCTCGCGGTTCATGTTCTCGCGAGCGGCTTCGGCTTTTACCGGGTCCTGGTTGAAAAACACCATGCCCACGGCGTACTGCTTGGGCAGTTCGACCGCAAATTGCTCTTTGGCGACAGCGCGCAGGAACTGGTCGGGCTTTTGAATCAGCAAGCCACAGCCGTCACCGGTCTTGCCGTCGGCGTTGATCCCACCGCGGTGGGTCATGCAGGTCAGGGCCTCGATGGCCGTTTGCAAAAGGGTATGACTGGGTTCGCCCTGCATGTGGGCTATCAGGCCGAAACCGCAGTTATCCTTGAATTCATCGGGTTGGTACAGACCTGCTTTCATAGACACTTTCTCACCAGGCTGCCTCTTTTACCGAGGCAAATTTCTTTTCAATTCAACCGGTTACCTTCCACGCCGAACGTACGCCGGCTTAGCGGGGGCAAAAGGGAGGTCATTGTACACACCGACACAGACGCTCACAAATTTAGCGACGAAATGTCGCAAATCTATGTCGCATTTATGAAAGGTTTAAAGCGATATGCTGTGCTAGTCAAAACTTTTTTAATTCTGACCGCTACGACTCAAAAGCCACTGTGACGCAGACACCACAAAGCGCGCGGTCTCGGGAGACTGCACGCACTTGCGGATTTTTTTGAGGTGCCGGGAGGGCGGCCTGGGTAAGGCCGCCGGATCTTCAGCGAGTTGCTGCCAGTTCTTGTTGAACGCTGGCAACAGTGCGAGGCCAAGGTTTACCAGCCTGAACCTTCGCTGGCAAGGCCTTGATGGCAGAATCGGCTGCGGCGCGGCTTGGGAAGCTGCCGTAGGTGATCACGTAGAGAGGCTTGCCGTTGAGCACTTTCTTGAAGTAACGGTACTGGCCGCCCTGCTCTTTGACGAACGCCTGGGCGTTGGCTTCGGAGCTGGTGCCGAGGATTTGCACCACAAAGTTACCGGTAGGCTGGCTGCTGTACCAGCTGCTGCCAGCAGCGCCGGCCTTGGCAACGGTGGCGGCTGGTTTTTCCGCAGGCTTGGCGGCCGGGGCTGGTTTGGCGGCTGGCGCTGGTGCGACAGGCTTGGTCACCGGAGCAGGCTTGGCGGTAGCAACGGTGGGCGCCGGCGTCGGAGTCGGCTTGGCGACCGGAGCAACCGGTGTCGCTGGCACACCGGCCGGTACGCCTGCAGGTGGCGCGGTGGTGGTCACGGTCGGCGGCGTGGCGCTGGAGCCTTCCACCGGCACACCGTCGTCACCTTCGGAGATGCCACCGGCTTCTTCGGCCAGAGGGCCGCGCATCACAGGTTGGCCGACCATCGGCAGGTTGGTCGGTTGGCCGGAGTTGGCAAATTCGACGTTTGGCGTGGGCTTGCCCAGTGGCAACTGCGCCTGTTCGGTTGGCGCGCCAGTGGTTGTCGGTGCTTTGTTGCGGCCCGGGATCAACCAGGCGGCGGCAACAGCGACCACGACAACGGCGGAAATAGCCAATACGTGCTTCTTAGGCATAGTGAACCCCATCTTTGGACGCTTGACCGCAGAGCGGCTGGCAATCATGGCTTCGATCATGGCATCGCGGGCAACCTGGTTGATATTTCCAGGCCAGCCATCGGAGCTTTCGTGAATATCAGAGATCTGCGCAGCGGTGAAAAGTTCGATACCCGCCCCTGCGCCTTCAAGACGTTGTGCAAGGTATTCGCGGGTTTCTTCCTCTTCGTACGGCTGCAACTCGATGACGTGAAACAGCTCCTGCTCACCGCTGATCTGCTCCAGATCGGCGATCAACGACGACTCACCGAACAGGAACACATGCGGGCGACCTTCCGGCGTACCCGCTGCCAGCGCCAGCAAGGCTTCCAGGGCCGATTCGTCGAGCTGCTCGGCGTCGTCTACCAACAGGTAGACTTCCTGGCCGGTCAGGCCCAATTGCACCACCTGCTTGAGAATCGCGTTCGGCTCGGCGTTGGAGACGTTCAACGCTTGCGCCACCTCGCGCAGTACGCCAGCCGCATCACCGGCACCGCGGGCAGATACCACCACGCTCTGCACCGATTGTTTGTTGGTGCTGGCCACCAGCGCCTGGCGCAGCAAGGTCTTGCCGCTGCCCAGAGGGCCGGTCACCACCAGCAGCAACTGGCTGTAGCGCGCAAGGTGATGCAACTGCCCAAGTACCGGCTTGCGCTGGGCGGGGAAGAACTTGAAACCCGGCACCCGTGGTGCGAAGGGGTCGTGGCTCAAGTGATAATGGCCGAGGAACGCCTCGTCGGCATGCAAACTAGTCATCGGGTCTTATTAACCTTTGAGCTGGGCCAGGGCGCGGTAATCCGCTCCCAGCGTGGCCTGTAGAATCTCTTTTGGATAATCGTCGGTCACCACGGCATCGCCGATGTGGCGCAGCAGTACCAGTCGAAGTCGACCGTCGATCACTTTCTTGTCTATCGCCATATGTTCAAGGAAATCCGCCTCGGTCATCTCCGTGGGCGGAACAACCGGCAAACCGGCACGCTGGAACAGGCGGATACCGCGATCGCGCTCTTGGGCGCTGATCCAGCCCAGGCGCTGCGACATATCCAATGCCATCACGGTGCCAGCCGCTACGGCTTCCCCATGCAACCACACACCATAGCCCATGTGCGTTTCGATCGCATGGCCGAAGGTGTGGCCCAGGTTCAGCGTGGCCCGCACGCCGGACTCACGCTCGTCGGCGTTGACCACCAGCGCCTTGGCCGCGCAGGAGCGGGAAATCGCTTCGGTCAGGGCTACCTGATCGAGGGCGCGCAAGGCGTCCATGTGTTCTTCCAGCCAGGTCAGGAACGGCTCATCGCAAATCAGGCCGTACTTGATGACTTCCGCCAGACCCGCCGACAGCTCGCGCGGCGGCAAGGTGTTGAGGGTAGCGGTGTCGATCAGCACAGCCTGAGGCTGGTAGAACGCGCCGACCATGTTCTTGCCCAGCGGGTGGTTGATGCCGGTCTTGCCGCCCACCGACGAATCGACCTGGGACAGCAAGGTGGTCGGCACCTGGATGAAATCCACGCCGCGCTGGTAGCAGGCCGCGGCAAACCCGGCCATGTCGCCAATCACACCGCCGCCCAGGGCGACCACAGTGGTTCGACGGTCATGGCGCGCAGTCAGCAGGCCATCAAAGATCAGTTGCAGGGTTTCCCAGTTTTTGTGGGCTTCGCCGTCAGGCAACACCACGGAGATCACCGAGTACGCCGCCAGGCTGCGGCTCAGACGCTCAAGGTACAGCGGCGCGACCGTTTCGTTGGAGATGATTGCCACCTGTCGGCCGGCAATATGCGGCGCAAGCAGTTCGGGCTGGTCCAACAGACCTGCGCCAATGTGGATCGGGTAGCTGCGCTCGCCTAGATCGACCTTAAGTGTCTGCATGTGTCCCCGCGTTGAAGATGTATTAACGACCGGCACTGTCGACATCTCGACACCGCCTGGTGGCTCTACGCCATACCTTATAAGGTCATGGCGCGCCGCCGAGAATAGCGCATTTCGGGCCAGGCTTTAACGGGGTGGCAACCGTTGCAGGCGCTCAAGGATGTCAAGTACGACCATCCGAGGTGGCCGTTCATCGGTTTCCACCACCAGATCGGCGATTTCCCGATACAGCGGATCGCGCAGCGCCAGCAGGTCCCGCAGGGTTTTCGCCGGGTCGGCGGTGCGCAGCAACGGGCGATTGCGATCACGGGCGGTACGGCCCACCTGCTGTTCGACCGACGCGTGCAGATACACCACCCGACCACCGGCATGCAGCGCCCGACGGTTTTCATCGCGCATGACGGCGCCACCGCCGGTCGCCAATACCACGCCATCGCAGCCGCACAGCTCGGCAATCATCGCCTGCTCGCGGTCACGAAAGCCCAGCTCGCCTTCTTTATCGAAGATCCATGGGATATTGGCACCCGTGCGCAATTCAATTTCCTTGTCGGAATCTTTGAACGGCAGGCGCAGCTCTTTGGCCAGCAAACGGCCGATGGTGCTTTTTCCAGCCCCCATCGGCCCTACAAGAATCAAATTTCGCACAGAATCAACGACTCACAGCAATCGCCTGGTTATTCATGATACGCGGAGTCAGGAATACCAGCAGCTCGGATTTTTTCTCCGCCAGCACATCGCGCCGGAAAAGGCGGCCAAGATACGGCACATTGCCCAAAAATGGCACTTTATCTACCACTTTGCTTTGGGTGTTGGAGAAAACCCCGCCAATGACGATGGTCTCGCCATCCCTGACCAGAACCTTGGCGTTGACCTCGTTTTTCTTGATCGGCGGCACGTCATTGAGTCGGTTCAGGTAGTCGGGCTCATCCTTGGTGACCTTGACCGCCATGATCACATGGTCGTCGGGAGTGATTTGCGGCGTGACTTCAAGCGACAGCGAGGCCTCTTTGAACGACACCGAGGTGGCACCCTGGGAGGTGGATTCCTGATAAGGAATCTCGGTGCCTTTGAGGATGCGTGCAGTCTCTTTGTCGGAGGTGACGACCTTGGGCTGCGAGACGATCTCACCGTTGCCGGTTTTTTCCATGGCGGTCAGCTCAAGGTCCAGCAACAGGTTGTCGGTGATATAGGCGATCCCCAGGCCCGAGGTTCCGGCCAGCGACCCCAAGTCGACAAAGGGTGAACTGGGTGGGTTTTGCGGCGGCTCGGCACCCTCCGCCAGCGGCTTGCCAATACCGCCAACCCCGCTGTTGCCACGGGTGAGCCGCCCACCCCAGCGCACACCCAGGCTTTTGTCGTAGTCGACATTGGCCTCCACAATCCGCGCCTCGATCATGACCTGGCGTACCGGGATATCCAGTTGCGCCACGATGCGCCGCAGCTCTTCGAGCCGCTCGCCAGTCTGGTAGGCGATGATGTTGTTGGTGCGGTCATCCACCGCCACCGAACCGCGCTCATCGGTGGCGCCCTCAAAGCCGGTCACCGACTGAAACAGCTTGGCCAGGTCGGCGGCCTTGGCGTAATTGACCTGCAGCAGCTCCCGACGCAAGGGCGCCAGCTCGGCCATCTGCTTGCGCGACTCCAGCATCAACAGCTCGCGAGCAGCCAATTCATCGGCGGGCGCCACCAGCAACACGCCCGCCTTGACTCGCTTGTCCAAGCCCTTGGTTTGCAGTACCAGGTCCAGAGCCTGGTCCCAGGGCACATCCTTGAGCCGCAGGGTGATCGAGCCCTGCACCTCATCGCTGGTCACCAGGTTGAGCCCGGCGACATCGGCAATTTGCTGCAAGACCGCACGCAGGTCGATGTCCTGGAAATTCAGGGTCAGCTTGGCGCCTGTATAGCTGACCGGCTGGGCACTGTCGGGCGGCGGCAGTTGGATAAGGTCCAGGCGATTGGGCACAGCAGCAGCCATCGGTGCCGTGAACGCTATCCATAGCGCCACACCGAAGGACGAGAAGGTCCTTTTCATTGTTTGATTCCGTTATGAGTTGACGTTCAGCACAAGGGTTCGCGGGCGTTCCAGCCAGGCGCCCTGTCCATCGGGAAACAGCTCCACCAGCTCGACAGCAGCGTCTTGAATGGCCGTGACCTGGCCATGGTCCGGCCCCAGGTAATCACCCACCGCCAGCCGATACACCCTGGCCCCAGCCCGCAACAAGGCAAAGGCCTGCGCACCACGGGACAACGTACCGACCATTTCGAACTGATCGAGGCGCATACCCTCCAACAGTCCCCGTGGCCGGGTGAAATCCGGGGCAAGGGCCGGGCGGCCCGGAACGTGCGGTGCCTGCAAGGCGGGCGGCGTGAACGGGTCGCGCAAGGACGAGGGTTCGTAGACAAATTGCGGCCCTGGGTCGAGCACCTGACGGGCCTTGCCGTTTTGCAGGGTGCTGCGATAGGTCTTGGCGAGCATGTTCAGACGCAACAAGGCGCCCTGATGCCCGAGCGCAATATCCTGCACGGTAACGACCCGTGGCAACCCACCCAAGGCACTGACAAACGTCGCCAGGTCGTGGTAAACCCCGGACGCGCTTATCTGCATGGGTTGTTCGATATAAAGCTGCCGAGGCGCTTCATCCAGCACGGTGATGCCTTCGACCCACACCCCATGGGCAGACGCCAGCCGGGCGATGTCTTCCAGCACGGCAGGCAGCTCGGACTCGCCGGGCAATTGCCCTAGAAGGCTGGCGAGATTGTCTTCCATGCTCCGGACTTGCCGGGTGCGCACCTCAAGGCTCGCGGCCAGGCCGGTCTTTTCTGTGAGTTGCTGCTGCAGCGCCTGCTCCCGCGCCTCAAGCCCGTGCAATCGCTCCCGCTGCGGCCCCCCATGCGAAACCTCGCCCAGCACCAGCACCAGGCCGGCCAGCACACAGCCAAGCAGCACCTTGCCCGGCAGGGACCATTTGACAGCGTTGTAAGAGAGCGTGGAAAAATCGAGCCTGGGCAGGCTCATGGTTGCGCCTCGCTGGACTCTCCCTGGCGCACCATCAGCTGGAATTCACTTTCGCCGCGTGCACCTTCGGTTTGCACGCGCTGCAGACGGGTCGAACTGGAGCCGTGGATTGGCTTGAGTTGCTGCATCAAACGGGCGATATCCTGGTTGCTTTCTGCCGTGCCGCGAATGCTGATGGTGTCGCCGTTCGCAACCACCTCATGCAGATGGACACCTTCAGGCACCGAGCGAGCCAATTGCTCGAACAATCGGGCACCGGAAGAGCGGGCATCGTGCAGGTCCTGAACCACCTTCATGCGTTCGGCCAGTTGCTGGCTTCGCGCCTGCAAGTCGTCGATAGTCCTGATCCGCGAGTCCTGGGTAGCGATGTGCTCTTCCAGGCGGCTGTTGCGGCTTACCTGCCGGTCTATCGCCTGGTCGATCACTTGATCAGCCAACCACAGTGCCGCGAGCGCCACGCAGGCAAACGCCAGCAATAGCACCAACAGGTATTTGCGCCTGCGCTCCGCGAGGGCCTGGCGCCAAGGCAAAAGATTGATTCGTGTCATCCAGCGAAACTCCTAAGGGCCAGCCCGCAAGCCACTCCCATCCCTTGGGCATCCAAGGCCCATTGTGCACCATCGACTCTATGACCCGGCGTGAAGCTGGCAAAATCCTGAAGGCAAGCGCGCTCCAATGCAAACCCTTCTACATCGACCACCCGCGGCACCAGCCCCGCCAGGGCCAAAACCGCCTCGCGCGCTTCGACCTGCTCACGCAGGCACGCCGCCAGCATCACCTCTACCCACTGCGGGCCTTGAGCCGATGGCCCTTGAACCTGAAAGTCGATGGCCACCTCGTCCAATGGATAGGGGATGAACTGGTCGGCTTCCATCTGGATCTTCCAGGCCATTTCCTCATCACTGAGGCCGGCGTCCATGTCAATCAGCCGGGTAATTACCGACGGGCCCGCAACCGCCACGGCGGCGTACCGGGCCGAGGTACCCAGGCGCGACAGTGCCTGTTGCAGCATACGGCCCACACCCTCAAGATCCAGCAAGGTACCGTCCACCACCGCCTGGGGCGGCAGCATTTGCATAACGTAGCCCTGGACGCTGAAACCGCCTGATGAACGGCCCAGTTCGATCAGCTTGATGCCGCTGTCATTGATATCGACCCCCAACACCGTGTCGACTTTTCGCCTGAAAAATCCCTTTCCCATAAAACTCCCCAAAACTTTCCCTGTCATACCGGCTGTCATCTCGCCTGATTGCTGCCAGGCACCTTGCATTCGGTCGGCTTGTTCAAGGCTCGCGAATGACGCCCCAAGCTGAAAAATGCTTTAATGCCCAGCGTTTTTTCCCGCTTTTTATCTGCTGCCCGGGTCGATCCATCGTTTGCCATGCATCCCCGACGCGTAACTCATTCTTTTCTCTGGAAATCCAAAAGCCTTGATTCGTCTGCTGAAGTTTTTCGGGTACTCCATTGTCGCCATCGTTTGCGGGCTGCTGCTCGTACTCAGCGGGGCCTACCTCTACCTTAGTCCGGGTTTGCCCTCCGTAGAGGCCCTCAGAAGTATCCAGTTGCAGATTCCTTTGCGGGTCTACAGCAGCGATGAAAAACTGATCGCGGAGTTCGGCGAAATGCGCCGCACACCGATCCGTTTCGCCGACATTCCACCCAATTTCATCAGCGCTTTGTTGTCTGCCGAAGACGATAATTTCGCCAACCACTACGGCGTAGACCCCAGCAGCCTGGTGCGTGCAGCCACGCAATTGGTAAAAAGTGGACACATTCAATCGGGTGGCAGCACCATCACCATGCAGGTGGCGAAGAACTTCTTCCTCACCAGCGAACGCAGCTTTTCCCGCAAGGCCACCGAAATCCTGCTGGCGCTGCAGATCGAACGCCAGTTGACCAAGGATGAAATCCTCGAGCTGTACGTCAACAAGATCTACTTGGGCAACCGCGCCTACGGCATCGAGGCCGCGTCCCAGGTCTACTATGGCAAGTCGATTCGTGACGCCAGCCTGGCGCAAATGGCGATGATCGCCGGCCTGCCCAAGGCACCGTCGCGCTTCAACCCGCTGGCCAACCCGGCGCGCAGTAAAGAACGCCGTGACTGGATCCTGGGCCGCATGTACAAACTGGGCAAGATCGACCAGGCCGCTTATGAAAGTGCCGTAGCCGAGCCGCTGAACGCCAGCTATCACGTGCCGACCCCAGAAGTGAATGCACCCTATATCGCCGAAATGGCCCGCGCCGAGATGGTTGGCCGTTATGGCAGCGAGGCCTACACCGAAGGTTTCCGCGTCACCACGACGGTGCCGAGCAACTTGCAGGAAATCGCCAACCATTCGGTACATGAAGGCCTGATCACTTATGACCAGCGTCACGGCTACCGTGGCCCCGAGTCGCGCCTGCCGGGCAAGACCCTGAGTGCCTGGACCACCGAATTGGGCAAACAGCGTTCGATCAGCGGCCTGGACCCGGCCATCGTCACCCAGGTAACCAAGGACGGCATCCAAGTGCTGACCCGCTCTGGCGAAGCCCATGTAGCCTGGGACAGCATGAAGTGGGCACGCCCGTTCCTGAACACCAACAGCATGGGCCCGATGCCCAAGCAGCCATCCGACGTGGCCCAGGTGGGTGATTTGATCCGCGTGCAACGCCAAAAGGATGACAGCCTCAAATTCAGCCAGGTGCCGCTCGCCCAGGGCGCCCTGGTGTCCCTGGACCCGCAGAACGGTGCGATCCGCGCACTGGTCGGCGGCTTTGCCTTCGAGCAGAGCAACTACAACCGCGCTACCCAGGCCAAGCGCCAGCCGGGCTCCAGTTTCAAGCCGTTTGTCTACAGTGCCGCGCTGGACAACGGCTACACCGCCGCCAGCCTGGTCAACGACGCGCCAATCGTGTTTGTCGATGAATATCTGGACAAGGTCTGGCGCCCGAAGAATGACACCAACACGTTCCTCGGCCCGATCCGTATCCGCGAGGCGCTGTACAAGTCACGCAACCTGGTGTCGATCCGCCTGTTGCAGGCGATGGGCGTAGGCAAGACCATCGACTATATGACGCGCTTTGGCTTCGCCAAGTCGGACCTGCCGCCAAACCTGTCCCTGGCCCTGGGTACCGCGACCCTCACGCCGATGGAAATCGCCACCGGCTGGAGCACCTTTGCCAACGGCGGCTACAAGATCGCGCCGTACCTGATCGACAAGATCGAAAGCCGCAATGGCGACACCCTGTTCACCGCCAACCCGCCACGGGTACCCGGCGATGTGGTCAATGGTGTGGCCGCGACCGACGGGCTTGCGGTACCGAGCAACGGCGGTATCACCATCGAGGCGACGCCAGGCACACCGTCGGCCGCAAACGCCGGCGCACCGGCCGAACCGCAAGCGCCAGCGGTTGCCGAGCGCATCGTGGACGGCCGCACTACCTACATCCTCAACAGCATCCTGCAAGACGTGATCAAGAAGGGCACCGGCCGCCGCGCACTGGCTCTGGGCCGTGCGGATATCGCTGGCAAGACCGGTACCACCAACGAGTCCAAGGACGCGTGGTTCTCCGGCTACAACGGCGACTACGTGACCACCGTGTGGACCGGCTATGACCAGCCTGAAAGCCTGGGCCGCCGCGAGTTTGGTGGCACCGTCGCCCTGCCGATCTGGATGAGCTACATGGGCGCAGCGCTCAAGGACAAGCCGCTGCACACCCAGCCAGAGCCAGAAGGCATCCTCAGCCTGCGCATCGACCCGATCAGTGGCCGCGCAGCTTCACCGAGCACGCCGAATGCGTACTTCGAGCTGTTCAAGAGCGAAGACACACCGCCATCGGTCAACGAACTGGGCAACGGCGCAGTGCCGGGCAGCCCGCTGCCGGCGGATGAAGGCGCGCCGATCGATTTGTTCTGACCTGATCACGCTGATCGGCCGATCGTTCCCACGATCCGCGTGGGAATGCATCCTGTGACGCTCTGCGTCACGATCTTAAAAGCAGACGCGGAGCGTCCAGGTGGGCATTCCCACGCAGAGCGTGGGAAAGATCAGCCACGGGACATCAGCCACAAAAAAGCCCCGACTGATCACTCAGGCGGGGCTTTTTTTGCGGGTGTGTCTACAACGGCTTAGCCGTTGAACACATCATCCACGCTTTGCAGCGGGTAGTTCTTTGGATACGGCAGGGTAGCCACACCAGTCTCGATAGCGGCCTTGGCCACGGCATCGGAGATCAGGGTGATCAGGCGCTTGTCCATTGGTTTCGGAATGATGTACTCACGACCGAATTCCAGCTTGGCGCCACCGTAGGCGTCACACACATCCTGAGGTACCGGCAGCTTGGCCAGTTCACGCAGGGCGTTGGCAGCGGCCACTTTCATTTCTTCGTTGATGCGCTTGGCGCGAACGTCCAGGGCACCACGGAAGATGAACGGGAAGCCCAATACGTTGTTGACCTGGTTCGGGTAGTCCGAACGGCCGGTGGCCATGATCACGTCGCTGCGAGTGGCGTGGGCCAGTTCTGGAGAGATTTCCGGATCCGGGTTGGAGCAGGCGAACACGATAGGGTTCGGCGCCATGGATTTGAGGCCTTCAGCGCTCAGCAGGTTCGGGCCGGACAGGCCAACGAACACGTCGGCACCGTCGAGGGCGTCAGCCAGGGTGCGCTTGGAGGACGGATGGGCAAACATCGCCTTGTACTGGTTCAGGTCGGTGCGCTCGGACTGAATCACGCCCTTGCTGTCGACCATGTAGATGTTTTCCAGCTTGGCGCCCATGCTGATGATCAGCTTCATGCAGGAAATGGCCGCGGCACCGGCGCCCAGGCAGACGATTTTCGCCTCGCCCAGGGTTTTGCCAGCAATTTCCAGGGCGTTGATCATGCCGGCTGCGGTAACGATCGCGGTGCCGTGTTGGTCATCGTGGAATACCGGAATGTCGCACTGCTCGATCAGGGCCTTTTCGATCTCGAAGCACTCAGGTGCCTTGATGTCTTCCAGGTTGATGCCACCGAACGTGATGGAAATGCGCTTGACGGTGTCGATGAACGCCTGCGGGCTTTCGGAATCGACTTCGATGTCGAAAACGTCGATGCCGGCAAAGCGCTTGAACAGCACGCCTTTGCCTTCCATGACTGGCTTGGAAGCCAATGGGCCGAGGTTACCCAGGCCCAGAATCGCGGTGCCATCGGAAATCACTGCAACCAGGTTGCCTTTGCCGGTGTACTTGTACGCCAGCTCTGGGTCACGGGCGATTTCACGTACGGGTTCGGCAACACCAGGGCTGTAGGCCAGCGACAGGTCGCGGGCAGTGGCAGTGGCTTTGGTGAGCTCTACACTCAGCTTTCCTGGACGAGGATGGGCATGGTATTCGAGAGCGGCAGTTTTCAAATCAGACATATCGGCATTCCGCTTTTACTGTTGGTCGACGGACCGCCGAGGATACGCGTGTCGTAAAGTCCCTACAAGACTGGGCAGTCACAGGTGTCAAGGGCCCTGCGCTACGACTTTTGGCCAAGAGCCACGGGATATAAGGGCTCAACTGTTCACAATCGAAATAAAAAATGTCTACAATTTTTTATTCAAAAGCGCCGATTTCAGCATGCCGGGGTCGGTTATTGGCAACAGCCAGCGCGCTTGGCCTTTTTTCAGGCCGCCACGGCGGGCTCGATCCTGCACCCAACCGCGCGCCTCAATGGTGCGGCCTTGCAGACCATCGAGCATGGCCGTATCGAACTGGCTGATCAGCTCGGGCGCAATACGCAATACCAGTGAACCCTGCAGTTCAATCCAGATTCCACCGCGATTGCGCTCGATCTTGCTGACCCGACCGGCCACCAGGGCAAACCCGGAGCGCTTGAGATTCGCCACGCTGTGCACTGGCGATTGGCGCCACAGGCCGAGCCGTGCCTGGCGGGCGCTGTTTTCGGCCGCCTGCTGGCAGGCCATCAGGTCGACATTCGGCGCGACGCCCACTTGGTACCCCAAACCCTCGGCCAGCAGTTGCGCCTCCAGATTCTCGCCATTGGCGCCGTAGAGGTGAGCCAGGGTGCGCCCGTAATGATCTTTGCCTTCGCGCCCCGCCACCAGGCCGACACGCCCATCGCTGGCCTTGACCAACGCCTGCAGGCGCTGACGGGCGGCGACAGCGAATGGCTCGTCAGGGCGACCCTTCTTGCCGGTTTCCGGCGCGTTGAGGCCGATCATGCGCACGCTGCGACCGTCCTTGAGGCGTACCGTGTCGCCATCCACCACACGCTGTACCTCCACACGCACGACGGCCGCCGGGGCGGGGCAGAAGGGGTTGGCCTGAGCGGTCGCCAGCCAAATCCCAGGCACAAAAAAGGCGCCCACAAGGGACGCCTTTTTCAACAGCAGGTAAAAGCCCATAAGGCTCTTGAACCTTACTCTGCTGGAGTAGCAGCAGGCTTCTTGCCGAAAGCACCAAAGCGATCTGCGAAGCGCTGTACGCGGCCGCCGGTGTCCAGAGTTTTCTGCTTACCGGTGTAGAACGGGTGGCACTCGTTGCATACGTCAGTACCCAGTGGCTTGCACAGGTTCGAACGAGTTTCGAACTTGTTGCCGCAGCTGCAGGTGACTTCGATGGTTTCGTACGCTGGATGGATATCGGCTTTCATGGCACTTCCTCGGGCTAGCGTGCCGCCACTCGACACTATTGTCGAATACCGCACGTAATTAGGCCGCGGATTCTACCAGACCTTTTTAATCACGCAAGCGGCGGTAATGGTCGAAAACTCCCTTTCATCAGATATTCCTCACACACCGCCGTCAATGTGGGAGCCGGGCTTGCCCGCGAAGGCGGTGTGTCAGTCACTGCATCTGTTACTGCACTAGCGCTTTCGCAGGCAAGCCAGCTCCCACAAGATCCGATTCCAGTACTGGAGACGGGACACCCCCGGTCTGCTAGGCTCGCGCCCCTGCGCCACCGCTTGCCTTTATTGATGAGAATCCTCGCGTGCCCGACGCCATTTTGCGCCTAGCCCTGCCCTCGCCCCTGCGCCGCCTGTTCGATTACCGGGCCCCGCCCGGCGTGTCGCGTGCGCAGTTGCAACCGGGCATGCGCGTGCGCGTGCCGTTCGGGCGCCGGGAAATGATCGGCATTCTGGTGGAAGTCACCGACCACAGCGAAGTGCCTGCCGAAAAGCTCAAGCCGGCAATTGCCCTGCTCGACGCCACACCACCGCTGCCGCCCGCGCTGTTCAAGCTGTGCCTGTGGACCGCGCAGTATTACCAACACAGCCTGGGCGATACCTTGAGCTGGGCGCTGCCTGTGCTGCTGCGCCAGGGCGAACTGGCCGAAGCGCGCCAGGAGCGTTTCTGGTCGATGGTGCCCGGCGCACGCCTCGACGACCCGCGCATCGCCCGCGCTCCGCGCCAGCGTGAGGCCCTGGCCACCTTGGCACAACACCCACACGGCGTGGCCCATCAGCTATTAAGCAAGCTGATGCTGAGCAAAGACAGCCTCGACCTGCTGCTGGCCAAGGGCCTGGTGCAGGTGGAAATCCGCAAACACGCCCCGGACCCGCGCCACGAACACTGGCTGGCCCAGCCGGAGTTGCCGCTAAACCCCGAGCAACGCGCCGCGTATGAGGCGATTCGCGCCGGTTTCGACAGTTTCCACGCGTTCCTGCTGGCCGGCGTCACTGGCAGCGGCAAGACCGAGGTCTATTTGCAGCTGATCCGCGAAACCCTGCAGGCGGGCAAGCAGGCACTGGTGCTGATCCCCGAGATCAACCTGGGCCCGCAGACCGTGGCGCGTTTCGAGCAACGCTTCAATGCCCGGATCGCCCTGGTGCACTCAGCGGTCAATGACCGTGAACGCCTGGAGTCGTGGCTAGCGGCGCGGGACGGCGAGGCCGACATTATTATCGGCACGCGCTCAGCACTGTTCACGCCGATGAAAAACCCCGGGCTGATCATCGTCGACGAGGAGCACGATGGCTCCTATAAACAGCAGGAAGGTTTGCGCTACCACGCCCGCGACCTCGCGCTGGTACGCGCCCGCCAGGAAGACATCCCGATTGTGCTGGGCTCGGCCACGCCGTCCCTGGAAAGCCTGCACAACGCCTACACCGGCCGTTACGGGCTGCTGCGCCTGAACGAGCGTGCTGGCGGCGCCAAACAAC
The DNA here is from genome assembly GCF_058797315.1 of Pseudomonas sp. GW823-FHT02F05. Lineage (NCBI taxonomy): Bacteria > Pseudomonadati > Pseudomonadota > Gammaproteobacteria > Pseudomonadales > Pseudomonadaceae > Pseudomonas > Pseudomonas sp. GW823-FHT02F05. Next base: position 105,375 of record NZ_JBXAJM010000008.1, read on the forward strand.
CGCGCTTCCTGCGCCTGGACGTGAAAAGCCGCCCGCTGGACAGCGGTATTTCCGGCCCGATGCAACAGGCCATTGGCCAGACCCTGGCCGCCGGCCAGCAAGTATTGGTATTTCTCAACCGCCGCGGCTTTGCCCCGACGTTGCTGTGCCATGACTGCGGCTGGATGTCCGGGTGCGAGCGCTGCGATGCGCGCATGACGGTGCATCAGCGCCACGGCGAGTTACGCTGCCATCACTGCGGCCATGTGGAACGGGTACCGCGCCATTGCCCGCAGTGCGGCAAGGTGGACCTGCGGCCCGTGGGCGCCGGCACCGAGCGCGCCGAAGAACGCCTCGGCATTCTGTTCCCGGACTACCCGGTGCTACGGGTGGACCGCGACAGCACGTCGCGCAAAGACGCCATGAACCAACTGTTCGCCACCATACACAAAGGCCAACCGTGCATCCTGGTGGGCACGCAGATGCTTGCCAAAGGGCATCACTTCCCACGGGTCACCCTGGTGTCGATCCTGGATGCCGACGGTGGGTTGTTCTCCGGGGATTTTCGCGCCAGCGAACGCATGGCGCAGTTGATCGTGCAGGTGGCAGGACGCGCCGGGCGGGCCGAAGAGCCAGGCAGGGTGATTATCCAGACGCACCTGGCCGACCACCCGCTGCTGATTCAACTGACGGAACAAGGCTACTTTGCCTTCGCCGAACAGGCCTTGAGCGAACGCCGCGCCGCCGGCCTCCCGCCCTTTGCGCACCTGGCGCTGCTGCGTGCCGAAGCCCACAAACCCGGGCAGGCCGAAGGCTTTCTTGATGAGGCCTGCAGCGCCGCTGAGCGTTTATTGGGCGAACTGGCCCTCAGTGGCATCGAACTACTCGGCCCGGTGCCAGCGCCCATGGAGCGGCGCGCCGGACGTTATCGCGCTCAGCTACTCTTGCAGGCAACCTCCCGCGCCCCGCTGCATCGGCTATTAAGTCGCTGGATGCTTGAGCTGGAGCAACTGCCCAGCGGTCGGCAAGTGCGATGGTCGCTGGATGTAGACCCGGTAGATTTGTATTGAGGGTAATTACGTCATCGCAGGCAAGCCAGCTCCCACATTATGAAATGTGAATACCCTTAAATGTGGGAGCGGGCTTGCCCGCGAAGAGGCCCGCAGGTCCGCCATATAGTCTGAACGGTTGGCAAGCCCGCCCTCGCCACGGATAATGCCCAGTTTTTCCACCTGCGCATCGCGCGCCGCCGCTTGCGGTCGAAAGAGAACACCATGAAAGACACCATTCGCCAGCTGATCCAACAAGCCCTCACCCAACTCGTCCACGAAGGTGTGTTGCCTGAAGGCCTGTCGCCGGCGATCCAGGTGGAGAACACCCGCGACAAGACCCATGGCGACTTCGCCAGCAACATCGCGATGATGCTGTCCAAGCCGGCCGGCATGAAACCGCGCGACCTGGCAGAAAAAATCATCGCAGCCCTGCCGGCTGACGCCAGTGTCACCAAGGCCGAAATCGCCGGCCCAGGCTTTATCAACTTCTTCCAGAACACCCAGGCCCTGGCGTCGCGCCTGGATGCCGCCCTGGCCGATGCGCGCATCGGTGCACGCAAGGCCGGCGACAGCCAGCGCGTGGTCATCGACCTGTCGGCACCGAACCTGGCCAAGGAAATGCACGTGGGCCACCTGCGCTCCACCATCATTGGCGACGGCGTGGCACGGGTGCTGGAATTCCTCGGCGACACCGTGATCCGCCAGAACCACGTGGGCGACTGGGGTACCCAGTTCGGCATGCTGATGGCCTACCTGCAGGAAAACCCGATCACCAGCAACGAGCTGGCCGACCTGGAAAACTTCTACCGTGCCGCCAAAAAGCGGTTTGACGAGTCTGAAGAGTTCGCCGACCGCGCCCGTGGCCTGGTGGTCAAGCTGCAAGCCGGCGACGAAGAGTGCCTGGCGCTGTGGAACCGCTTCCGTGAAATTTCCCTGTCCCATTGCCAGGAAATCTACGAGCTGCTCAACGTGAAACTGACCATGGCCGACGTGATGGGCGAAAGCGCCTACAACGACGACCTGATCAACGTGGTCAACGACCTCAAGGCCAAGGGCCTGCTGGTCGAAAGCAACGGCGCCCAGTGCGTGTTCCTCGAAGAATTCAAGACCGCCGACGGCGAGCCGCTGCCGGTGATCATCGTCAAGGCCGATGGCGGCTACCTCTACGCCACCACCGACCTGGCCGCCGTGCGTTACCGCAGTGGCGTGCTCAAGGCTGACCGTGCACTGTACTTCGTCGACCAGCGCCAGGCCCTGCACTTCCAGCAGGTGTTCGAAGTGGCGCGTCGCGCCGGTTTCGTCACCCACCCGATGCATATGGAGCACATGGGCTTTGGCACCATGAACGGCGCCGATGGCCGCCCCTTCAAGACCCGCGACGGCGGCACCGTGAAGCTGATCGACCTGCTGACCGAAGCCCAGGAACGTGCCTACAACCTGGTGAAGGAAAAGAACCCGGAGCTGGCCGAGGCCGACCTGCGCAACATCGCCCGCGTGGTGGGCATTGGCGCGGTGAAATACGCCGATCTGTCCAAGCACCGCACCAGCGACTACAGCTTCAACTTCGACCTGATGCTCAACTTCGAAGGCAACACCGCGCCGTACCTGCTGTACGCCTACACTCGCGTGGCCGGGGTATTCCGCAAGCTGGGCAAGGACTTCAGCGAAGTTGAAGGCCAGATCGCGCTGGACGCCGCCCACGAACAGGAACTGGCGGCCAAGCTCGCGCAATTTGGCGAGGTGCTCAACAGCGTTGGCGAAAAAGGCACGCCGCACATCCTGTGCACCTATTTGTACGAAGTGGCCGGCCTGTTCTCCAGTTTCTACGAGAACTGCCCGATCCTGACCGCCGACGACGAAGCCCAGAAACAAAGTCGCCTGCGCCTTGCCGCATTGGCTGGACGCACCCTCAAGCAAGGCCTGGAACTCTTGGGCCTGGAAACTCTGGAGCGTATGTAAGTTGGCTGCCAAGAAAAAACCTGCACCCAAGCGCGGCGCCAGCCGCTACCAGGCCCCGGCGAAGCAACCGATTCCGGGTTGGCTGTGGATGGCCATCGGTCTTACGGTCGGCGCATTTATCGTGTTTCTGATGAAGCTGGAGCCCGGCCAGGGCGATGACGTCAAGCGCGTCAAACAGGAGCAGCAAAAGGCCACGAAAATCGCCGAAGCCAACAAGACCGCGCCGAGCCCGACCGCACCGGTAAAGCCCAAGTACGACTTCTACACGCTGCTGCCGGAATCGGAAGTGATCGTGCCGCCTGACGCCGTGCCGGAAAAAACCCTGCCGACGCCACAAGTGCCGACCACGCCGGTAACCCCAGCGGAAGCGGCAAAAATCGACACGGCGCGCGCCCAGGCCGCGCTGGCCGGTATCACGCCGCCGCCAGCACCGCCAGTGGCAGCCACCAAGGCTGCGCCGGTGACCAAGTTCTTCCTGCAAGCGGGCTCGTTCCCGAAACAGGCGGATGCGGACCGTGTACGCGCACAGATCATTCTGTTGGGCCAATCGGTATCGGTTGAGTCCGGCACGGTGAAGGACGCGACCTGGTATCGCGTATTGGTGGGGCCGTTCAGCAACCGCGAACAGCTGACCGTGGCGCAAAAGCAATTGGCCGGCGCCGGGTTTAGCAACCTGTTGTTACAACAACGCCAGAGCCGCTGACTCATACTCACTGATCGTTCCCACGCTCCGCGTGGGAACGTGTCCCTTGACGCTCTGCGTCACAGAGCAGGCGCAGAGCGTCAAGGCGGCATTACCACGCGGAGCGTGGGAACGATCACCACTCGTCTGCCCTGCCTTCCTACGGTTGAAATCCCCCTCGCCACCCCCATATGAGTTTCCATCAGGGCATTTTCGCCCCGCTGCGTGGAGACTCTCCCCTTGACCACCATCGTTTCAGTACGTCGCCACGGCAAAGTTGTCATGGGCGGCGACGGCCAGGTTTCCCTGGGCAACACCGTGATGAAAGGCAACGCCAAGAAAGTGCGCCGCCTGTACCACGGCCAGGTGCTTGCCGGCTTCGCAGGCGCAACCGCCGACGCCTTTACCCTGTTCGAGCGTTTCGAAGGCCAGCTTGAGAAACACCAGGGCCACCTGGTGCGCGCCGCTGTGGAACTTGCCAAAGAATGGCGCACCGACCGCTCCCTCAGCCGCCTGGAGGCCATGCTCGCGGTTGCGAACAAAGACGCTTCCCTGATCATCACCGGCAACGGCGATGTGGTTGAACCCGAGCATGGCCTGATCGCCATGGGTTCAGGTGGCGGCTACGCCCAGGCTGCGGCCAGCGCGCTGCTGAAGAAAACCGACCTGTCGGCCCGTGAAATCGTCGAGACCGCCCTGGGTATCGCTGGCGATATCTGCGTGTTCACCAACCACAATCAGACCATTGAGGAGCAGGACCTCGCCGAATAAGCCCTGGGCTTATTCAGGCTTGAGGCCGCCAAACACTATGTCCATGACTCCCCGCGAAATCGTCCATGAACTCAACCGCCATATCATCGGCCAGGACGATGCCAAGCGCGCCGTTGCCATTGCGCTGCGTAACCGCTGGCGCCGGATGCAACTGCCGGAAGAACTGCGCGTTGAAGTAACGCCCAAGAACATCCTGATGATCGGCCCTACCGGCGTCGGCAAGACCGAGATCGCCCGTCGCCTGGCCAAATTGGCCAATGCCCCGTTCATCAAGGTCGAAGCGACCAAATTCACCGAAGTCGGTTATGTGGGCCGCGATGTCGAGTCGATCATTCGTGACCTGGCTGACGCCGCCCTGAAGATGCTGCGCGAACAGGAAGTGACCAAGGTCAGCCATCGCGCCGAAGACGCCGCTGAAGAGCGCATCCTCGACGCCCTGCTGCCACCGGCACGCATGGGTTTCAACGAAGACGCCGCACCTTCATCGGATTCCAACACCCGTCAGCTGTTCCGCAAGCGCCTGCGTGAAGGCCAGCTGGATGACAAGGAAATCGAGATCGAAGTGGCCGAAGTGTCCGGCGTGGATATCTCTGCCCCGCCTGGCATGGAAGAAATGACCAGCCAGTTGCAAAACCTGTTCGCCAACATGGGCAAGGGCAAGAAGAAAAGCCGCAAGCTCAAGGTCAAGGATGCGCTCAAGCTGGTGCGCGACGAAGAAGCCGGACGCCTGGTCAATGAGGAAGAACTCAAGGCCAAGGCCCTGGAAGCGGTCGAGCAACATGGCATTGTGTTTATCGATGAGATCGACAAGGTGGCCAAGCGTGGTAACTCCGGCGGCGTGGATGTCTCCCGCGAAGGCGTGCAGCGCGATTTGCTGCCGCTGATCGAAGGCTGCACGGTCAACACCAAGCTGGGCATGGTCAAGACTGACCACATCCTGTTTATCGCCTCCGGTGCCTTCCACCTGAGCAAGCCGAGCGACCTGGTGCCCGAGCTGCAAGGCCGCCTGCCGATTCGGGTGGAGCTCAAGGCACTGACGCCGGGCGACTTCGAGCGCATCCTCAGCGAACCGCATGCCTCGCTCACCGAACAGTACCGCGAGCTGCTGAAAACCGAAGGGCTGGGTATCGAATTCCAGGCTGACGGTATCAAGCGCCTGGCGGAGATCGCCTGGCAGGTCAACGAAAAGACCGAGAACATCGGTGCCCGTCGCCTGCATACCTTGCTTGAGCGCCTGCTTGAGGAAGTGTCTTTCAGCGCCGGCGACATGGCCGGTGCGCAGAATGGCGAAGCGATCAAGATCGATGCCGAGTATGTGAACGGTCACCTGGGCGAATTGGCGCAGAACGAAGACTTGTCTCGTTATATCCTGTAAGCCTCACTCAATGTGGGAGTGGCTTGTGTGGGAGCTGGCTTGCCTGCGATAGCATCACTTCAGTGTTCCTGAAACACCGAGGTGCCTGCATCGCGGGCAAGCCCGGCTCCCACATTGGTCCCTCCCACATTTTGAGCCGGTTCCTACAGGGTTTTCTCCAATGTCGAAATTTCCTACCGCAGTAAACCTGCATAAAACCTCCAATACCCTCGGCCTGACCTACGGGCCAGACGAAACCTACCAGTTGCCCGCCGAATTCCTGCGGGTGCACTCCCCTTCTGCCGAGGTCCAGGGCCACGGCAAACCCATCCTGCAATTCGGCAAGCTCAACGTCCGGTTGATCAAGCTGGAACCCGCCGGCCAGTACGCACTGAAATTGACCTTCGACGACGGTCATGACAGCGGACTATTCACCTGGGACTATCTCTATCAGCTGGCCGTACGTCAGGACGCTCTATGGGCCGACTACCTGGACGAGCTCAAAGCCGCTGGAAAAACCCGCGATCCGAGTGAGTCGGTCGTGCGGCTGATGCTCTAGCACAGGGGTCTTGCTGTTTAGAGCGCATTTTCTAATTTCATCTGCTTGAATGCCCTGTCGCGTGGCCAACGATTGGCCTGCTTGCGAAAAAAAATAAACTCGGGTAACCAATGGAGCTGGCAAGTTCCCTGCATTTGACGATGCGGTATCAACGGTCACCCGAGTCGCAGTACCAGGCTGGTGTCGTGTATCGAAATTGGGTGCGCAGCAATCGCCGGTACTCGTCTTTCGGACAATGGAGCGTCGTAGATGAGTAACAAGAATAACGATGACTTGAAACGCCAGGCCTCGGAAAACACCCTGGGGTTGAACCCGATCATCGCGTTACGCAAAAAGGATTTATTGGCCTCGGCCAAGATGGTGCTGACCCAAGCCATCAAGCAACCGTTGCACAGCGTCAAGCACGTCGCCCACTTTGGCGTTGAATTGAAGAATGTGATGTTCGGCAAATCCGCGCTGGTGCCCGAGGGCGACGACCGTCGCTTCAACGACCCAGCCTGGAGCCAGAACCCGCTCTACAAACGTTATTTGCAGACTTACCTGGCGTGGCGCAAGGAGCTTCACGACTGGATCGACGACAGCAACCTGTCGGCACAAGACATCAGCCGCGGCCACTTCGTGATCAACCTGATGACCGAAGCCATGGCCCCCACCAACAGCGCGGCCAACCCGGCGGCGGTCAAACGCTTCTTTGAAACCGGCGGCAAAAGCCTGCTCGACGGCCTTTCCCACCTGGCCAAGGACATGGTGCACAACGGCGGTATGCCCAGCCAGGTCAACATGGGCGCCTTTGAAGTCGGCAAGACCCTGGGCACCAGCGAAGGCGCGGTGGTGTTTCGCAACGATGTGCTGGAGCTGATCCAGTACAAGCCCATTACCGAGCAGGTGCATGAGCGCCCGCTGCTGGTGGTGCCGCCGCAGATCAACAAATTCTACGTCTTCGACCTGTGCCCGGATAAAAGCCTGGCGCGCTTCTGCCTGCGCAATGGCCAGCAGACCTTTATCGTCAGTTGGCGCAACCCCACCAAGGCCCAACGCGAATGGGGCCTGTCGACTTATATCGAGGCGCTCAAGGAAGCAGTGGATGTGGTCACGGCGATTACGGGCAGCAAGGATGTGAATATGCTCGGTGCCTGCTCCGGCGGCATCACCTGCACCGCACTGTTGGGCCACTACGCGGCGCTGGGCGAGAAGAAGGTCAACGCCCTGACGCTGCTGGTGAGCGTGCTGGATACCACCCTGGACACCCAGGTGGCGCTGTTTGTGGATGAACAGACTCTGGAAGCGGCCAAGCGCCACTCCTATCAGGCCGGCGTGCTGGAAGGCCGCGACATGGCCAAGGTCTTCGCCTGGATGCGCCCCAACGATCTGATCTGGAACTATTGGGTCAACAACTACCTGCTGGGCAACGAGCCGCCGGTGTTCGACATCCTGTTCTGGAACAACGACACCACACGCTTGCCGGCCGCGTTCCATGGCGACCTGATCGAACTGTTCAAGAACAACCCACTGGTACGCGCCAACGCCCTGGAAGTGTGCGGCACGCCCATCGACCTCAAGCAGGTCACCGCCGATATCTACTCCCTGGCCGGCACCAACGACCACATCACGCCGTGGCAGTCCTGCTACAAGTCAGCGCAGTTGTTCGGCGGCAAGGTCGAGTTTGTGCTGTCCAGCAGCGGGCATATCCAGAGCATCCTCAACCCGCCGGGCAACCCCAAGGCACGCTACCAGACCAGCGAGGGCCTGGCCGGCAGTGCGTTGGAGTGGCAGGAGAATGCTACCAAGCACACCGATTCGTGGTGGCTGCACTGGCAGGTTTGGCAGGCGGAGCGGGCGGGAAAACTGAAAAAAGCCCCGACGACATTAGGCAATAAAACCTATGCAGCCGCTGAAGCGGCGCCGGGTACCTATGTACATGAACGCTAGGCATTCTTGTGATTGAAATGAGATCAGATGTGGGAGCTGGCTTGCCTGCGATAGCGATGGGCCTGCTCACTAATCGCGGCCTGAAAGAATGCCATCGCAGGCAAGCCAGCTCCCACACTGACCGAGTTCCTACAGACCAATAGCACCACTTCACAGGGCTTGAGCATGGCGCAACCGTTCATCTTCCGTACCATCGACCTGGATGGCCAGACCATCCGCACGGCGGTACGCCCGGGCAAGCCGCACTTGACCCCGCTGCTGATCTTCAACGGCATCGGCGCCAACCTTGAGCTGGTGTTTCCGTTCGTCCAGGCCCTGGACCCGGACCTGGAAGTGATCGCCTTCGACGTGCCCGGCGTGGGCGGTTCCTCGACGCCGAACCGACCCTATCGCTTCCCCGGTCTGGCCAAACTCACCGCGCGTATGCTCGATTACCTCGACTATGGCCAAGTGAACGCCGTGGGCGTGTCCTGGGGCGGAGCGCTGGCCCAGCAATTTGCGTATGACTACCCCGAGCGCTGCAAGAAATTGATCCTCGCGGCCACCGCGGCCGGGGCCTTCATGGTGCCGGGCAAGCCCAAGGTGTTGTGGCTGATGGCAAGCCCCAGGCGTTATATCCAACCGTCCCACGTGGTGCGCATTGCACCGATGATTTATGGCGGTTCGTTCCGCCGTGATTCCAAACTCGCCGCCGAGCACGCCAGCAAAGTGCGCTCGGCCGGCAAGTTGGGTTACTACTGGCAGCTGTTCGCGGGCCTGGGCTGGACCAGCATTCATTGGTTGCACAAGATCCGCCAGCCCACCCTGGTGCTGGCCGGGGACGATGACCCGCTGATCCCGCTGGTCAACATGCGCATGCTCGCCTGGCGCATCCCCAATGCACAGTTGCACATCATCGATGACGGCCACCTGTTCCTGATCACCCGGGCCGAAGCCGTGGCGCCGATCATCATGAAGTTTCTGGAGGAGGAGCGCCTGCGCGCCGTGATACATCCGCGACCGGCGGTGTGAAGGACCACACCACCGCGCAACTTGCCAGGAACCGACTATGGTTCTGGATTGGCGTGCCTGCTTGATGACTTGACGAAGGAGTGTTGGCTCATGCGAGAAAGACCCGTGACGAACCCGGCGCCCACCCCCGCTGCGTTCATCAACGCGCAAAATGCGATCACCGGCCTGCGCGGCCGGGACTTGCTGTCAACCCTGCGTACCGTCGCCGCACACGGCCTGCGCAACCCGGTGCACACCGCCCGCCACGCCCTGGCCCTGGGCGGCCAGCTGGGCCGCGTGCTGCTGGGTGAGACCGTGCACGAACCCAACCCCAGGGACCATCGCTTCAGCGACCCCACCTGGAAGCTCAACCCACTGTACCGGCGCAGCTTGCAAGCCTATCTGAGCTGGCAAAAACAGACACGGCAGTGGATCGACGACAGCACCCTCAGTGACGATGATCGCGCCCGCGCGCAGTTCGCCTTCGCCCTACTCAACGATGCTGTCTCCCCTTCCAACACCCTGCTCAACCCGCTGGCGATCAAGGAGCTGCTCAACTCTGGCGGCAACAGCGTGGTGCGCGGCGTGAGCAACTTGTTCGAAGACCTGCTGCACAACAACGGTTTGCCGCGCCAGGTCAGCAATCACGCCTTTGAAGTGGGCAAGACCGTGGCGACCACGCCCGGTTCGGTGGTGTTTCGCAACGAACTGCTGGAGCTGATCCAGTACAAGCCCATGAGCGAAAAACAATACGCCAAGCCGCTGCTGGTAGTGCCGCCGCAAATCAACAAGTACTACATCTTCGACCTGAGCCCGGCCAACAGCTTTGTGCAATACGCACTGAAAAACGGCCTGCAGACCTTTATGGTCAGCTGGCGCAACCCGGACGTGCGGCATCGCGAATGGGGCCTGTCCACCTACGTCGCGGCGCTGGAAGAAGCGCTCAACGTATGCCGGGCCATCACTGGCGCCCGCGAGGTCAACCTGATGGGCGCCTGCGCCGGCGGCCTGACCATCGCCGCGCTGCAAGGCCACCTGCAAGCCAAGCGCCAGTTGCGGCGCATCTCCAGCGCCAGTTACCTGGTAAGCCTGCTGGACAGCCAGATCGACAGCCCCGCAACATTGTTCGCTGATGAACAAACCCTGGAAGCCGCCAAGCGCCGCTCCTACCAGCAAGGCGTGCTGGATGGCCGCGACATGGCCAAGATATTTGCCTGGATGCGCCCCAACGACCTGATCTGGAATTACTGGATCAATAATTACCTGCTGGGCAAGGAACCGCCGGCGTTCGACATCCTGTACTGGAACAACGACAACACGCGTCTGCCCGCCGCCCTGCACGGCGACCTGCTGGACTTCTTCAAGCACAACCCCCTGAGCCATCCCGGTGGCCTGGAGGTATGCGGCACGCCCATCGACTTGCGCAAGGTCTCGGTGGACAGCTTCAGCGTGGCCGGCATCAATGACCACATCACGCCGTGGGACGCGGTGTACCGCTCCACGCAACTGCTGGGTGGCGAGCGGCGCTTTGTGCTCTCCAACAGCGGGCATATCCAGAGCATCCTCAACCCACCGGGCAACCCCAAGGCCAACTACGTCGAGAACCTCAAGCTGAGCAGCGACCCGCGCGCCTGGTATTACGACGCCCAGCACGTCGAAGGCAGTTGGTGGCCACAATGGCTGGAGTGGGTACAAAAACGCTCCGGCGTACAACGCGAAACCCTCACCGCCCTGGGCAACCAGAATTACCCACCGATGGAAGCGGCGCCGGGTACTTACGTGCGCGTGCGCTGAGCTCAGCAATCAACTTTAAGAAGACTGGATGAAGACCCGCGACCGTATCCTTGAATGCGCCCTGCAGTTGTTCAACCACAAGGGCGAACCGAACGTATCGACCATGGAGGTGGCCAATGAGATAGGGATCAGCCCCGGCAACCTCTACTACCACTTCCATGGCAAGGAGCCGTTGGTGCTGGGGCTGTTCGAGCGCTTTCAGTGTGAGCTGGCGCCACTGCTGGACCCTCCTGCGGATGCGCAACTGGAAGCTGAGGACTACTGGCTGTTTTTGCACCTGATTGTCGAGCGCATGGCCCACTATCGGTTCCTGTTCCAGGACTTGTCGAACCTGGCGGGGCGCTTGCCCAAGCTGGCCAAGGGGATCCGTCACCTGCTCACGGCGCTCAAGCGCACCTTGGCGTCATTGCTTGCGCGGCTGAAGGCGGCAGGGCAACTGGTTAGCGATACCCAGGCGTTGGGGCAACTGGTGGAGCAGATCACCCTGACATTGCTGTTTTCGTTGGATTACCAACGGATTCTGGACCGTGAAGGTGAGGTACGGGTGGTGGTGTACCAGATCATGATGCTGGTGGCGCCGCATCTGCTGCCAACGGCGCGGCAGGCGACCGAGCGGTTCGCCTTGAAGTACCTGGATGACACCGATTAAACATGTAGGAGCGAGCTTGCTCGCTCCTACAAAATGGGGAATGCGGCGTTTTTGAGGCTTGCATAAAAAACGCCCAATCTTCGCAGACCGGGCGTTTTATGTGTCCCGTAAAAATCAGGACTGACTGGATGGCGTCGGGGTAACCGGCGTTGCAGTCGGGGTAGCAGCCGCATGCGTCGGCGCGGACACCGAATTGGCGGTAGAAGCGGCCGGTGCTGGTGCAGTGGCTGGCTTGGCCGCCGCGGCAGGCTTTGCGGCTGCCGGTTTTTTCGCTACCGCAGGCTTTTTGGCCGCTGCAGGCTTGGCAGCGGGTTTCGCAGCGGCGGGCTTGGCAGCAGGTTTAGCGGCAGCGGTTTTAGCCGCAGGTTTGGCAGCCGGTTTAGCCGCAGGTTTCGCGGCGGCTTTAGCGGCCACTGGCTTAGCGGCAGGCTTGGTAGCCGGTTTGGCGGCAGCAGTTTTAGCCGCAGGCTTGGCAGCAGGTTTCGCCGCGGCTTTGGCCGGCGCTTTGACAGCGGGTTTGGCAGCTGGCTTGGCGGCGGCTTTAACCAGAGGCTTGGCGGCAGTTTTGGCGGTGGGTTTTGCAGCGGCGGTTTTAGCCGCAGGTTTGGCCGCCGGTTTTGCTGCAGGCTTGGCCGCGGCGGTCTTGGCGGGAGCCGCTTTGGCGCCGGTGAGTTTTTCGATTTGCTTGGTCAAGGTATCAACCTTGCTATGCAGCGCCTTCAACTCAGCCTTGCTCGGTACGCCCAGTCGCGAAATAGCACTGTTGAGGCGCTTGTCGAACGTTTCTTCCAACTTGCCCCAGGTATCCGAAATACTCGATTTGGCGGAACCCGCACTCGCCTTGGCAGCGTCGACTTTTTTACCGACCGTGCTCTTGGTCAACTTCTCGGCCTTCTCGCCGTCTTTGACCAAGGTCTCGAAGAGTTTGCTGCCGTCACTGTCGATCTTCGAGTACACGCCTAAACCAGCGAGCCAGATTTTGCGGGAATATTCTTCAACTTTCCCGACCCACGAGCTGCCTTCTTTCTGAGTAGTCTTTTTAACAGCCATCCCGATGTCTCCTTAGTGTTTACGCGCGACACGTTCGAGCAATGCCGTCAGCTCTTCGAGCTTAGCAGAGAGTGTCTCCACGTCATGTTTAGACGCAATGCCGATCCGATTCAAGGCACTGCCGACACGAGTATCAAAAGCTTTTTCAACTTTATCCAGTTGAACTTCGACCAGGCCTTTGACGCCGGAGACGTTACTCTTTACTTGGTCAATCTGACTGTTGGCGGCATCAAGTTGTTCAACTACAACTTTTTTACCTTTACTTTCAACACGTTGACCGCTTCTAACGAGTTCCTTGAAGTACTCGCCGCCTTCGCTGCCGACCTTGGCATAGGCGCCAAGACCCGCCAGCCAAATCTTGCGGGCGTAGCTTTTAACCTCACTCAGGGGGGTGGTCTGAACGTCGATTTTTTTCTTCAAAATAACTTTGGCCATGGTGCACCTCACACAGAATTGGGTGGCGGACGGCCCGCAAGAGTTGAGGGCTTGGGCACAAAGTAAGGTTTAAAATTAGAATCGGCACCCTAAGCACAGCCGTATCAAGCCAGGGCCTTATCCAGGGCCTTTTCGATTTCGGACTTGATCGTGCCACTCATGGCCGACATCAGCAGGCCAAGTTCCACATCAATGCGCAGCGAATCATCGGCCACCAATACCGTGCCTTTAACCCCGGAGCGCTTGAGCTTCAGGGTGTCGCCAGCCCACGAAGACTCCACCCCATATTTATCCTCGAGTTTGCGCGCCAATTGCTCCGCCTTGGCCCGCGCCTGTTCTTTTCCCAGGGTATGTTCACGCTCAACGGTAATACGGGCCATTGCAATGACTCCTCTTTATAACGACTCAGAACACCCGCCATGCGGCAAAAGGTCTCGATGAGCGTCTATCTTACCTGCAGCCTTGCCAAGACAAAGCAGGCCTTGGGGATTATCATGTCCCGCATTCTCTTTTGGTGACAGCGATATGACTGATCAGCGCAAAGGCAGCGATGCCGAACCCACCACTCACTTCGGCTTCAAGAACGTCCCGGAAAGCCAAAAGGCGGAAAAAGTCGCTGAGGTGTTCCACTCCGTGGCAGCCAAGTACGACCTGATGAACGACGTGCTCTCCGGCGGCATGCACCGCCTGTGGAAGCGCTTCACCATCGAGTTGTCGGGCGTACGCACCGGCAACCGGGTGCTGGACATCGCCGGTGGCACAGGCGACCTGGCGGCCAAGTTCTCCAAGCTGGTTGGCCCCACCGGCCAGGTGGTATTGGCCGATATCAACGGCTCGATGCTCAAGGTTGGCCGCGACCGACTGCTCGACAAAGGCGTGGCCGGCAATATCGAGTTCGTCCAGGCCGATGCCGAGAAGCTGCCGTTCCCCGACAACCATTTCGACTGCGTGACCATCGCGTTCGGCCTGCGTAACGTGACTCACAAGGAAGACGCGATCCGCTCGATGCTGCGCGTACTCAAGCCGGGTGGCCGCCTGCTGGTGCTGGAATTCTCCAAGCCGACCAACGCGCTGATGTCCAAGGTCTACGACACCTATTCGTTCGCCTTCATGCCACTGATGGGCAAGCTGATCACCAACGACGCCGAGAGCTACCGCTACCTGGCCGAGTCGATCCGCATGCACCCGGATCAGGAAACCCTGAAGTCGATGATGGTGGAGGCCGGTTTCGACCGCGTGACCTACCACAACATGACGTCCGGCATCGTTGCCCTACACCGCGGCATCAAGCCCTGATGCTGCTGCAAGGTCTTCTCGCCAGCGTTGAGCACGGTCTCAACCGTGTACTGCGCCTGGACAGCACCGCCCTGGCGCGGCTCGCGCACCTGACCGGCAAAGTCATTGCCGTTGATTGCCGCAGCCCCGCCGTGCAGCTGTTTATCCTGCCCAGCGATGAAGGCCTGCTGCTCGCCACCCAATGGGCCGCTGAAGCCGACTGCACCCTGCGTGCACCAGCCTCAAGCCTGTTGCACCTGGCACTGAGCCGCAACAAGACCGCCATCCTCCACAGCCCCGAGGTGGAGCTGGAAGGCGACAGTGCGGTGCTGATGGACTTGGCCGCCGTGCTGCAAGACCTGGAGCTGGACTGGGAATATGAACTGTCGCGCTGGCTCGGCCCCGTCACCACCCAGTTGATCAGCGGGCACCTGCGCAGCCGCTCGCGCTGGTATCAGCAAGGGTTCGCCAGCCTCAACCAGAACCTTGCCGAATACCTGAGCGAAGAATCGCGCACCCTGGTCGGGCAACGGGAAGCGCAAGCGCGCTTTCGCGAGCTCGACAAGGCCAAAATCGACCTGGAACGCCTCGAGGCCCGCTTCGAGCGCTTGAGCCGTTCCCTTGATCCAAGCGATAACGCATGAAGCTGCTCGCCGTCCGCCGTTTGTTTCGTATCCAGCGCGTCGTAATCCGCTACCGTCTCGATGACCTGCTGTTTGCCCTGCCCTTGCCGTGGTTCCTGCTAGCGGTGCGTTATGTGCTGCCGTGGCGCTGGTTGCCCCGCAAGCCGTCGCCGTTGAGCCGTGGCGCCAGCCTGCGCTTGGCGTTGCAGGATTTGGGGCCTATCTTCATCAAGTTCGGGCAGATCCTCTCCACCCGCCGCGACCTGTTGCCCGAAGACATCGCCGACGAGCTGATGCTGCTGCAGGACCGCGTGCCGCCGTTCGATTCGCAGCAGTCGATGGCGCTGATCGAAGAACAGCTGGGCCAGAAGATCAGCGAGGTGTTCAGCCGCTTCGACGTCGAGCCCCTGGCCTCGGCCTCGGTCGCGCAGGTTCACGCCGCGCAGCTCAAGACCGGCGAAGAAGTGGTGGTGAAAGTCATTCGCCCAGGCCTCAAGCCGATCATCGGCCAGGACCTGGCATGGCTGTTTATCCTCGCCCGCGCCGCCGAACGCTTCTCCGCCGATGCGCGCCTGCTGCACCCGGTGGACGTGGTCGCCGACTACGAAAAAACCATCTACGACGAACTCGACCTGCTGCGCGAAGCGGCCAATGCCAGCCAATTGCGACGCAACTTCGAAGGCTCGCAACTGCTGTATGTGCCGCAGGTGTATTGGGACTGGTGCCGGCCAAAAGTGCTGGTGATGGAGCGCATCTACGGCGTGCAGGTTACCGACCTCGCGACCCTGGCCGACCAGCGCACCGACATGAAGATGTTGGCAGAACGCGGTGTGGAGATTTTCTTCACCCAAGTGTTCCGCGACAGTTTCTTCCACGCCGACATGCACCCGGGCAACATCTTCGTCAGCACCGTCAACCCGTGGAGCCCGCAGTACATCGCCATCGACTGCGGTATCGTCGGCAGCCTCACCCCGGAAGACCAGGATTACCTGGCGCGCAACCTGTTTGCCTTCTTCAAGCGCGACTATCGCCGTGTGGCGCAGTTGCACATTGATTCGGGTTGGGTGCCAGCGGAAACCAAACTCAACGAATTCGAAGCGGCGATCCGCACCGTGTGCGAGCCGATCTTCGAAAAACCGTTAAAGGATATTTCGTTCGGCCAAGTGCTGATGCGCCTGTTCCAGACCGCGCGGCGCTTCAATATGGAAGTGCAGCCGCAACTGGTGCTGTTGCAGAAGACCCTGCTGAACATCGAAGGCCTGGGCCGCCAGCTCTACCCGGACCTCGACTTGTGGAACACTGCGCAACCCTTCCTGGAACGCTGGATGCGCGAGCGCATGAGCCCGAAAACCATGCTGGGCAACCTGCACAGCCAGTTCGAGCAACTGCCGCACCTGGCCAACATGACCCGCGACCTGCTGGAGCGCATGTCCCAGCCCCATGCCAAGGACCCTGAGCCACCGTGGCGCAAGCGCAAGGACGACTGGTTCCTGCGCCTGCTCGGCGCCGCGCACCTGGTGGGCGGCGTGATGCTGGCGATTGGTGGGCCATTGAACCAACTAGGCCACTGGCCAGCGGGCATCATGGTCGCCGTGGGCGTTTATCTGATCGTGCGTCGATAGCCCATCCGGTTATACACTGTCGCAAATTGCCGGAGCCGAACATGAAAGACTGGCTGGATGAGATCAAGTGGGACAGTGACGGCCTGGTGCCGGCCATTGCCCAGGACTACAAGACCGGGCGCGTGCTGATGATGGCCTGGATGAACCGCGAGGCCCTGAGCCTCACCGCCGCCGAGCAGCGCGCCATCTACTGGTCACGTTCGCGTGGCAAACTGTGGCGCAAGGGCGAAGAGTCCGGGCACGTGCAGACCCTGCACGAGCTGCGCCTGGACTGCGATGCCGACGTGGTAATCCTCAAGGTCGAGCAGATCGGCGGCATTGCCTGCCACACTGGCCGCCACAGTTGCTTCTATCGCGTGTTCGAGAATGGCGAATGGAAGGTTGTGGAGCCGGTGCTCAAAGACCCGCACGCCATCTACCCAGCAGGACACTGAACATGAGCGATACCCTGAACCGTGTGGCCCAGGTGCTGGAAGACCGCAAAGGCGCGGATGCCGACAGCTCCTACGTCGCCAGCCTGTACCACAAGGGCCTGAACAAGATTCTGGAAAAACTCGGCGAAGAATCCGTCGAGACCATCATTGCGGCCAAGGACGCGCAAATCAGCGGTGATTACAGCGATGTAATCTATGAGACCGCAGACTTGTGGTTCCATAGCCTGGTGATGCTCGCCCAACTGGGGCAGCACCCACAGGCCGTGCTGGATGAACTGGACCGTCGCTTCGGCTTGTCCGGGCACGCCGAGAAGGCCTCGCGCCCGTCCGCCTGAATAACTGAGACTTGAGGATTTGAAGCATGGGCATTTTTGACTGGAAACACTGGATCGTCATTCTGGTGGTGGTGGTATTGGTGTTCGGCACCAAGAAGCTCAAGAACCTGGGCACCGATGTGGGCGAGTCGATCAAGGGCTTTCGCAAAGCCATGAACGATGATGAAAAGCCGGCCGAGCCAAGCGCCAACCCGGTGCCACCGGCCCAGCCTGTTCACCCGCAGGCCACCCAGCCGATCACTGAGCGCCGTACCTTCGACGTGCAGGCTGAAAAGGTCCAAGAGCCGACCCGCAAAGACTCGTGAGCACTGACTAATGTTTGGTATCAGCTTCTCTGAACTGCTGCTCGTCGGCCTGGTGGCCCTGCTGGTACTGGGGCCGGAACGCCTGCCCGGTGCCGCACGCACCGCCGGCTTGTGGATCGGGCGCCTCAAGCGCAGTTTCAACGCGATCAAACAGGAAGTTGAACGGGAAATCGGTGCCGACGAAATCCGTCGGCAATTGCACAACGAGCACATCCTCTCGTTGGAGCAGGAAGCCCGCAAGATTCTTTCCCCGGTGCAAGAGCCGGCCAAGCCGGTAACGCCGGTGGCCGAGCACAGCATCGCGCCAGCCCCTGTGGCCGACGCCACACCGGCAGCGCCCGCCCCACCGACGCCTGCGCCGACGCCCGTCGCGTCGCCCGCGCCCCATGACCCTACATTGCCGCCGCGAGCCCCATGAGCGCTGATAAACCGGAAAACGACCAGCACATGCCGCTGGTCTCGCACCTCACCGAGTTGCGAACCCGCCTGCTGCGTTGCGTGGCGGCGATCTTCATCATCTTTGCCGGGCTGTTCGCCTTTACCCAGCAGATCTACACCTTCGTCTCGACGCCTCTGCGCCAGTACCTGCCGGCCGGCGCGACGATGATCGCCACCGATGTATCGTCGCCGTTCCTGACCCCCTTGAAGCTGACCATGATGGTCTCGCTGTTCCTGGCGATCCCGGTGATCCTGCATCAGATCTGGGGCTTTATCGCGCCGGGCCTGTACAAGCACGAGAAGCGCATCGCTGTGCCATTGCTGGTGTCGAGCATCTTGCTCTTCTACACCGGCATGGCCTTCGCCTACTTCCTGGTGTTCCCGCTGATCTTCAAGTTCTTCGCTGCCGCCACCCCGGCCGGCGTGGAGATGATGACCGATATCACCAGCTACCTCGATTTCGTGATGACGCTGTTCTTCGCCTTTGGCGTGGCATTCGAAATTCCGGTAGCGGTAGTGTTGCTGGTGTGGATCGGCGTGGTCGACGTCAAGTACCTGAAAAAGATCCGCCCGTACGTGATCATCGGCTGCTTCGTGGTCGGCATGATCCTCACGCCACCGGACATCTTCTCCCAGACCTTGCTGGCCGTGCCGATGTGGATGCTGTTCGAGGTGGGCATCCTGTTCAGCGGCCTGATCAGCAAGCGTGGCGAACACCCGGATGACGCGCCTGCCGACGACGACCAACCGCCAGCGACCCAGCCGTGAACCTGCTGCTGCTCGAAGAGGCCGACTTTATCGCGGCCGACCGCGTAGTGCTGCGTGATCGTCGCCTGGTGCATATGCAGGAGGTTCACCGCGCCGCCGTCGGTGACACCCTGCGTGTGGGCCGCATTGGCGGGCTGATGGGCAATGCCCAACTGCTGCGCCTGGAAGCCACTGAAGCCGAACTGCAAGTGAGCTTCGACCAACCGCCACCGAGCAAACTACCCCTGACCTTGCTGCTGGCCCTGCCCCGCCCGAAGATGCTGCGCCGGGTGCTGCAAACCGTGGCGGCCATGGGCGTGCCCAAGGTGGTACTGGTCAACAGCTACCGCGTGGAAAAAAGCTTCTGGCAAACCCCGTTCCTGGAGCCGGAAGCGGTGCGCGAGCAACTGATTCTCGGCCTGGAACAAGCGCGGGACACGGTGCTGCCCGAGATCATTATCGAGAAACGCTTCAAGCCGTTTGTGGAAGATCGTCTGCCGGCCATGGCGGCTGGCACCTTGGGCCTGATCGGCCATCCGGGCGATTACCCGGCCTGCCCCCGAGCCCTCGAGGAACCGGTGACCCTCGCGATCGGCCCGGAAGGCGGCTGGATTCCCTATGAAGTGGACCTGCTGGCCAAGGCTGGTTTACAGCCGGTGCAACTGGGTGCACGTATTTTACGCGTCGAAACCGCCGTAACGGCCCTGCTCGCCCGCCTGTTCTAACCCCCCGTCTGATCGTTCCCATGCTCTGCGTGGGAATGCCGCTCAGGACGCTCTGCGTCCGCCCTTGTGACGCAGAGCGTCACGCCATTCATTCCCACGCAGAGCGTGGGAACGATCACCAGAGCGTGGGAATGATCAAGTATCCCCGTGCGTTGCCGATAGCCTTTGAATAAGTCCAAGCCTTGTTCCAGGGGAGTTCGCAGCATGTATCGTTGGTTAGCCGAGAAGTTGGGGAATGTAAGCGTCAACCGCAAGCTGAGCGTGGGCTTTGGCCTGGTGTTGCTCCTGACGCTGTTGATCACCTTTACCGGCTGGACCGGCCTGGGGGATGTGATCAGTCGCGGCGACAAGCTGGGCTTCATTTCCAGCCTCAATGGCCTGACCAAAGACCTGCGCCTGGCGCGCCTGGACTTCGATATGCGCCGTGGCGAGCAAGGCACGGACAAGGTCGACGGCCTGCTCGCCCACCTCGACAGCGGCCTGAAGACCGCCGCCGAGCTGATCGAGCAACCTGACGACAAAGCCCTGGTCGAGCAACAGCAGGAAGCCTTGAACCAATACAAAAAGGCCTTCGCCGCCATGGTCCAGGCGGGCCTCAAACGTGAGGGCGCCCGCAGCAAGCTCGGAGACACCGCCGACAATGCCGTCGCCAAGATCAACGAAATCGAAAAAGCCCTGCTGCAAGGTGACAGCGTCGCCCAGTTCAACAGCGTGGTCGAGCAGAGCAAGCTGATCCAGCAATCGCGCTTCCAGGTACGCGGCTACACCTACAGCGGCAAGGTCGAAGCCGAGCAACCGGCCCTGGATGCCATCGACAACGCCCTGAAAAAAATCACCGAACTGCAAGGCCAGTTGCCTGCGCAATACCAGGCCAACCTGCAAGAAGCCGGGGCTTCACTGCAAGCCTACCGCGCTGCCGTCAGCCAGTATCGCGATTCCCAGGTCGCCAGCGCAGCAGCGCTGAAAACCATGATCGCCCAAGGCGACATCCTGCTGGGCCACAGTGAAAAACTCACCGTCTCCCAGACCGCCGTGCGTGACGCAGATGCCGCGCAGGCCAAATACCTGTTGCTGCTTGCCACCGTGCTGGCGCTGATCGTCGGCATCTTCGCAGCCTGGGCCATTACCCGCCAGATCGTCATCCCGCTCAACCAGACCCTCAAAGTCGCCGAGCGTGTGGCCTCCGGCGATCTGAGCCACAACCTGGAATCGGGCCGCCAGGACGAACTGGGCCAATTGCAGCGTGCCATGCAAAGCATGACCGTGGGCCTGCGCGAGTTGATCGGCGGGATCAGCGACGGGGTCACCCAGATCGCCAGCGCCGCTGAGCAGTTGTCGGCCGTGACCGAACAAACCAGCGCCGGGGTCAACAGCCAGAAGGTCGAGACCGACCAGGTAGCCACCGCCATGAACGAGATGGCGGCCACCGTGCAAGAAGTGGCGCGCAACGCCGAAGAGGCCTCGGAAGCCGCCGTGGCTGCCGACCAGCAAGCCCGTGAAGGCGACCAGGTGGTGGGTGAAGCTATCGCCCAGATCGAGCGCCTGGCCACCGAAGTGGGTAATTCCACGGTGGCCATGGGTGAACTCAAGCGCGAAAGCGACAAGATCGGCAGTGTGCTCGACGTGATCAAATCCGTGGCCCAGCAAACCAACCTGCTGGCCCTTAACGCCGCCATTGAGGCGGCGCGTGCCGGTGAGGCCGGGCGCGGCTTTGCCGTGGTGGCCGACGAGGTGCGCAGCCTGGCCCAGCGCACGCAGAAGTCCACTGAAGAGATCGAAGAGCTGATCGTCGGCCTGCAAAGTGGTACCCAGCAGGTGGCAACCATCATGGACAACAGCCGCGGGCTGACCGAGAGCAGTGTTGAGCTGACGCGCCGGGCCGGCCACGCGCTGGGCAATATCACCCGTACCGTCTCGACCATCCAGGCCATGAACTCACAGATCGCCACCGCCGCCGAGCAGCAAAGCGCCGTGGCTGAAGAGATCAACCGCAGCGTGCTGAATGTGCGCGACATCTCCGAGCAAACCTCGTCGGCCAGCGAAGAAACTGCGTCCTCCAGTGCCGAACTGGCGCGCCTGGGGATCTACCTGCAGACCCTCGTCGGGCGCTTCCGAGTCTGAATTACCCTACACGGCGGCTTACCAAAGCCGCCGCAACTTGTGAAATCTCCTACACAGTTATCAGCCCTCCACGGTCCCGAATCGAATTAGCGTTTCATGTGTCGCGAAACGCTTTCTCTGATTCGGAGGTTCACCATGTTTCTTCGGCTGACCCGCATGCTGGTCAATGCCAGCGTCCGCCTCAAGCTAGCCCTGGGTTTTGGCCAAGTGCTGATCCTCAGTTTCCTGATCGCAGCCACCGGCTGGCAAGCCTTGAGCGCCGTGCTTTACCGATCCGACAGCCTGACGGTCCTGGGCCATCTGGCTGTCGAAGCCGAGGCCATGCGCGCCGACCGCATCGTGTACCGCACGCTGATGGACAGCAACAGCCTGGACAAGATGAACCAAAGGATTGAACAGATCGACCAGTATCTGACCGGCCTTTCGAGCCGCTTGCGAGCCGCCACCGACCGACAATGGCTGGAAGAAGCGGCTCTGTTGGTGTCGGGCTCGAAAGCCGCGCTCGTACAGTTGCCACCGTTGCTGGCCGCGCGCGAGCAGATCCGTCCAGCGCTCAAGAAGTCCGCCCTGCAGGCCAGTGACACCCTCGCTCAACTGGCCAGTGACTTGCCCGATCAAAATGACGAGAAGGCCCTCGACACCATCGAGAACCTGCGCCAGGCCATGGAGCAAGCCGAAGATCGAGCGCAGAGCCCCGCCTGGGCGGCCGTTACCTTAAAGGCCTACGCCAATGCGTTCGACCAGTCGCTTGATGAACTGCAGGCCGCGCTGGCTTCCGTCACCGCGCTCCCGGTGGACTCGACGCTGCTCAAGACCGATTTGGCCAACTACCGTGAACAACTGCTAAAGCTCGAGCAAGCCCAGCTCGATACCGAAACCGTGCAAAACAGCCTCGAACAGCGAC
Organism: Pseudomonas sp. GW823-FHT02F05; assembly: GCF_058797315.1. Lineage (NCBI taxonomy): Bacteria > Pseudomonadati > Pseudomonadota > Gammaproteobacteria > Pseudomonadales > Pseudomonadaceae > Pseudomonas > Pseudomonas sp. GW823-FHT02F05. Next base: position 128,107 of record NZ_JBXAJM010000008.1, read on the forward strand.
TCAACGAGCTGCGGGACAAGAGCAATCTGCTGAGCCAGAGCCAGAACGCCAGGCGCAACAACGAGGCGGACCAAACCCGTACGTTGCTGATCAGCGTGACAGTGGCCGCCCTGGCACTGGGCACGCTGGCCGCCTGGTGGATCGCCCGGCAGATTGCGGCGCCACTGCGAGAAATTCTCGGCGCCGCCCACCGTGTTGCCGAGGGCGACCTCAGCCATGACATGGCGGTCGACCGTCGCGACGAACTCGGCCAGTTGCAGCAAAGCATCGGGCAAATGACCCGCAGCCTGCGTAGCCTGATCAGCAGTATCGGTGACAGCGCCCGGCAGATCGCCGGAGCGGCCACGCAGTTATCCACCGTCACCGAGCAGACCCGCAGCGGGCTCAACGAGCAGAAAGATGAAACCGACCAGGTGGCGACGGCAATGAATGAAATGCTCGCCACTGCCCAGGAAGTGGCGCGCCACGCCGAACGCGCCTCGGTGGCGGCCCAAGAAGCCGACCATCAGGCCGGCGCCGGTGAGCAGGTGGTCACCCAGGCCGTGGAGCAGATTGGCAACCTGGCCAGTGAAATGGCGCTGTCAGGCCGTGCGATGCTCGCGCTGCAACAGGAGAGCCAGAAGATCGCCAGTGTGCTGGACGTGATCAAGTCTGTTTCTCAGCAGACCAACCTGCTGGCCCTGAACGCCGCCATTGAAGCGGCACGTGCGGGCACTGCCGGCCAAGGCTTTGCGGTGGTCGCCGACGAAGTGCGCAGCCTGGCCCAACGCACTCAGGAATCGGCCGAGGAGATCGAAGGGCTGATCCTCGGCCTGCACAATGGCACTCAGCAGGTGGCAGACATCATGGACAGCAGCCGCAACCTGACCGACAACAGCGTCGCCCTGACCCGCGACGCCGGCGACGCTCTGAGCGCCATTGCCCGCACGGTGTCGATCATCCAGGAAATGAACCCGCAGATCGCCGCCGCAGCGGAACAGCAAAGCGCTGTGGCCGAGGAGATCAACCGCAGTGTGTTGAAGGTGCGGGACGTGTCGGAACAAACCGCCGCCGCCAGCGAGGAAACGGCGGCCGCGAGTGTTCAGTTGACAAGGTTGAGCCTGGACTTGCAGACGCTGGTCGACAAATTCAAGCTTTGACCTGTGGCGAGGGAGCTTGCTCCCGCTGGGCTGCGCAGCGGCCCCAAAATCTTGGGAGCGCTTCGCACTCCAGCGCGAGCAAGCTCGCTCGCCACAGAGGCAAATATTTCTACAGGACTTGGCGCAGGAAGGCCTGGGCACGCGGGTCTTTTGGCGCATTGAAGAACTCGGCCGGGGCGGCGTCTTCCAGCAGTTTGCCGTGATCGAAAAACAACACCCGGTCTGCCACTTCCCGGGCAAAGCCCATCTCGTGGGTGACGCACACCATGGTCATGCCTTCCAGGGCCAGGGTCTTCATCACGTCGAGCACTTCACCGACCATTTCCGGGTCGAGGGCCGAGGTGGGCTCGTCAAACAGCATCACCTTGGGCTCCATGGCCAGGGCTCGGGCAATGGCGACTCGCTGCTGCTGGCCGCCTGACAGGCGCGATGGAAACTCGTGGGCCTTCTGCGCAATACCGACCTTTTCCAAGAGCGCCAGGGCCTTGGCCTCGCGCTCTTGCTTGCCGCGCTTGCGCACGACCTTTTGCGCCAGGCACAGGTTTTCCAGCACGGTCATGTGGGGGAACAGGTTGAAGTGCTGGAACACCATGCCGACTTCACGGCGGTAGGCATTCACGTCGGTCTTAGGGTCGGCCAGTTGCAGGCCGTCGATGCTCACCGAACCCGAATCGAACGCCTCCAACCCATTCAGGCAGCGCAAGAAGGTGGACTTGCCGGACCCCGAAGGACCGATCACCACCAGCACCTCGCCCTTGGCCACTTGGGTGGTGACGTGATCCACCGCGCGCACCAGTTGCCCACGGGTATCGAAGACTTTTACCAGATCGCGTACTTCAATCACTTTGGGCAAGCCTCCGCTCAAGCCGGCTGGCCATCTTCGACAGCGGCAGGTTGATCAGCAGGTACAAGCCCGCCACACAAAACAGGATTTCAAACGGCGAGAACGAGGTGGTGATCACTTCGCGGCCGCTCTTGAGCAACTCGGTAATCGCGATCACCGACACCAGGGACGTGTCCTTGACCAGGCTGATAAATTGCCCGGCCAGGGGCGGCAGCACACGCTTGAAGGCCTGCGGCAGTACCACGTGGCGCATCGACTGGCTGGCGCTCAAGCCCAGGGAACGCGCCGCTTCATCCTGGCCACGGGTGATGGACTGCACGCCGGCGCGCACGATTTCGGCCACGTAGGCACCCGTGAACAACGACAGCGCGGCAATCCCGGCAAACTCCCGGGACAGGTTGAGCACCGTGCCGATAAAGAAATAGAAAATGAAGATCTGCACCAGCAGCGGCGTGCCCCGCACCAGCTCGACATAGATTGTCGACAGATCGCGCAAGGTGGGATTTTTCGACAGCCTGCACAGCCCGGTCGCCAAGCCAATCGCCAAACCCAGGATGCCGGACACCACCGACAGCCACAGCGTGGTCCACAAGCCCCACATCAATGGTCCCAATGCCCATTGCCGGGTCACGCCGACCACATCGCCTTCAGCCACATCGTCGCCGCGCGCCACTTGCAGACTGTTATCGGCGACTGTGAGCTTTTGCTCGACTCCGGCGTCGTTGCGCAGGGTGACTTCGGCCGTATCGCCTTTGCGCACCAACTCGACCACGGTGGAAATATCCGCGGCGCGCTGGGAGGTCTCGGCTTGATAGGCGAAGTATTGGGGGACGCGATTCCAGCGCCATTCGTAAGACATCAACGACGTGGCGTAGTACAAGGCACCCGCCAGGCCGACCAGCACGACCACCGTCAGCAGGTGCCAGGGCCATTGGGCTTTTTTCTGTTTCATTTCACTTTCCGCATAGGTGTCGCCTGATAGGCCGCCATCGCGGGCAAGCCCGCTCCCACAGGTTGATGTGTGAATAAGTCAAATGTGGGAGCTGGCTTGCCTGCGATACAGGCAACTCGGTGTCAGGCCTTATTCCATGTCCTTGAGCCACTCGGAGCTCTTGAACCACTTGTCATGGATGCGATCGTAGGTGCCGTCGTTACGGATCTGGTGCAGGAAGTTGTTGATGAAGTTGATGCTGTCGTAATCGCCTTTCTTCAAACCGAACGCCAGGGGCTCAAAGGTGAAGGGTTCTTCCAGGAACACCAGTTTGCCGTTACCGACTTTCTTCTCGGCCACCACGTTGTACGGTGCGTCGTAGACGAACGCGTCAGCCTTGCCGTTGACCACGTCGAGCACGCCTTCCTGCTCGTTGTCGTAGCCGTGGTACTTGGCCTTGGAGATCAGCTTCTTGGCGACCATCTCACCGGTGGTGCCGAGCTTGGAGGTCAGGCGGTATTTCTCATCGTTCAGGTCTTTGTAGGATTTGATGGTGCCTTCCAGTTCCTTGCGGATCAGCAACGTCTGGCCGACCACGATGAAGGGTTCGCTGAAATTCAGGCGCAGGTTGCGTTCCTGGGTCAGGGTCATGCCGCTGCCGATCATATCGAACTTGCCGGTCAGGAAGGCCGGGATGATGCCGTCGTAACCGGTGGACACCAGCTCCAGCTTGACGCCCATGGACTTGGCCATAGCCTTGAGGATGTCGACTTCGAAACCGATGATTTCACCGCGCTTGTCGGTCATTTCGAACGGCATGTAGGTGGGGTCCATGCCAACTTTCAACGTGCCGCGCTTGACAGCCTCATCAATGGCGCCGGCCTGGGCCGCAGTGGCAGCGACCAGCGCGGTGACGCCGAGCATCAGCATCGAAAGATACTTTTTCATCATCAAGACCCCTGAACGATTCTTATAAGGTTGGCGCACAAGAGGGCTGCGCCATTTCGGGGTGCGATCCTAACCCACTCGTTGTCCGCCACAAAGGTTTCACCGGTAAATGTTATCGGCGTGTGTCGGAAAACCCTGACAGCGACCCGGCCAAACACAGGCGCAGACGCTTCAGCGCGGCCTCTCGATCAGGGATTGATGTGTAAGCAGTTATGACGATCAGTCGATCTCGGCTATCCAGGCCGTATCCCTGAACCACTTGTCATGCAGGCGATCGTAGGTGCCGTCCTGGGCGATCTGGTTGAGAAAATGGTTGATCCAATTGAGGCTGTCGTAATCGCCTTTTTTCAGGCCGAACGCCAAGGGCTCAAAGGTGAAGGGTTGCTCAAGTGCCAACAATGCACTGTTCTGTGGCCGACTCATCGCGATCAGGTTGTAGGGCGCATCATGGATAAAAGCATCGGCCTTGCCTTCAACGACCTGCCGCACGCCTTCTTCCGGGTTGGGCACACTGCTGAGCCGCGCTGATATGAGAAAGCGTTGTGCTGCGGCTTCACCGGTGGTGCCTTGGGTGGTAACCACGTGGTAACTGGCGTCGTCCAGTTCTTCAATACTGGAGACCTTCCCGGCCATGCGTGGGTGCAGCAGCACCGTCTGGCCCACCACGACAAACGAGTCACTGAAGTTGAGTTTGAGGTTGCGCTCTTGAGTGACCGTCATGCCGCTGCCAATCAGATCAAACTTGTTCGTCGTCAGCCCCGGCAACAGATCCGTGTAAGGCACTGCCACCAATTCAAGCTCTACGCCAAGTGCGCGGCTCATGGTATGGAGCAAGTCAATTTCAAAGCCGACGATGCGCCCCTGCTTATCGAGCATTTCGAAAGGGACGTTATTGGGGGTTGTACCGACCTTAAGCACGCCACGGCGCACAGCGTTGTCCAGCGCGCCCGCGTAAAGCAAGCCTGCGTGCCCCCCCAGGAAAAAGCCCATCAGCAATGCCAAACAATACCTTTTGATCATGAATGCCCCCGTGGCGAGTCCAATTTGGGGGGCGATCCTAACCCAGCCGCGGGCACGGCAATACGCCTCGAGCAAAGGTCTTTTGTTTCGAAATAACAAGGAGTTAGCGACAAAAAGGAAGAAGCGAAAAACGCTGTAGGACCAACGTTTGAAACACCCCCGAAGTGAGCCTTCGGGGGTGCCTGAATCAGGCCGGTTGGGCCTGGGACGACTGTGGTTGCAGGGGCAGCAACGGCGCGTGCGGATCGGCCTTGATCGAGGCACGCCAAGCGCCTAGCCACTCGACGTGGCCTTCGCTCCACACCTGCTCATGCAGGCGAGCCAGGGCCACCGGGTCGCTGAGCAAGGCCAGGCGTTCGCTGTTGTTGAGGCCGGCCGGGCCGACTTTCAACGCGTGGCGAACCCGTTCCATGCGCAGGTATTCGATGGGCTCGGCCTCACGGTGCCGCGAGGTCGCCAAGGCGCAGGCCAGGGCGTTCTGCTGCGGGTCTACCACCGAACGCACAAAACCGTCGTTGAGGGCGTGCCAACGGTTTTCGTGGGTGTACTTCTCGGTCGAGAGCAGGGCTTGCGGCGGGTTGTATTCCTCAGGGATCAGGAACAGGCTCTCGTCGCGGGACTTGAGGCCCAGCTTGACCCGGCTGGAAATCACCGACACCGGGATCGACAGCATCAGCGAACCGACGATCGGCACCAACCACCACAGGAAGCTCGGGTTCAGCCACACCACCAGCAGGGCCCACAGGAAGCCCAGCAGGGTTTGCGGACCATGACGCTTGACCGCTTCGCTCCATGGCGTGGAGTCATCGTCACGTTGCGGCGAGTTCCAGGTTGCGGCCCAACCGAGGAACGCGGCGAGGACGAAACGGGTGTGGAAGATCATCCGCACCGGCGCCAGCAGCATGGAGAACAACATCTCCAGCAGCATCGACAGGGTCACCTTGAACTTGCCACCGAACTCTTTGGCGCCCTTGGCCCAGATCAAGATGATGCTGAGCAGTTTAGGCAGGAACAACAGCACGATGGTGGTGGAGAACAGCGCCACCGCCTTGTCCGGATGCCATTGTGGCCATAGCGGGTACAACTGGCGCGGGGCCATGAAGTATTGCGGCTCCATCAGCGTGTTCACCGCCAGCAAGGCCGTGGACAGCACCAGGAAGAAGAACCACAACGGCGCCGACAGATAAGACATCACGCCGGTGAGGAACACCGCACGGTGCACCGGGTGCATGCCTTTGACCAGGAACAGGCGGAAGTTCATCAGGTTACCGTGGCACCAGCGACGGTCACGCTTGAGTTCGTCCAGCAGGTTCGGCGGCAGTTCTTCGTAGCTGCCCGGCAGGTCGTAGGCAATCCACACGCCCCAGCCGGCACGGCGCATCAGCGCGGCTTCAACGAAGTCGTGGGAGAGGATCGCACCGGCAAACGCGCCTTTACCGGGCAGCGGCGCCAGGGCGCAGTGCTCGATAAACGGCTTCATACGGATAATGGCGTTGTGGCCCCAGTAGTGGGATTCACCCAACTGCCAGAAGTGCAGGCCGGCGGTAAACAGCGGGCCGTACACGCGAGTGGCGAACTGCTGCATGCGCGCATACAGGGTGTCCATGCCCGACGCACGCGGCGCGGTCTGGATAATCCCGGCATCCGGCGTGGCTTCCATCAGGCGCACCAGGCTGGTCAGGCACTCGCCGCTCATCACGGAGTCAGCGTCGAGAACGACCATGTACTTGTAGTCACCGCCCCAACGACGGCAGAAGTCGTCGAGGTTGCCGCTCTTGCGCTTTACGCGACGGCGACGACGGCGATAGAAGATCTTGCCGAAACCACCCGCTTCGCGGCATACGTCGAGCCAGGCTTGCTGTTCGGCGATGCAGATGTCGGCGTCGTTACTGTCGCTGAGCACGAAGAAATCGAAGCGGTCCAGATCACCGGTTGCGGCCACCGATTCGAACGTCGCACGCAAACCGGCGAATACACGCGGCACGTCTTCGTTACAGATCGGCATCACCAGGGCGGTGCGCGCATCCTTTGGAATCGGCTCGTCACCGGCGCTTTTACCGGAGATACGGTATTTATCGTGACCGGTCAGCAGCTCCAGGAAGCCCATGAGCGCAGTCCAGAAACCGGCCGACACCCAGCAGAACAGAATCCCGAACATGATCAGGATGCTGGTTTGCAGCGCGTAAGGCAGTACTTGGGTAGCGGTTTGCAGCAGGGTCTGGTTGCGGATCTCGTCGAAGTCGACCAGCGACCAGCCTTGGTACGGCATGATGCCTTTCATGTACCAGCCGGCCACGATGGTCTGGCCCAGCATCAGCACCAACAGGATGTAACGACGGATCGAGCCCACGGTACGCCAGCGCGCAGCCGGCAGTACCCGCTCGTCTTTCGGTGGCTTGGGCGGGTTGGTGCGCCCGGTCATCCGGCGCCAACCGCGCACCAGGATGTTGGTGCGCCAAGGCTCGGGCACCACTTTGGTCCGACGGATCGGCGGCGTGGCCTTTAGGCACACACGACCGCTGGCATCGAGCGCCAGCATCTCGGCGTCTTGCAGCTCTTCGGCGCTGTTGAGGGTCAAGCGGCGGCCAACCGACGCTTGGGCAGCGTCGGTCGGTGCGTCGAAGGTCTTGGACGACAGACGTTCGTGCAGCTCGCTGAAGGACTTGCAGCCCGCCAGCTCGGCGCGCTGCTCAGCCGTCATGGGTAGATGCGCCAGATACTCGGACAGAGTCTCTGGCTTGACTTGAGAATTACTCATCGGCAGGCAACTGATAGCTCCAGGTTTCGGTCAGGACTTGCTCGGTCTTGATCGGCTCCGGCGTGGCTGGGGCAGCCTCAGGCTGTTTGGCTTCCTTGTCCTTGGCGTCTTTCTTGGCCTGTTTCTCATGCTGCTTGGCCAAGACTTTATCGGCCTTGAGCACATGGTTGGAAACCGACTCAGCCTCAGGCTGCACGATATCCTGCACCAGTGCCGCGCGCATTTCGGTCGGCTTGCTTGCGTCCTTGATCTTCATACGCAGGGTCAGGCGCCAGCCTTTGGTGTGTTCGTTGTAGCGCACGCTGTTTTCAACCAGTTCAGCGTTATCACCCACACTCACCTGGCTACGCACCGGGGCGTCCGGCAGCAGTTTCTTCAGGGACGGGCCCTCGAAGTCCACCAGGTAGGCCACGCTGCCATCCGGCTGACGGATCAGGTTCGATTGCTTCACATCACCCGTGGAGCGCAGGGTCTGCTTGACCCAGGCACTGTCCGGCGAATGGAAGGCCGCGTCGTCCAGTGTCCAGTGCAGGCGGTAGGCCACGTCCAGCGGCTTGCCGACTTCCGGCAGTTCGGCCGGGCTCCAGAACGCCACGATGTTGTCGTTGGTTTCATCGGCGGTCGGGATCTCGACCAGGTCGACAGAGCCTTTGCCCCAGTCACCTTCAGGCTCGATCCAGGCGCTTGGGCGCTTGTCGTAGTTGTCGTCCAGGTCTTCGTAGTGGCTGAAGTTGCGGCCACGTTGCAGCAGGCCGAACCCACGCGGGTTCTCGACGCTGAAGTTGCTGACCGACAGATGTTTAGGGTTGTTCAGCGGACGCCAGATCCACTCGCCATTGCCGGCGTGAATCGACAGGCCGCTGGAATCGTGGAGCTCGCGGCGGTAGTTGAGGACCTTGGACGGCTGGTTGGCGCCGAACAGGAACATCGAGGTCAACGGCGCAACGCCCAGCTTGCTGACCTTGTCACGCAGGAACATCTGGGATTTGACGTCCACTACGGTGTCGGTGCCAGGACGCAGGATCAGGCGATAAGCGCCAGTGGCGCGTGGCGAATCCAGCAGCGCGAAAATCACCAGGTGCTTGTCACCCGGCTTTGGACGCTCGATCCAGAACTCGGTGAAACGCGGGAATTCTTCGCCAGACGGCAACGCGGTGTCGATCGCCATGCCACGGGCAGACAAGCCGTACACCTGATCCTTGCCCACGACGCGGAAATAGCTGGCGCCGAGCATGGTCATGATTTCGTCTTGCTTGTCGGCCTTGTTGATCGGGAAAAGCACACGGAAACCGGCGTAACCCAGCTGTTCGGTGGCTTTAGGATCAAATTTCACGTCGCCGAAATCGAAACGCGTCGGGTCGTACTTGATTTCATGCACGCTGTCGGCGGTGACTTCGTTGATTTTCACCGGGGTGTCGAAATGCATCCCCTGGTGATAGAAGGACAGCTTGAACGGGGTGTTCTGATCGGCCCACTCGGCTTTTTCATTGCGGAAACGAATCTTCTGGTAGTCAGCGAATTTCATTTCGCGGAATTCGTTCGGCAAATTGCTGCGCGGAGCTTCGTATTTCTGCCCAGCCAGCTCTTTTGCCTTGGCCGACACATCATCCAGACTGAACGCCCACAGTTGACCCGCGCCGAACAGGCAAAACAGGGCAGAGCCCGTCACCAGTGCGTTTCGTAACCGTTTGGCAGACAATTTTGGTGCATTACAGGGACTAACAATCACGAGCAACCCTCGCCGAAAACAGATCAAAAAACCAACGGCCAGCTATCTATATGCCAGGTTGGCGAGCAATGTTCCGACTCCTCTGGGGCGAAATGATTCCCCATGCGGTTGTCGGACAAGGCTCTACCTAAGTCAAAAATGGACCAAACAACGCTGATCCCCGTAGCGCGCGATTATCTAGTAGCCCGCGAGACAACGCATCAGGGACAGTGAAGTATTTGTAGCGAAACCCTGCGTTTTTAGGCATTAACGTCGTTTTTCATACATTCATGTCTGTAAGAGGAAGGTCACAGGGCCATCATTGACCAAGTGCACCTGCATATCCGCGCCAAAACGCCCCGACGCCACCTTGCCATGCAATTGTTGCGCTTGTAACAACAAGTGCTCAAAAAGCGCCGCTCCCAGGGCCGGAGGAGCCGCTGTGGAGAAGCTGGGCCGTAGCCCGCTTTTGGTATCCGCCGCCAGGGTGAACTGCGACACCAGCAGCAAACCGCCGCCGATGTCCTTGAGGGACAGGTTCATCTTGCCCTCCTCGTCACTGAACACCCGATAGTTAAGCAGCTTGTGCAGCAGTTTGTCGGCGCTTTCGGGCGTATCTGAAGGCTCGACGGCCACCAGCACCAGCAAACCCTGGTCAATCGAGCCTATCACCTCCCCTGCGACCTCAACCCGGGCGCCACGCACCCGCTGCAACAAGCCCTTCATGCTTCTTCAGGCGGCAGGTCGAGCAGGCGCCGGGCCATTTCGCCGGTCGCACGCACCAGTGCGTCGGTGATGCCCGGCTCGGACGCCGCGTGCCCTGCTTCGCGGATCACCTGCAACTCGCTGTTGGGCCAGGCCTGATGCAGCTCCCAAGCGTTATCCAGCGTGCAGATCATATCGTAGCGGCCATGGATGATGACGCCAGGCAGATGGGCGATCTTGTGCATATCGCGAATCAGCTGGTTGGGTTCCAGGAAGGAGTTGTTGGTGAAGTAATGGCATTCGATACGTGCGATGGACAAGGCGCGCTGCGGCTCGGAAAACCGTTCCACATGCTGCGGGCTCGGGCACAGGCCCAACATACGGCCTTCCCAGCCCGACCAGGCTTTGGCCGCATGCATCTGGGCGATCTGGTCGTTGCCGGTCAGGCGCTTGTGGTAAGCGGCAATCATATCGTGGCGCTCTTCCACCGGGATGGGTGCCACATAGTCCTGCCAGTAGTCCGGGAACAGGCGGCTCGCGCCCTCCTGGTAGAACCAGCGAATATCCTGCGGGCGGGCGAGGAAGATGCCGCGCACGATCAGGCCATGCACGCGCTCGGGGTGGGTTTGCGCGTAGGCCAGGGCCAGGGTCGAACCCCAGGAACCGCCGAACAGCACCCATTTGTCGATGCCCAGGTGCTCGCGGATGCGCTCAAGGTCGGCGACCAGATCCCAGGTGGTGTTGTTCTCGAGACTGGCCCTTGGCGTAGAGCGGCCGCAGCCACGCTGGTCGAAGGTGACAATATGGTAGAGGTTCGGGTCGAAATAGCAGCGGCTCTGGGCGTCGCAACCGGAGCCGGGGCCTCCATGGATGAACACGACAGGCAAGCCTTCGGGGGAGCCACTTTCATCGACGTACAGGGTGTGGGTGTCATCGACAGCCAGATCGTGCCGGGCGTAGGGTTTGATCTGCGGGTACCAAGTCTGCATTGCGTGCTCCGTAGGGTGTCGGGTTCATCCCTGGGGGGACGTCTATTATTTTGCCGTCTGGCATCATAAACCCGAATTGTGCAATGAGCATGTCCTTGAGCACTTAGACCTGTGTCAGCAGTTCGCGCCTCAGGTAACCAAGCAGATAGTCATACAGCCGATCCACCTCCGGCACCTGGCCGCGTGCCCGCAAACAACCGTGGGCCAGCCCTTTGCCGGGATGGCGGTGTGTCAGTTGATAAAAGTGTTGCTGAACCCCCGTTGTCGCAGGCAAGCCAGCTCCCACATTTCGAGCGCATTCTCATGATAGAGCGCGGTCAAGCGGGCTTGCTCGCGAAAGCTATTGCAGCAGCACCAACAATTACCGGTAGTGCTTCTGCCCCCAAGCCAACAGCCCTTCCAGCAACTGCCTCAACACCACCTGCGTCGGCTCGGCCAAATCATGGCGATAACGGAACGGCTCGAACTCCTCCATATAGGTGCTCTGGCACAACTCCAGCTGCACCGCATGAATATCCTGCGCCGGGTTGCCGTAGTGACGGGTGATATGGCCGCCCTTGAAGCGCCCGTTCAGCACATGGGTATATTGCGGATGCTGAGCGCAGATGGCTTCCAGCTGGCTGGCCAGCTGCGGGTCGCACGCAGCGCCGTTGAAGGTACCCAAATTGAAGTCCGGCAATTTGCCGTCAAACAGGTGCGGGATCACCGAGCGGATCGAGTGCGCGTCGAACAGCAGCGCGTAGCCGAACTCGGCCTTGAGGCGTGCCAGTTCTTCCTGCAGTTGACGGTGGTACGGACCCCAGATTTTTTGCAGGTAACTGGCCCGCTCCTCCTCGGAGGGCGTTTGCCCTTCACGGAACAACGGCACGCCATCGAACAGCGTCTCTGGGTACAGGCCGGTAGTAGCACCGGCATACAGCGGCGCGTTGTCGGAGGGCCGGTTGAGGTCGATGACAAACCGCGAGTACTCCGCCGCCAGGGTGCTGGCGCCCAGCTCTTCGGCAAAGTCATACAACAGCGGAATATGCCAATCGGTATCCGGCAGGCTTTGCGCCTCGGTTATCAACCCGGCCTCCACCGCAGGGGTGAGCCGCAGGCCGGCGTGGGGCATGCTGATCAGCAGCGGCACGCGGCCTTGTTTGAATGTCAGAACCTTATCCACAACTGCATCCTCTCAAACAGTGACGTCGACGCCGTGGCGCACGACGCGTTTATCCAGTTCGCCACCCAGCCAGTAGGCCAGGTCGGCGGGGCGATCGATCTGCCAGGCGACAAAATCCGCGACCTTGCCCACTTCCAGGGAACCATGGGTATCGCCCAGGCCCAACGCGGTGGCCGCGTGTTGCGTGGCGCCGGCCAGGGCTTCTTCCGGGGTCATGCGGAACAGGGTGCAGGCCATGTTCAGCATCAGCCGCACCGACAGCGCCGGTGAAGTGCCGGGGTTGAGGTCGCTGGCGATGGCGATCTTCACGCCGTGTTTGCGCAGGGCATCCATGGGCGGCAACTGGGTTTCACGCAGGAAGTAGAACGCGCCCGGCAATAGCACGGCGACGGTACCGGCCGCAGCCATGGCGATGGCGTCTTCTTCAGTCATGAATTCCAGGTGGTCGGCCGACAACGCGTGGTAGCGCGCCGCCAGGCTTGAGCCATGCAACGACGAGAGTTGCTCGGCGTGCAGCTTCACCGGCAAGCCAAGTTGCTGGGCGACCTTGAATACCCGCTCAACCTGCTCGGGGGAAAATGCCAGGTATTCACAGAAGGCATCGACCGCATCCACCAACCCCTCAGCGGCCAGGGCCGGCAGCATCTGGCTGCAGATGTGCTCGATGTAATCGTCGGCGCGGTCCTTGTACTCCGGCGGTAACGCGTGGGCGGCCAGGCAGGTGGCGCGCACGCTGACCGGCAGCGCTTCACCCAGGCGCCGGACCACGCGCAACATCTTGCGTTCGTTGGCCAGGTCCAGGCCGTAGCCGGACTTGATTTCCACCGTGGTCACGCCGTCACGCAGCAAACTGCGCAGGCGCTTTTCAGCGCACAAGAACAGCTCATCTTCGCTCGCCGCACGGGTTGCGCGCACAGTGCTGGCAATGCCGCCGCCCTTGGCCGCGATCTCGGCGTAGCTGACACCTTCGAGGCGCTGCTCGAATTCGCCGCTGCGATTGCCACCGAACACCGTATGGGTGTGGCAATCGATCAGCCCGGGAGTGACCCACGCGCCTTGCAGGTCATGCACCTGGGCGTAATCCGCGGTTGGCGCCTGGCTGCGGGGGCCGACCCACTCGATGAGCGAGCCGGCAGTCACCATGGCGGCATCCTCGATGATCGAGTATTTGCCGTTGGCCATGGTTGCGACGTGGCAGTGTTGCCAAAGCGTTTTCATCAACGCCTCCCTAAGTTATCGATGAGACAAAACCGGGTCGTAATCGACCTTGGCCGTTTGCCCGGCGGCAGGCTTGACCCACAGCCAGTAGGCGATGATCAGCAGCACGATCCACACGGCGCCTACCATCAACGCCGCCTGGGTATCCGGGAAGTAACCGAGTACACCAAACACAAACAGCATGAACACAATGGCCGCCGCCGGCGCATAAGGCCAGAACGGTACCGGGAATTTCAGTTCGGCGATCTGCGCCTTGGTCATCGAGCGGCGCATGGCGACCTGGGTAAACAGGATCATCAGCCATACCCACACGGTGGCGAAGGTGGCAATCGAGGCGATCAGCAGGAACACGTTTTCCGGGATCAGGTAGTTGAGTACCACACCGCCGAGCAAGGCGGCGCCCATGACCACCACGGTCATCCATGGCACGCCTTGTTTGGACAATTGCGCGAAGCCCTTGGGCGCCTGCCCTTGTTGAGCCAGGCCGTACATCATGCGCCCGGCGCCGAAAATGTCGCTGTTGATCGCCGACACCGCCGCCGAGATCACCACGATGTTGAGGATGGTCGCCGCCGAGCCAATCCCCAGGTTGCTGAAGATCTGCACGAACGGGCTGCCCTGGCTGCCGATCTGCGGCCACGGGTAGATGGCCATCAACACGAACAGGGTGAGCACGTAGAACAGCAGGATACGCAGCGGCACAGCGTTGATCGCCTTGGGGATCACCCGCTGTGGGTCCTTGGCTTCACCGGCGGTGATGCCGATGATTTCGATGCCACCAAAGGCAAACATCACCACCGCAAACGAGGCGATCAGCCCACCGATGCCGTTGGGCATGAAGCCGCCGTGGGCCCACAGATTGCTCAAGCCACTGGCCTGGGTTTCGCCTGCCGAGTGAATACCAAACAGCATGATGCCAAAACCGCCGAGGATCATCGCCACAATGGCACCGACCTTGAGCAACGACAGCCAGAACTCCATCTCGCCAAAGACTTTGACGTTGCACAGGTTCAGGCCGCCGATCAGGAATACGATGCCCAGCACCCAGACCCAACGGGCCACTTCGGGAAACCAGAAGCCCATGTAGATGCCGAACGCGGTGACGTCGGCGAGGCAGACGATGATCATTTCAAAGGCGTAGGTCCAGCCGAGGATAAACCCGGCCATGGGCCCCAGGTAGGTGCTGGCGTAGTGGCCGAAGGAGCCAGACACCGGGTTGTGCACGGCCATCTCACCGAGGGCGCGCATCACCATGAATACAGCAGCGCCGCCGATCAGGTAGGCCAGCAGCACGGCAGGACCGGCCATTTGGATGGCGGAGGCAGAGCCATAGAACAGCCCGGTGCCGATCGCGGAACCGAGGGCCATGAAGCGAATATGTCGGGCGTTGAGCCCGCGTTTCAAACCTTTTTCTGGCTGGTGCATTTCTCGTCCCTAATTATTCTTATGAGGAGAAGATCGTTCCCACGCTCGGCGTGGGAACTCCGACCTGGACGCTCCGCGTCCGCTTTTAGAGCGGTGACGCAGAGCGTCACAGGATGCATTCCCACGCGGAGCGTGGGAATGATCAGGCACAGACCGAGTCCCGGTCAGAGGCTTGGCAGCAACTTGGCCGGCACCAGCTCATTCAGGCAGCGGCTGGCGAGCAGTTCGCTGGCGGCGTTGATGTCCGGGGCGAAGAAGCGGTCCTTGTCATAGAACGCCACCTTGTCGCGCAGGATGCCACGGGCTTTTTCCAGCTTGGGCGAGGTCTTCAGGCCGTCGCGCAGGTCCAGGCCCTGGCACGCCGCGAGCCATTCCACCGCGAGGATGCCCCGGGTGTTCTCGGCCATTTCCCACAAACGCTTGCCCGCAGCCGGGGCCATGGACACGTGGTCTTCCTGGTTGGCCGAAGTCGGCAAGCTGTCGACGCTATGGGGATGGGCCAGCGCCTTGTTCTCGCTGGCGAGCGCGGCGGCGGTCACCTGGGCGATCATGAAGCCGGAGTTCACCCCGCCATTGCCCACCAGAAACGGCGGCAGTTGCGACATGTGCTTGTCCATCATCAACGAGATCCGGCGCTCGCTCAGGGAGCCGATTTCGGCAATGGCCAGCGCCATGTTATCGGCGGCCATGGCTACGGGTTCGGCGTGGAAGTTGCCACCGGAAATCACATCGCCTTCGGCGGCAAAGACCAACGGGTTATCCGACACTGCGTTGGTTTCTACCACCAGCACCTCGGCGGCCTGGCGCAATTGAGTCAGGCACGCGCCCATGACCTGTGGCTGGCAACGCAGGGAATACGGGTCTTGAACCTTGTCGCAGTTCTGGTGCGATTGGGACACCTGGCTGCTCTCACCGAGCAGGTCACGATAGGCCGCTGCCGAGTCGATCTGGCCACGCTGGCCACGCGCCGCATGAATACGCGCATCGAACGGCGAACGCGAACCCAGTACCGCTTCCACAGTGAGGCCGCCGCAAGCGAGGGCAGCGGCGAACAGGTCTTCGCCTTCGAACAGGCCACGCAGGGCATAGGCCGTGGACACCTGGGTGCCGTTGAGCAGCGCCAGGCCTTCTTTGGCGGCCAGGGTCAGCGGCGTGAGGCCGGCGATTTTCAGTGCCTCGGTGGCTTCCAGCCATTCGCCCTTGTAACGCGCCTTGCCTTCGCCAAGCAGTACCAGGGACATGTGCGCCAGCGGCGCCAGGTCACCGGAAGCACCCACTGACCCCTTGAGCGGAATGTGCGGGTACACCTCGGCGTTGATCAGCGCGATCAGCGCGTCGATCACCTGGCGACGAATCCCGGAGAAGCCACGGCTCAGGCTGTTGACCTTGAGCACCATGACCAGTCGCACCAGTGCATCGCTGATCGGCTCACCGACGCCGGCGGCGTGGGACAGCACCAGGGAACGCTGGAGGTTTTCCAGGTCTTCGCTGGCGATGCGGGTCGATGCCAACAGGCCAAAACCGGTGTTGATGCCGTAGGCGGTGCGGTTCTCGGCGAGAATCTGCTCCACGCAGGCAACGCTGGCTTCGATCTGGGCCGAGGCGCTGTCATCCAGGCTGAGGGTTACTGGCTGCTGGTAGATGGCACGCAGTTGGGCGAGGCTCAGTTGGCCTGGAATCAGGTTTAGCGCAGTCACATTCATACTCCTTGTGAATTGTTCTTAGGTGTTCAGTGCAAATTCGGTAAAGCAGTGTCTTTAAGCAATAGGGCAGCGGCGGCAATATCCGGCGCCAGCCAGCGGTCCTGTTCATACGCAGGGACCACTTCGCGCAGCAAACGCCAGGCGCGGTCGGTACCGGCGCCGAAGCGCTGGTCCTTGAGAAACTCGAAAGCCTGGGCCGCCAGCAGGTACTCGATGGCAAGAATCTGGGTGACGTTGGCCAGCACCTGGTGCAACTTGAGCGCGGCGTTGGTGCCCATGCTCAAGTGGTCTTCCTGCAGGCCCGAGGTGACGAAGTTGTCGAGCACCGCCGGTTGCGCCAGCTGACGGTTTTGCCCGCACAGGGACGCGGCGACGTACTGCACGATCATCATTCCGGAGTTGACGCCCGGGTTGCTCACCAGGAAGGCTGGCAGGCCGCTGACATGCGGGTTGACCAGGCGATCCAGGCGACGCTCGGCCACCGAACCGATCTCGGCCATGGCGATGGCGAGCATGTCGGCCGCCAACGCGACGGACTGCCCGTGAGGGTTGGCCTGGGACACCACGCGGTAATTATCCGGCGTGCCCAGCACCAGCGGGTTGTCGGTGGCGCTGTTGAGTTCGGTCTCGATCTGGCGCGTGGCGTGTTCTACCTGGTCGCGGGCCGCGCCGTGAATCTGCGGAATCGAGCGAATGCTCAAGGCGTCCTGGGTGCGAATACCTTTGCTGCTGGCAATCACCTCACTGCCGTCGATCAGGGCACGCAGGTTGATACCTACGTGCTGCATGCCCGGGTGCGGCTTGAGGGCGATGATGGCTTCGTCAAAGGCGTCAATCTGGCCGCGCTGGGCTTCGAAGCTCATGGCACCGATCACGTCGGCCCACTGCAGCAAGTGATGCGCGTCGGCCAGGGCCAGGCAGCTCAGGCCGGTCATGCACGGCGTGCCATTGACCAGGCACAGGCCGTCTTTGGCGCCGAGCACCACCGGCTGCAATCCTTCAGCCTGCAACGCGTGTTGCGCCGTGACGATCTGGCCGCGATAACTCACATTACCAACGCCCAGCAGGGCCACGCCGATATGGGCCATGTGGGTCAGATACCCCACCGAGCCTTGGGACGGTACTTGCGGGGTGATGCCGTGGTTGAGCAGCGCCAGCAGCGCGTGCACCACCTGCGGATGCAGGCCGGATTTGCCGTGGCTGTAGTTGATGATCGCCGCGCAGATGATCGCACGGGTTTGCTCATCGCTGAGCACCGGGCCGACGCCGCAGGCGTGGCTCAACAGCGTATTGCGCGACAGTTGGCTCAGTTGCTCGGTCTTGAGCGAGACGTTGCACAACGCGCCCAGGCCGGTGTTGACACCATAGGCACGCTCGCCGCTGGCGACGATGCGCTGCACGATGGCCTGGGCATTGTCGATACGCGCCCAGGCGTGGCCCGACAGTTCGAGCATGGCGCCGTGGCGGGCGACGGCGGTGACGTCCTGCCAGCGCATGGGGGTGTCGGCGATGATGATTTTGGTTGCCTGGGACATCTTCATACCTTCTTCAATTCTTAGGCAGCATTGATCGTTCCCACGCTCTGCGTGGGTACGCCGCCTGGGACGCTCTGCGTCCCCCCAAGTGACGCGGAGCGTCACGAAATGCGTTCCCACGCGGAGCGTGAGAACGTTCAAGCCCGGATCAGACCACCGCCGCCCGCCGCTGAACAAAGCGGTCCACATACTCATCCGCCGGCGAGTGCAGAATCTCTCGCGGCGTGCCGACCTGGATCAGCTTGCCGTCCTTGAGGATCGCAATGCGGTTGCCGATGCGCACGGCCTCGTCGAGATCGTGGGTGATGAACACGATGGTCTTGTGCAGGGTCTTTTGCAGTTCGAGCAATTGGTCCTGCATCTCGGCGCGGATCAACGGGTCGAGGGCGCTGAAGGCTTCGTCCATCAGGATGATGTCGGTGTCGGCCGCCAAGGCGCGGGCCAGGCCCACGCGCTGGCGCATGCCACCGGACAGCTGGTGCGGGTATTTGTTTTCGTAGCCTTTGAGGCCCACGGTTTCGATCCAGTGCAACGCACGTTCGGCGCAGACCTGCTTGGTTTCGCCACGCACTTTCAGGCCGTAGGCAACGTTGTCGAGCACGCTCTTGTGCGGCAGCAGGCCGAAGCTCTGGAACACCATGCTGATCTTGTGCCGACGGAATTGGCGCAGGGCTTCCATGTCCAGTTGCAGGATGTCTTCGCCATCCACCAGGATCGCGCCGCTGGTGGGGTCGATCAGGCGGTTGAAGTGGCGTACCAGGGTGGATTTGCCCGAACCCGACAAGCCCATGATCACAAAGATCTCACCGGTGCCGATGCTCAGGGACAAGTCATTGACGCCGACCACGCAACCGGTCTCGGCCAGTACGTGGTCTTTGGTCTTGCCCTGGCCGACCATGGCCAGCGCATCCTTGGCGCGTGCGCCGAAAATCTTGAAGACGTTTTTGACTTCGATTTTGCTGACAGTCGTCATTTGCTCGCCTCATGCCGTGGGCGGCCATAAGCCTGGGTAATGCGGTCGATGACCACTGCAAGAATCACGATCGCCAGCCCGGCTTCAAGGCCGCGGCCGACGTTGAGGGTCTGGATGCCGACGAGTACGTCTTCACCCAAGCCACGGGCACCGATCATCGAGGCGATCACCACCATCGACAGCGCCATCATGGTGGTCTGGTTGATCCCGGCCATGATGCTTGGCAGCGCCAGCGGCAATTGCACGCCGAACAGTTGCTGCCAGCGGTTGGCGCCGAAGGCGTTGATGGCTTCCATGACCTCGCCATCGACCTGGCGAATACCCAGGTCTGTCAGGCGAATCAGCGGCGGCGCGGCGTAGATCACCGTAGCGAAAATCGCCGGGACCTTGCCCAGGCCGAACAGCATCAGCACCGGGATCAGGTACACGAAGCTGGGCATGGTTTGCATGATGTCCAGCAGCGGCATCAGCACCGAACGCAGGCGATTACTGCGCGCCGACAAGATACCCAGGGGGATGCCGATCAACACCGAAATCACCGTGGCCACCATCATCAATGCCAGGGTTTGCATCAGCTTGTCCCACAGGCCAACGGCGCCCACCAGGAACAGCAAACCGACGATCACCGCCGTGGTCACCACCTTGCGTGTGGCGTGCCAGGCGATGCCCCCGACGATGGCCAGCATCAGCCACCAGGGCGCTGCGCGCAGCAGGCCTTCCAGGTTGACGATGGTCCACAGCAGCGTATCGGAGATGTGCCGGAACACATCGCCGTAGTTGGTGACCAGTGCGTCCACCCAACCGTTGACCCAGTCGGCGATGGAAAAGGTAAAGCTCTCAGGAAACATATCGTGCTCTCGATCCAGTGGGTTGTGGCCAGCCGCCCGGCCACCCTTGAGGGTAGCCGTGCACACTTGACCTACAAGGCCGCGTCGATTTTCTTGGCTGCGTCTTCGCTCACCCAGGCGTGCCAGACTTCAGGATGTTCCTTGAGGAATATTTTCGCCAGTTTCGGCGACTCGATCCGCTCCTTGGCCATGCGGCCCAGGTTCTGGTTCAGCAGGTCGATGGGCAGGTTGACCTTTTCCAGCACGGCCACCAGCTCCGGGGCTTGTTCGTGGAAAGTCTTGGAGAGGCCGACCTTGATGCTCACGGTTTTGTCCACGCCGGGCTTCTCTTCCAACTTGACCAGGTCGACCTGGCCCATCAGCGGTGTGGGTGACCAGTAGTAGAACAGGATCGGCTCGCCGCGCTTGTAGCTCGACAGCACCGCCGCATCCAGCGCCGGGCCGGTGCCCGGGCGGAAGTTGGTGTAGGTGCTTTCCAGGCCGTAGCTCTTGAGCATTTCGCTGTTGTCCAGCTCGCAGGTCCAGCCGGCCGGGCAGTTGTAGAAGCGGCCTTTGGACGGCTCTTCCTGGTCCTTGAACACCGAGGCGTACTTGCCCAGGTCGGCGATGTTTTTCAGGTCCGGCGCCTTGGCTTCCAGCTTGCGCTTGGCGTCGCCTTCGATCACATAGCGCGGCACGTACCAGCCTTCGACCGCGCCCACCACCGGGGCACCGACGCCCACAACTTTGCCGGCCTTCTCGGCTTTGTTCCAGACCTCGCTGCGGCCTACCCACTCCTCGGCGAACACTTGGATGTCGTTGCTGCCCAGGGCGTTTTCCATGGTGATGGAATTGCCCGGCAAGCTGTCGGTTTTGCAGTCGTAGCCTTTTTCCAGCACGGTTTGCAGGATGTCGGTGAGCAACATGCCGCTTTCCCAATTCAGGCCGGCGAATTTCACCGGTTTACCCGACTCGCACCAACCGGCCGCCTGGGCGCCGGCACTTGCCAGCAAGCCAGCCGCGAACAAAGTAGCCAGCAAGGTCTTATTCATAGTCATTGTTGTGACGCTCCCAATCTTGAAATGGATTACGGCAGTCAGTAGGCGTCCTGCCCTGTCCACGTCCCATCAGGCTTGTGCAGCCAGCTCGTTTGTTATGGGTGAAGCGCCCTGCTCTTTTGGCAGGATCAGGTGATCGGGTACCGTGCCGTGCCATTTTTTCGCACACACGTAATACAGGGCCGCCGGCAGTACCAGGCCGATGATCCAGGAGATATCCACATCACCCAGCGCGGCCACCAGGGGACCGGTGTAGAACTTGGTGGAGATGAACGGCAACTGCACCAGTACGCCGAACACATAGACGCTGATGCCCAGCAGGTTCCAGCGGCCGTAGCGACCGTTCGGGTCGGCCAGCGCCGGCACGTCATAACGCTCGCGGGTGATGCAGTAGTAATCCACCAGGTTGATCGCGCTCCAGGGCGTAAAGAACGCCAACAGGAACAGGATGAACGACTTGAATGCACCGAGGAACGAATGTTGGCCGAGCAACGCGATCAGCGTGGCCGTGCCGACGATCATCAACACGAACACCAGACGCTGCAGACGCGTGACCTCCAGACGCCCACGAAAGCCGCTGATGATAGTGGCGATGCACATGAAGCTGCCGTAGGAATTGAGCGTCGAGATGGTGACCTTGCCGAACGCGATGCTGAAATACAGCAACGCAGCGGTGGCCCCCGTGCCGCTCAAGCCAACGATGTACGCCACCTCGTGACCGGCAAACTGCCCGTTGGACATGGCCGCGGCAAACACGCCGAGGACCATCGCCACTTGGGCCCCGATGACTGAGCCTGCGCCAGCAGCGAGAAAGGTTTTAACCGATGACGTGTGGCTCGGCAGGTAACGCGAGTAATCCGCCACGTAAGGGCCGAACGCAATCTGCCAAGAGGCCGCCAGCGACACGGCCAGCAGGAAACTGCTCCAGCTGAAGTGGCGGATCTGCAGGAGCGCGCCAACGTCGGTCTGGCTCATCAGGCGGCTGAACAGGTACACAAAGGCAACCACGCCAATCAGGCTGGCAACCCGGCCGATGAAGTGGATCACTCGGTAACCCAGCACCGTGACCAGCACGATGACACTGGCGAAGATCAGGATGCCGACGCTGTCGCTGACCCCGAACAACTGGCCCAGCGCCTGGCCCGACAACACGGTACCGGTGGCGGTGAAACCCAAGTACATCAAGCACACCAGCACAATCGGAATGGCCGCCCCATACACGCCGAACTGCACCCGGCTGGAAATCATCTGCGGCAGGCCAAGCTTGGGCCCTTGCGCCGCATGCAGCGCCATGACGCCACCGCCGATCAATTGACCGATGAGCAAGCCGATCAACGACCAGAACACATCACCGCCCAGCACCACGGCCAACGCCCCGGTAACAATCGCAGTGATCTGCAGGTTGGCACCCATCCACAGGGTGAATTGACTGAATAGACGACCATGTCTTTCCGCTTCCGGGATGTAGTCGATCGAACGTTTCTCGATCAACGGGGTGGTGTCGTTTGCAGCCATGTTGTTCAACCTCTGATGGATTGTTTTGTATGCATCTTGCTCTTCTGTGGGCGCTGGCTTGCTGTGGCGAGGGAGCTTGCTCCCGTTCGACAGCGAAGCTGGAGCCGGCTTTTTGGGGCTGCTTCGCACCCCAGCGCAAGCAAGCTTGCTCGCCACACAAGCCCACCCCACATTGAGTTACTTGATCATCGGCAGGTTCAGGCCTTGTTCCTTGGCGCAGTCGACAGCGATCTGGTAACCCGCATCCGCATGACGCATCACCCCGGTCGCCGGGTCGTTGTGCAGCACGCGGGCAATCCGCTCGGCCGCTTCGTCAGTACCGTCGCAGACAATCACCATCCCCGAGTGCTGGGAGAAGCCCATGCCCACGCCGCCACCGTGGTGCAGCGAGACCCAGGTGGCGCCGCTCGCGGTGTTGAGCAAGGCGTTGAGCAGTGGCCAGTCGGACACAGCGTCGGAGCCGTCCTGCATGGCTTCGGTTTCGCGGTTCGGGCTGGCGACCGAGCCGGAGTCCAGGTGATCACGGCCGATCACGACCGGCGCGGACAGCTCGCCGCTGCGCACCATTTCGTTGAACGCCAGGCCCAACTTGGCACGCTGGCCCAGGCCGACCCAGCAGATACGTGCCGGCAGGCCCTGGAAGCTGATGCGCTCGCGGGCCATGTCCAGCCAGTTGTGCAGGTGGGCATCGTCCGGGATCAGTTCTTTGACTTTGGCGTCGGTCTTGTAGATGTCTTGCGGGTCGCCGGACAGCGCCGCCCAACGGAACGGGCCGATGCCACGGCAGAACAGTGGGCGGATGTAAGCCGGTACGAAACCTGGGAAGTCGAACGCGTTTTCCACGCCCTCTTCCTGGGCCATCTGGCGGATGTTGTTGCCGTAGTCGAAGGTCGGGATGCCTTGCTTCTGGAATTCGAGCATGGCTTTGACGTGGACGGCCATCGACTGCTTGGCGGCCTTGATCACGGCGGCCGGCTCGGTCTTGGCGCGAGCGCGGTATTCGTCCCAGGTCCAGCCGGCCGGCAGGTAGCCGTTGAGTGGGTCGTGGGCGCTGGTCTGGTCGGTGACCATGTCCGGGCGCACGCCGCGCTTGACCAGTTCCGGCAGGATCTCTGCGGCGTTGCCCAGCAGGGCGATGGAGATGGCCTTGCCTTCCTTGGTGTACTTGGCGATACGCGCCAGGGCGTCGTCGAGGTCGGTGGCCTGCTCGTCGACGTAGCGGCTGCTCAGGCGGAAGTCGATGCTGACTTGCTGGCACTCGATGTTCAGCGAGCAGGCGCCGGCCAGGGTCGCGGCCAGTGGCTGCGCGCCGCCCATGCCGCCGAGGCCGGCGGTGAGCACCCAGCGACCGGTCAGGTCGCTGTTGTAATGCTGGCGGCCGGCTTCCACGAAGGTTTCGTAGGTGCCTTGAACGATGCCCTGGCTGCCGATGTAGATCCAGCTGCCGGCGGTCATCTGGCCGTACATGGCCAGGCCCTTGGCATCCAGTTCGTTGAAATGCTCCCAACTGGCCCAGTGCGGTACCAGGTTGGAGTTGGCAATCAACACGCGCGGGGCGTTGCTGTGGGTCTTGAACACGCCGACCGGCTTACCGGATTGCACCAGCAGGGTTTCGTCGTCGTTCAGATTGGTGAGGCTCTCGACGATCTGGTCGTAGCACTCCCAGTTGCGCGCCGCACGGCCGATACCGCCGTACACCACCAATTCTTTGGGATTCTCGGCCACTTGCGGGTCGAGGTTGTTCATCAGCATGCGCAGCGGCGCTTCGGTCAGCCAGCTTTTGGCGGTGAGCTTGTTACCGCGGGCGGCGCGGATTTCGACGTCACGGTATTTTGTAGGCTTGGTCACAGCTAGGACTCCTCGGCGATCGATGCGCGAACATGGATGGTGCGAAGTCTTACGCACACATCTTTACTTGTATGTACAAGCATATGCAATCGAGCGGCCAACTTTTGAAATGAGCCTCGCAGATTTTTTCCAAAGGCGCGCGCAAGCCTTGATAATCAAGGCTTGGAGGTTTGATGAAATTTCTTACGGAGGCGTTTTACAGCAAAGAGGATTTGTCACGACAGCGTGGCTTTGCGTCACGCTGGGGCGTTCGGTAACAAATTGGTGCGCGGTCTTGGGAACAGCGCACAAACAAATGTGGGAGCTGGCTTGCCTGCGATAGCGGTGTGTCAGTCAGCACATCCTAGGCTGATACACCGCTATCGCAGGCAAGCCAGCTCCCACAGTTTTTAACCGCGTGCGGTCAGTTCGATGATGCAGCAGCGGCCTGTGACCGATATTTCCAGCAGTTCAGTGTTACCGTCCACTTGCAGGCAATCGTGGTGGCCGAGCTTCTCGCCCAGCACCTTCACTTCGTCCGCCACGCTGAAAACCAGCACCGTCTGCGCGGTACTGAAAAACTGCTGCACGCCATCCATCCACTGCAAGCGTGCATGGTAACGCTCGGGCGAATAGATAAGATTGAAGTCGCGGATCGGCCCGGTGATCAAACGGCATGACACCTGGCTTTCGCCCTTGAACGCGAACGGCTGCAACGGTAACAACCCGCGCTGCTCCTCACCGTCTACGGTCAGCACCATGCCGGCGCCTTTGATCACCGTAATCACGCGCTGGTAACCGGCGAAGGTGGAGAACCCACCCGACTCGGCGATATCGGCAATCGACAAACGCCAGCCAAATCCATCCAGGCCGGTGCCGGCGTCGCGACTGACTTCTTCGGTACTGCCGCCGCCGTTCTTCCACGGCATGCGTACGTAGTCGGCGGCGCGCCAGACGTTGATCTCACTCATTTACTGAAGCGTCCTTCGAGGCTGTGACGGGAACCGGGGTGGATCAACCGCGCCGCAGTCACCGGCTGGCGACCCGACCAGGTGCGTCGGCGAATCAACAGGCACGGCTCGCTCGGCTCGATCTGCAACAACTTGCACTCGGCGGCATCGGCGAGAATCGCCTCAACCACATGCTCACCCTCAGTCAACGGCGCGACCTGGTTCAAATAGGCATACGGGGTTTGCTGGGTGAAGTCCTGCTGCAGGTATTCCGGCGCGACCAGAGCGTTGACGAAACGGTCTTCGATTTGCACAGGAATGTCGTTCTCGTAATGCACGATCAACGAGTGGAACACCCGCCCGCCTTCGCGCATTTCCAAGGCGACGGCGCGCTCGGAACCAGCAGCTTCTTCGCCCAGGGTGATGACCTGGCAAGTGTGCCGATGCCCGCGGGAAGCGATTTCATCGGCGATGTTGTGCACTTCAAACAGGGCCGACTGGCTCTTGGGCTCGGCCACGAAGGTACCCACGCCTTGCATACGCACCAACAAGCCTTCGGCGGTCAGCTCGCGCAGGGCGCGGTTGATGGTCATGCGGCTGAAGCCCAACTGGCTGACCAGCTCGCTTTCCGACGGCACGCGGTAATGGGGCGGCCAGTTGCCGTTGAGGATCTGCTGGCTGATCATCTGTTTGACGCGGGCATACAAGGGCGCCGGACTTTCGTCCATGTGGGCAGCCAGCGAAGAGTTGGCGGGCGGAGTCGGCACAGGGAATCCTTGCAGGGGAAAAAGATGCATAGATTGCCGGAGTTTACCGAGCAGGCAAACGTCTGTATATGTATATACAAATAAACACACGACCGGGGTGCCTTGATCATGTCCGCTTTCTTTGCCGAACGCGCACTGCTGCCTAATGGATGGGCCAATGATGTACGTCTTGAAGTCAGCGCCGATGGCCTGCTGACAAAGGTTGAGCCCAATGCCAGTGCAGAAGGCGCGGAACGGCTCAGGGGCCCGGTGTTGGCGGGCATGCCGAACCTGCACTCCCATGCCTTCCAACGCGCCATGGCGGGCTTGGCCGAAGTGGCCGGCAACCCCAATGATAGTTTCTGGACCTGGCGCGACTTGATGTACCGCATGGTCGGCAAGATCAATCCCGAGCAGTTGCAGGTCATCGCCCGCCAGCTGTATATCGAAATGCTCAAGGCCGGCTACACCTCGGTGGCCGAGTTTCATTACGTGCACCACGATGTCAGCGGCCAGCCCTATGCCGACCGTACGGAGCTGTCCCGCCAGATCAGCCAGGCGGCCGCCAGCAGCGGGATCGGCCTGACCTTGCTGCCGGTGCTCTACACCCACGCGGGTTTTGGTGGCCAAGCGCCGAATGAAGGCCAGCGACGGTTTATCAACAGCACGGAACACTACCTGGACCTGCAAGCACGCCTGCAGCCCATTCTGGCGGCACAACCGGCGCAGCAACTGGGCCTGTGCTTCCACTCCCTGCGCGCCGTAACCCCCGAACAAATCCATACCGTGCTGGGCGCCAGTGACAAAAACTGCCCCGTGCATATCCACATCGCCGAACAGCAAAAAGAAGTCGACGACTGCCTGGCCTGGAGCGGCAAGCGCCCGTTGCAGTGGCTGTATGACAATGTCGAGGTGGATGATCGCTGGTGCCTGGTGCATGCCACCCATGCCGATGCCGACGAAGTCACGCGCATGGCCAACAGCCGAGCGATTGCCGGTTTGTGCCTGACCACCGAAGCCAACCTGGGCGATGGGATTTTTCCGGCGGTGGACTTCCTCGCTCAGGGCGGCCGCATGGGCATCGGTTCCGACAGCCATGTGTCACTGAGCGTGGTGGAAGAACTGCGTTGGCTGGAATACGGCCAGCGCCTGCGCGATCAACGGCGCAACCGCCTGTATCGCAGCGATCAGCCGATGGTGGGTCGCACGCTGTTCGATGCTGCGCTGGACGGTGGCGCACAAGCGCTGGGCCAGCCGATTGGTCGACTGCAAGTGGGCAAGCGTGCGGACTGGATAGTGCTGGACGGTAGCGACCCGTACTTGGCGACGGCCAGTGAGGATGGAATTCTCAACCGCTGGCTATTTGCCGGTGGTGATCGGCAAGTGCGCGATGTACTGGTCAATGGCAAATGGGTGGTGCGAGATGGGCATCATGCTGGCGAAGAAGACAGCAGTCGGGCATTCACCCAGGTCCTGAAGGACTTGCTGAACTGACGACCAACCCATAACAACTGTGGGAGCTGGCTTGCCTGCGATACAGACACCTCGGCGCTTCAGTTACACCGGGTTGATGCTATCGCAGGCAAGCCAGCTCCCACATTTGATTGAGGGGCCGCAAATTACTGAGACGTCTTCGCCATCTGCTTATCCGACGTGCGCCAGATCAACCGCGTGGTGTCATAGCCTTGCTGTCGCGCCCTGCTCAGCAGGTCTTCGCGGGTATCGGCACTCACCGTCGGCGTGCGCGACAGGATCCACATATAGCGACGGCTCGGGCTGCCGACGATGGCGGTCTTGTAGTCATCGCTGACATACAGCACCCAGTAGTCGCCCTTGGCAACGCCCGGCAACAGCGATGTAAACCAGTTATTGAATTCCACCCACAGTTTGTCGGTCTTGCCTGGCACCTGCGGCGTTGCCGTGCCTTTGGCCTCTTGCCACTTCCACTCAGGCGTCAGGCAGCGGTTGAAAACCGACATGTCACCATCAGGCAGCAAGGTGTAGCGGGCTTCGGATTGCGCACAGTTGCGCTGGAAGTACATCGGCAACCGGGCCAACTCATACCAGGTGCCCTGGTAACGCTTGAGGTTGACGTTGCTCGCAGTCTTGGGTTGCAGATCATCGCCAGAATGGCTGGCGCAGCCCGCCAAAAACAGGCTGGCGCAAAGGAACAAAACAAAACGCATCATTCTTCTTCTCCCGCAGGCTCGCGCCCCGGTTTACTTCAGGCCTTGCCCGGAAAACATCAGAACTTTGTCACCGGCGTACTGCACGCTGATAAAGCTGTTTTTATCGCCCCAGGTGCAGCTGGACATGCCCAGTGCGCCGGAACAATCGGTTGGCTTGCCCAGCAACGACTCCACCTCGGCCTTGGCCATGCCGGCCGAGAGCTTTTGGTAGTTTTCTTGGGTGACCTTGCTGCAAGCGGCTAAGAGCACGCAAAAAGCCAGCAGGGCGAGACGGCGTATAGACATGGAAAAGCTCCTGGAGAGACAAAGCAGCTGGGGTATCTGCCAGAAGCTTAGAAGGGAAAAGGGGTGTCTGGTTCCCGACGAGCGAAAACAAAAAAGCCCCGAAAACGCTGAAACGTTTCGGGGCTTCTTTAACGGTGATCCATCTCACAATACAGCGGCTCACCGCTCGTTACGGCTTACTTCTTGTGATAGGCCGTCACGCGCTCAACTTCTTCCTTCGAACCCAGGAATACCGCCACACGCTGGTGCAGGCCTTCAGGCTGAATGTCGAGGATGCGCTGGTGGCCGTCGGTGGACGCACCGCCTGCCTGTTCAACCAAAAACGACATCGGGTTGGCTTCGTACATCAGGCGCAGCTTGCCTGGCTTGGACGGCTCGCGGCTGTCGCGTGGGTACATGAACAGCCCACCACGGGTCAGGATGCGGTGTACGTCGGCAACCATCGCGGCCACCCAGCGCATGTTGAAATTCTTCTTCAGCGGGCCTTCTTCGCCTTCCATCAGTTCGTTGACGTAGCGCTTCACCGGTTCTTCCCAGTGGCGCTGGTTGGACATGTTGATGGCAAATTCCTGGGTAGAAGCAGGAATCGAAATGTCTTCGTGGGTCAGCACGAAGCTGCCCATTTCACGGTCCAGGGTGAAGCCCTTGACGCCGTCGCCCAGGGTCAGCACCAGCATGGTCTGTGGGCCGTAGATCGCGTAGCCGGCAGCAACCTGCTCGGTGCCTGGCTGCAGGAAAGCCTTTTCGTTCAGGGCTTCGTTCTGGCTCAGGTATTCGTTGGGGCAACGCAGTACCGAGAAGATGGTGCCGACCGGTGCGTTGATGTCGATGTTGGACGAACCGTCCAGTGGGTCGAACACCAGCAGGTATGCGCCCTTCGGGTATTTGCCTGGGATCTGGTAGGCATTGTCCATTTCTTCGGACGCCATGCCGGCCAGGTGGCCGCCCCATTCGTTGGCTTCGAGCAGGATTTCGTTGGACAGAACGTCCAGTTTCTTCTGCACTTCGCCCTGCACGTTTTCAGTGCCCATGCTGCCCAGGACACCGCCCAGTGCGCCTTTGGAAACGGCGTGGCTGATTTCCTTGCAAGCACGCGCCACCACTTCGATAAGGAAGCGCAGATCGGCAGGCGTGTTGTTGCTGCGGGTCTGCTCGATCAAATAGCGACTCAAGGTAACGCGGGACATGGAAGGCTCCGGAGAATGGGGGGCTAAAAACCCGCGCAGTTTAGCGCGAGTCGGGGCTGATTTCCTCTAATCAGAGGATTTAACGCCAATAGAGTTCACGACCGAACGCAATAGCCCTCTGCAGGAGCGAGCTTGCTCGCGAAAAACTCACACGCGCCGCGTTCATTCAGCAAGCACGCGTTATCGTTGGAGCTCTTCGCGAGCAAGCTCGCTCCTACAGGGGTATCAGTTAGTCGAGGGCTTTCCAGATCTCGGTGGCGTACTCGCGGATGGTGCGGTCAGAGCTGAACCAGCCCATGCGCGCCGTGTTGAGCACCGCCGAGCGCCACCAGGCCTTGGAGTCGTGCCAATGCGCCTCGACCCGCGCCTGCGCGTCCCAGTAGGCGTCAAAGTCGGCACACACCAGGAAGCGATCGTAGTCGATCAGCCCATCGATCAGGCCCACATAGCGGCCCGGGTCATCCGGCGAAAATACCCCACCACGGATCGCTTGCAGCACGTCGTTCAAGCGATGGGACGCGGCGATGTCCGGCCCGGCGCTGAACTCGCCGGCGTGCTTGCGGGCTTCTACCTGCTGGGCGCTGAGGCCAAAGATAAACATGTGCTCGGCGCCGACCCGCTCGTGCATCTCCACGTTGGCGCCGTCCATGGTGCCAATGGTCAGCGCGCCGTTGAGGCCGAACTTCATGTTGCTGGTACCCGACGCCTCAAAGCCGGCCGTGGAAATCTGCTCCGACAAATCCGCTGCCGGAATGATGCTTTCCGCCAGGCTGACGTTGTAGTTGGGCAGGAACACCACCTTGAGCAGGCCGCGTACGGTCGGGTCGTTGTTGACGGTGCGGGCGATGTCGTTGGTCAGCTTGATGATCAGCTTGG
This sequence comes from Pseudomonas sp. GW823-FHT02F05, assembly GCF_058797315.1. NCBI lineage: Bacteria > Pseudomonadati > Pseudomonadota > Gammaproteobacteria > Pseudomonadales > Pseudomonadaceae > Pseudomonas > Pseudomonas sp. GW823-FHT02F05. The sequence goes on from NZ_JBXAJM010000008.1 coordinate 158,625, forward strand.
CCTGGTGATAACTGGCCGCTGCCTTACCCGCGAAGATCTTCACCCGCGGCACCCAATCGATGCCCGGCTCGGCACGGATCGCCTGGTACAGCGCCACAGTGTGCAGCAGGTTGAGCAGTTGGCGCTTGTATTCATGGATGCGCTTGACCTGCACGTCGAACATCGCCGCCGGGTTGATCGCAATGCCCAGGCGCTCATGGATGATCTGCGCCAGTGCGCGCTTGCTGTGCAGGCGCTGTTCAGCGAACGCTTTGCGGAAGGCCGGTTTCTCGGCAAAGGGTTCCAACTCGATAAGACGCTGCTCGGGCTGGTCCAGAATATCCGGGCCCAGGGCTTCCACCAGCATATCGGTCAACTTGGGGTTGGCCTGGTACAACCAGCGACGGAAGGTAATGCCGTTGGTTTTGTTGTTGATGCGCTCGGGGTAGAGCTTGTGCAGTTCGGAGAACACCGTGCTGCGCATTAGCTGGGTATGCAAACCGGACACGCCGTTGACGCTATGGGAGCCCAGGAATGCCAGGTTGCCCATGCGCACGCGGCGGCCGTTGTCTTCTTCGATCAGCGACACAGCGCGCAAGACATCAAAGTCGTGGATGCCTTTGGCACGCAGCGAGTCGATGTGCTGGGCGTTGATCAGGTAGATGATCTGCATGTGCCGCGGCAGCATGCGCTCCATCAAACCGACAGGCCAGGTTTCCAGGGCCTCGGGCAGCAAGGTGTGGTTGGTGTACGAAAGGGTCTCGACGGTGACATCCCACGCGGCTTCCCACGGTACATCGTGCAGGTCGACCAGTTGGCGCATCAACTCGGCCACGGCGATGGACGGGTGGGTGTCGTTGAGCTGGATGGCGGCGTGCTCGCCCAGGCTGAGCACCGAACCGTGCATGTTCTTGTGGCGGCGCAGCAAATCCTGCAGGGACGCGGAGACGAAGAAATATTCCTGGCGCAGGCGCAGTTCCTGCCCTGCTTCGGTGCTGTCGGCCGGGTAAAGCACTCGGGAGATGCTTTCGGCACGGGCCACCTCGGCGACGGCGCCCAAGTGGTCACCGGCGTTGAAGCGCTCCAGATGCAGGTCTTCTACAGCCCGCGCACGCCATAGGCGCAGGGTGTTGACGCTGGCGCCGCGCCAACCGACGACCGGCGTGTCATAGGCAACAGCACGTACGGTTTCGTTGGGCGACCATACCTGGATCATCTTGCCGGAGGCGTCCGCAACGGTTTCGACGCTGCCGCCAAAGCCAATCGGGTAAATCACTTCGGCGCGCTCGAATTCCCAAGGGTTACCGAAATCCAGCCAGCGTTCGGTCTGTTCCTGCTGCCAACCGTCGACAATGGCCTGGCGGAACAGGCCGTGTTCATAACGAATGCCATAGCCGTGGCCAGCAATGCCGAGGGTCGACATGCTTTCCATAAAGCACGCCGCCAGCCGGCCCAGGCCACCGTTGCCGAGCGCCGCGTCGGGCTCCAGCAGGCGGATGCGTTCCAGATCCACGCCCAGCTCCGACAGCGCTTCGCGAGCGATCTCCAGCACACCCAGGTTGCTCAGGCTGTCGTAGAGCAACCGGCCAATGAGAAATTCCAGGGACAGGTAATAAACGCGCTTCTGGCCTTTGCGATAAATACGTCGCGTGTGGTCCATCCAGTGATCGACCATCTGGTCGCGGGCGGCCAGCGCAATGGCTTCGAACCAATCATGGTCGAAGGCGTGATCCGGGTCCTTGCCCACCGCGTAGGTGAGTTTGGTCAAGACAGCATCGCGGAATGCGGCTACCTCTGCTTCTCGTGCAAGCGGTTCCTGAGACATCGGTGCGACCTCGGGCGAGATTGAAGGAGTTGCTAGAGCCTAGTCGGTCTGACAGACGGTAGACGTGCTGGTTCGGCAGTTTTTTAACTCATTCGCCATGGGCTGAATTTGATGCAGGGGTCGTGCCCGATCAGACCGTGGCTAAACCTTTGAGCTGAAACCTGCAAAATATTGTTCAAAAAACCACCAATCCCGGTATGATCGCGCGCCCGGATAACGCCCCACCTTGGAACCTTGATGAAGCCTCAACTGATCGCCGCCGCGGAACTCGACCGTCTAGAGACCTGGCAGAAATATTCCGCCCATATGTGCGGCGGCTGCGTGTCCAGCTGCTGCACGCTGCCGGTGGAGGTGAAGATCAAGGACCTGATCCGCATTGGCATCGTCGATGAGTTCGAGCGCGGCGATCCGCCGAAGAACATCGCCAAGCGTTTGCAGAAAGAAGGCATCGTCGAGCGGTACAACAACAAGTCCGAAATTTTTACCCTGCAGCGCATGAGCAACAACGACTGCCTGTACCTGGATCGTAAGACGCGCTTTTGCACTATTTATGACAAGCGCCCGGATACGTGCCGCAACCACCCGAAAATCGGGCCGCGGCCGGGGTATTGCGCGTATAAGCCCAAGGAAGTGGTGCGCGAGACTAACTTCAAGACCCTCGACAAGTTCTAAGTTTTTGATCGTTCCCACGCTCTGCGTGGGAATGCAGCTGTGGACGCTCTGCGTCCGCTCTTGAAAGCAGGACGCGGAGCGTCCCAAGCGGAGTTCCCACGCGGAGCGTGGGAACGATCACACGATCACAACACACAAACTGCAGGCATAAAAAAACGCCCCCGGCCTTTCGACCGGGGGCGTTTTTCATTCAGCCTGAGTTAACTCAGTTCTTGGCTTTCTTGGCAGCGCGGGTACGCTCGCCTTCGTCCAGGATCTTCTTACGCAGGCGGATCGACTTAGGCGTGACTTCGCACAGCTCGTCGTCCTGGATGAATTCCAGGGCCTGTTCCAGGGTGAAGCGAACAGGTGGAACCAGAGCGATGGTTTCGTCTTTGCCCGAAGCACGCATGTTGTCGAGCTTCTTGCCTTTGGTTGGGTTCACGCCCATGTCGTTGTCGCGGCTGTTCAGACCAACGATCTGGCCGTTGTAGATCTCTTGACCGTGTTCAACGAACAGCTTGCCACGCGCCTGGAGGGTTTCCAGGGAGTAGGTCAGCGCCTTGCCGGTTTCTACCGATACCAGAACACCGTTCTGACGGCCGGACATGTCGCCGGACTTCATGGTGTCGTAGCGATCGAAGATCGAGGTCAGGATGCCAGCACCGTTGGTCAGGGTCAGGAACTGGTTACGGAAACCGATCAGACCACGAGCAGGGATGTTGTATTCCAGACGCACACGGCCTTTGCCATCCGGCACCATGTTGGTCAGGTCGCCCTTACGCAGGCCCATCTCTTCCATGACCTTGCCCTGGGACTCTTCCGGGGTGTCGATGGTGACGTTTTCGAACGGTTCCTGCTTCACGCCGTCAACCTGACGGATGATCACTTCCGGACGACCAACACCCATTTCGAAGCCTTCGCGACGCATGGTTTCGATCAGTACCGAGAGGTGCAGCTCACCACGGCCGGAGACCTTGAACTTGTCAGCCGAGTCGCCTTCTTCAACGCGCAGAGCAACGTTGTACAGCAGCTCCTTGTCCAGACGCTCCTTGATGTTACGGGAGGTCACGAACTTGCCTTCTTTACCGCAGAAAGGCGAGTCGTTTACCTGGAAGGTCATGGAAACGGTTGGCTCGTCAACGGTCAGAGGCTTCATCGCCTCGACGTTGTCCGGCTGGCACAGGGTGTCGGAGATGAACAGCGAGTCCATACCGCTCACGCATACGATGTCGCCAGCGAAAGCTTCTTCAACGTCGATGCGGTGCAGGCCGTGGTGACCCATCAGCTTCAGGATACGACCGTTACGCTTCTTGCCGTCAGCGCCGATAGCGACAACCGGGGTGTTCGGCTTGACGCTACCACGAGCGATACGGCCAACGCCGATAACACCCAGGAAGCTGTTGTAGTCCAGTGCCGAGATTTGCATCTGGAACGGGCCTTCACGGTCGACTTTCGGTGCTGGTACGTTGTCGACGATCGACTGGTACAGCGGAGTCATGTCTTCAGCCATGTCGGTGTGGTCAAGACCAGCAATACCGTTCAGGGCCGAAGCGTAGATGACTTGGAAGTCCAGCTGTTCTTCGGTGGCACCCAGGTTGTCGAACAGATCGAAGATCTGGTCCAGAACCCAGTCCGGACGCGCGCCTGGACGGTCAACCTTGTTGATGCACACGATCGGACGCAGGCCGGCTTCGAAAGCCTTCTTGGTCACGAAACGGGTTTGCGGCATAGGGCCGTCTTGAGCGTCAACCAGCAGCAGAACGGAGTCAACCATCGACATTACGCGCTCTACTTCGCCGCCGAAGTCGGCGTGGCCCGGGGTATCCACGATGTTGATGTGGTAGCCGTTCCAGTTGATAGCGGTGTTTTTTGCCAGGATGGTAATACCGCGCTCTTTTTCCTGGTCGTTGGAGTCCATCACGCGCTCGTCGTTGAGCTCGTTGCGCTCCAGGGTGCCGGATTGACGCAGGAGTTTGTCTACCAGGGTGGTTTTACCATGGTCAACGTGAGCAATGATGGCGATGTTACGTAGATTTTCGATCACTTGTGTATCTCGATCAGAGGATTCGGTGTGCTGACAGGTCGTGGCAGCGATTAACAGTAGAGTCAGGCCTTGCCGTTACAGCTTGACGGCAGAGTCGGGGGGCCGGTGACGCAGGCCACAGGCAAACAGCCCCGGGCTCTTAGCTCGGTCGATAAACGCGCACATTGGCATGCCCCTCACTGAGCAAATGGTGGGCATGCAGGCGACTCATCACGCCTTTGTCGCAATACAACAGGTACTGACGGCTGTTATCCAGTTCCTTGAAACGCGCGTTCAGTGCGTAGAACGGCAGCGTTTGCACGTCGATGCCAGCGATTTCCAGCGGCTCATCTTCGGCGGCATCCGGATGACGGATGTCGACGACGATCTGGCCCGCCAGGGCTTCGCTGACTTCTTCGATCTGCACATCCTGGCCCAATTCGTCGATCACTCGATCGATTGGCACCAGCTTGGCGTTCTCGAGCGCACGCTCCAGAATCGCCATGTCGAATTCTTTTTCTTCATGCTCCACGCGGTGACGCTTGGCGTGAGTCTTGGGGTTCACCGAAATGACCCCGCAGTATTCAGGCATATGCTTGGCAAAGTCGGCGGTGCCGATTTGCTCTGCCAGGTCGATGATGTCCTGCTTGTGGCTGGCGATCAGCGGGCGTAGCACCAGCTTCTCGGTCACGCAGTCAATGATCGACAGGTTAGGCAGCGTCTGGCTGGAAACCTGGGAAATCGCTTCGCCGGTCACCAGGGCGTCGATCTGCAATTGATCGGCGATTCGGGACGCAGCGCGCAACATCATACGCTTCAATACTACGCCCATATGACTGTTATCGACTTTGCCGAGAATTTCGCCCAGCACTTCCTCGAACGGTACGCTTACAAATAGCACGCGTTGGGAGCTGCCGTATTTCTTCCAGATAAAGTGCGCAACTTCCATCACGCCCAATTCATGTGCACGCCCGCCCAGGTTGAAGAAGCAGAAGTGGCTCATCAGGCCGCGACGCATGATCTGGTAGGCCGCAACCGTGGAATCGAAACCGCCGGACATCAATACCAGGGTCTGTTCCAGGGCACCCAGCGGGTAGCCGCCGATGCTGTTGTGCTGGCTGTGGATCACGAACAACCGTTGGTCGCGAATTTCCATGCGCACTTCAATTTGTGGCGCTTTCAGGGAAATTCCAGCGGCACCGCACTCGCGACGCAGCTTGCTGCCGACGTATTTCTCGACGTCCATGGAGCTGAACGGATGCTTGCCGGCACGCTTGCAGCGCACCGAAAAAATCTTGCCTTCAAGCGCACTACCGTAGTGCTGCTTGCACTTTTCGGTGATGTCGTCGAAGTCGCCCAGCGGGTACTCATCCACCTGCAGGAAATGCGCGATGCCCGGCATGCAGCTCAGGCGCTCGGTCATGTCCTTCAAGGCTTTGGCGTCGGTAATGCGGGTTTCCAGCTCGAGGTTGTCCCACACGCCGTTCACCACCACAGCCGGGTCCAGGTCACGGAGCACGGCACGGATGTTCTTGGCCAACTGACGGATGAAACGCGTCCGTACCGGTCGGCTTTTGATGGTGATCTCGGGGAAGACTTTAACGATTAATTTCATGGAAACAGCGCGCGCCGGGCCTGCTGAAAAAGGGGGGCGCGGATTATAGCGGAAATCGCTCAAGGTTTAACCAGTTAATATGCATTGCATACGCAATGCACCAAAACGGGTCATTTGCACAAATAAACGCTACATTGCAGTGCGCTATTTATGCCGTTTTTGCCGATTGCACCGTTATAGGGGCCATTTTGAGGCAAAACGGCCATGTTGGCGCACTGGCATGCAATTTGCTCTCTTGTGAGGCAGGTTGCCTTGGCGGAGTATCCGCGCCGGCATCACCCAAATTCTAAGGGCTAACTCCACTACCCCAAGCCCGAAGCCACCCGGAGGACACCATGTCGAAGTCGGTTCAACTCATCAAAGATCATGACGTTAAATGGATTGATCTGCGCTTCACGGACACAAAAGGCACTCAGCACCACGTGACCATGCCGGCTCGCGATGCGCTGGAAGATGACTTCTTCGAAGTCGGCAAGATGTTCGACGGTTCCTCCATCGCAGGCTGGAAAGGCATCGAAGCCTCCGACATGATCCTGCTGCCAGACGACAGCACCGCCGTACTCGACCCATTCACCGAAGAGCCGACCCTGATCCTGGTGTGCGACATCATCGAACCTTCGACCATGCAAGGCTATGACCGCGACCCACGCGCCATCGCCCACCGTGCCGAGGAATACCTGAAGTCCACCGGTATCGGCGACACCGCATTCTTCGGCCCTGAGCCAGAGTTCTTCATCTTCGACTCGGTGAAGTTCAAATCCGACATCTCCGGCTCCATGTTCAAGATTTTCTCCGAGCAAGGCTCGTGGATGTCCGACCAGGACGTGGAAGGCGGCAACAAAGGCCACCGTCCAGGCGTGAAAGGCGGCTACTTCCCAGTACCACCGTTCGACTTCGACCATGAAATCCGTACCTCCATGTGCAACGCACTGGAAGAAATGGGCCAGACCGTTGAAGTTCACCACCACGAAGTGGCGACTGCCGGCCAGAACGAAATCGGCGTGAAATTCAACACGCTGGTGAAGAAGGCTGACGAAGTTCAAACCCTGAAATACTGCGTGCACAACGTTGCCGATGCCTATGGCCGCACCGCTACCTTCATGCCTAAGCCGCTGTACGGCGATAACGGCTCGGGCATGCACGTTCACGTATCGATTTCCAAAGACGGCAAGAACACCTTCGCCGGCGAAGGCTATGCCGGCCTGTCCGACACCGCTCTGTACTTCATCGGCGGCATCATCAAGCACGGCAAGGCCCTGAACGGCTTCACCAACCCGTCGACCAACTCCTACAAGCGTCTGGTCCCAGGTTTTGAAGCGCCGGTGATGCTGGCCTACTCGGCACGCAACCGCTCCGCCTCGATCCGTATTCCTTACGTCAACAGCCCTAAAGGCCGTCGTATCGAAGCGCGCTTCCCAGACCCGGCTGCCAACCCTTACCTGGCCTTCGCCGCCCTGATGATGGCCGGCCTGGACGGTATCCAGAACAAGATCCACCCTGGCGACGCCGCTGACAAAAACTTGTACGACCTGCCGCCTGAAGAGGCCAAAGAGATCCCACAAGTGTGCGGCAGCCTGAAAGAAGCCCTGGAAGAGCTGGACAAGGGCCGTGCGTTCCTGACCAAAGGCGGAGTTTTCAGCGACGACTTCATCGACGCTTACATCGCCCTGAAAAGCGAAGAAGAAATCAAAGTACGCACCTTCGTACACCCACTGGAATACGAGCTGTACTACAGCTGCTAATCCGGTAGCGCTGCTTGAGGTAGCGTGATGAGAAAGATCTCCTTCGGGAGGTCTTTTTTTTGCCTGAGATTATTTACGTCCCCCTCCTGTAGGAGCGAGCTTGCTCGCGAAAAACGCAAAGACACCGCATTTTTTCAACATTGGCGCGTTATCGTTAGCGACCTTCGCGAGCAAGCTCGCTCCTACAGAGGATCGCCCTTGAAATATCGACTTGTATTTGCCCTGCTGTTCATCAGTGCCAGTGCGAGCGCTGCGCCGCCTACGCTCGAACCCTTGCTCAACAGCATCGCCGAACGCCTGGAGATTGCCGACCAGGTAGCACTGAGCAAATGGGACAGCCACAAACCCGTGGAGGACAAGAAGCGCGAGCAAGAGGTGATCGCCAGCGTCACTGCCCAGGCGCCGAGCTACAAGCTGGACCCGGCCGCTGCCGAGCAGTTCTTCGCCGCCCAGATCGAAGCCAACAAACTGGTGCAATACACCCATCTGTCCGATTGGCAGTTCCAGGGCAAAGCGCCCGACGACCCGCGCCCGGACCTGGTCCAGCAGATCCGCCCTCGACTGGACGAGCTGCAAAAAAGGCTGCTGCAGCAACTGGCCGACTTCACTCCACAGCGCACCGACCCGCAGTGCCCGCAATGGCTGGCCGAGGCCGTGCACGAACCGCTGAATGATCCGCTGCGCCAACTGGCGATGATCCGCGCCACCGCCGAGCTTTGCATCTATAAAGATTAAAAGGACTGCAAATCCAATTAAAAATGTGGGAGCTGGCTTGCCTGCGATAGCGGTGTTGAATGCACCACCGCTATCGCAGGCAAGCCAGCTCCACACTGACTGCGATTCGCCTTAAATCTTCAGTTGCTGAACAACCTTCACAAAACCGCACTATATTGGTGCGATAGCCTGCACCCTTCTCAATTGCCCAGCCCATTTTGGTTCGAAACTTCCCGTTGAGGCTGGCAGAACGCCACAGTTTCGCGCCTGAAACCCTTATTTCAGGGCATTAGCGCTTCTTTTCGGAGCCTTGGTTTGGTTTTTGCATTTTCCTTGTATCAGCGTGTGCCTCAAGCCCACGCCTTGCTCCAAAAGAGGTCCCGATGACCATCAGCGATGCACTGCACCGTTTGTTACTCGACAACCTGACCACCGCGACCATCCTGCTCAATGCCGACCTGCGCCTTGAGTACATGAACCCGGCGGCGGAGATGCTCCTGGCCATCAGCGGCCAGCGCAGCCATGGGCAGTTCATCAGCGAATTGTTCACCGAGTCGGCCGAAGCCTTGAGTTCGTTGCGCCAGGCCGTGGAGCAGGCACACCCGTTCACCAAGCGCGAAGCGATGCTCACCGCGCTCACCGGGCAAACGTTGACCGTCGACTACGCCGTGACCCCGATCCTGAGCAATGGCGCGACCCTGCTGCTGCTCGAAGTCCACCCCCGCGACCGCCTGCTGCGCATCACCAAGGAGGAAGCGCAGCTGTCCAAGCAGGAAACCAGCAAGATGCTGGTGCGCGGCCTCGCCCATGAGATCAAAAACCCGCTGGGCGGTATTCGCGGCGCGGCACAGTTGTTGTCCCGCGAGCTGCCGGACGAGCACCTCAAGGACTACACCAACGTCATCATCGAAGAAGCCGACCGCCTGCGTAACCTGGTGGACCGCATGCTGGGCTCCAACAAGCTGCCGTCCCTGGCAATGACCAACGTGCATGAGGTGCTGGAGCGCGTCTGCCAATTGGTCGAGGCCGAAAGCCAAGGCTGCATCACCTTGGTGCGCGACTACGACCCAAGTATTCCCGACGTGTTGATCGACCGCGAACAGATGATCCAGGCGGTGCTCAACATCGTGCGCAACGCCATGCAGGCCATCAGCAGCCAGAATGAGCTACGCCTGGGCCGCATCAGCCTGCGCACCCGCGCCCTGCGCCAGTTCACCATCGGCCATGTGCGCCACCGCCTGGTGACCAAGGTGGAGATCATCGACAACGGCCCCGGCATTCCTGCGGAGCTGCAGGAAACCATCTTCTTTCCCATGGTCAGCGGCCGCCCGGACGGTACCGGGCTGGGCCTGGCCATCACCCAGAACATCATCAGCCAGCACCAGGGCCTGATCGAATGTGAGAGCCACCCTGGCCACACCACGTTCTCGATCTTCCTGCCATTGGAACAAGGAGCCCCCACGACATGAGCCGTAGTGAAACTGTCTGGATCGTCGATGACGACCGTTCTATCCGCTGGGTCCTCGAGAAAGCCTTGCAACAAGAAGGCATGACCACCCAGAGCTTCGACAGCGCCGATGGGGTGATGAGCCGCCTGGCACGTCAGCAGCCGGACGTGATCATTTCCGATATCCGCATGCCTGGCGCCAGTGGCCTGGACTTGCTGGCGCGCATTCGCGAGCAGCACCCGCGCCTGCCGGTGATCATCATGACCGCCCACTCGGACCTGGACAGCGCTGTCGCGTCCTACCAGGGCGGCGCCTTTGAATACCTGCCCAAGCCATTCGATGTGGATGAAGCGGTGGCGCTGGTCAAGCGCGCCAACCAGCACGCCCAGGAACAACAGAACCAGGAAGCGCCGCCGACCCTGACCCGCACCCCGGAAATCATCGGGGAAGCGCCGGCGATGCAGGAAGTGTTTCGCGCCATCGGGCGCTTGAGCCACTCCAACATCACTGTGCTGATCAACGGCGAATCGGGGACCGGTAAAGAACTGGTGGCCCACGCCCTGCACCGCCACAGTCCACGGGCGGCGTCGCCGTTTATCGCGCTGAACATGGCGGCGATCCCCAAGGATTTGATGGAGTCCGAGCTGTTCGGCCATGAGAAAGGCGCGTTCACCGGCGCAGCCAACCTGCGTCGCGGGCGCTTTGAACAGGCGGACGGCGGCACGCTGTTCCTCGATGAGATCGGCGACATGCCGGCCGATACCCAGACTCGCTTGCTGCGCGTACTGGCTGACGGCGAGTTCTACCGTGTGGGCGGGCATACGCCGGTGAAGGTGGATGTGCGCATCATCGCGGCCACCCACCAGAACCTGGAAACACTGGTGCATGCGGGTAAATTCCGTGAGGACTTGTTCCACCGCCTCAACGTGATCCGCATCCACATCCCGCGCATGTCGGACCGTCGCGAAGATATCCCCACCCTCGCCCGCCACTTCCTCAGCCGCGCCGCCCTGGAGCTGGCCGTCGAGCCCAAGCTGCTCAAAAGCGAGACCGAGGAATACCTCAAGAACCTGCCATGGCCCGGCAACGTGCGCCAGCTGGAGAACACCTGCCGCTGGATCACCGTGATGGCCTCCGGGCGTGAAGTGCACATCAGCGACCTGCCACCGGAGCTGCTGAGCCTGCCGCAGGACTCGGCCCCCGTGACCAACTGGGAACAGGCGCTGCGCCAATGGGCGGACCAGGCCCTGGCACGCGGCCAGTCGAACCTGCTGGACAGCGCGGTGCCGGCGTTCGAGCGGATCATGATCGAGACCGCCCTGAAGCACACTGCCGGCCGTCGTCGCGATGCGGCCGTGCTGCTGGGTTGGGGGCGCAATACCCTGACCCGCAAGATCAAGGAATTGGGGATGAAGGTGGACGGTGGGGATGATGATGAGGGTGACGAGGCCTGAACCCCAAGACCGCTGAAGGTCTAGTGTGGGAGCCGGGCTTGCCCGCGATGGCGGTGTGTCAGTCACCCGATAGAGGGCTGACACACCGCCCTCGCAGGCAAGCCAGCTCCCACATTGGTTTTGTGCAATGCCTGCAGACTGTGCACCGCTTCAATGCACGATGAACCGGCATTGAGCACAGACCAGAAAACTCGCATATCGCTTTCGCTACAAATTTCTTGGCAGTAGAAACAAACAAAGCCCCGTATTCCGGGGCTTTGCGCTTTTTGGCATTTTTTTCCAGCAGCAATTGCAAGTTTTGGCACGCCCCCTGCAATAACCCCAGTACTACCCAGTTTCGGGGACCTTGGTACAGGCAGGCCGAGAATCCCCTCTTTAACACCGAAGCCTCAGGCTTCACCCCGTTTTGGGAGCCCTGGTACAGGCAGGCCGGGAACTCCCTCTTTTATTGCTCTTGGAGATGGATCTCCAGCCGCCAGCGGCCATCGACCTCTGCACCGCTCCACTCCCCACGCAACGGCCGGGCCGCCACCAGGTTCAGCAGCAAGCCAGCATCGGTCTTGCGTATGCGCCAATTCACGTCCTTGTCATTGACCTTGAGCTGCCCGCTGGCTGCCTTGCCTTGGGCGTCAAACAGCAACGCCACGGTGCCGTCGATATGCTCGCCGTGCAGCTTGGGTTCGTTGTTGAACCACACCACCAAACCATCCGCCGCAGGTTCTACCTGTTGCAGCTCCAGCGGCTCTGGGGTGGTCAAGCGACCGATCATCAAGCCAATCATCAAGCCGACAATCGCCAATGAGCCCAACACCCTCGGCAATAGCTTCGGTCTCGGGTCGTCTTCGGGGGTAGAATGCAGCGCATCTTTGCCTTCGGAGCCGTGCATGTTTCACGTCATCCTTTTTCAACCAGAAATTCCGCCGAATACCGGCAACGTTATCAGGCTGTGCGCCAACAGTGGCTGCCACCTGCATTTGATCGAGCCGTTGGGCTTTGACATGGACGACAAGCGCCTGCGCCGTGCCGGGCTGGACTACCACGAGTACGCCACCCTCAAGCGCCATGCCGACCTCGCCAGTTGCCTGGAGAGCCTGGGCCACCCACGGCTGTTCGCGTTCACCACCAAGGGCTCGCGGCCGTTTCATGATGCCAACTTTGCCGAGGGCGACGCGTTCCTGTTCGGCCCGGAGAGCCGAGGCCTGCCGGCCGAGGTGCTTGACGCATTGCCCGATGGCCATCGCCTGCGCTTGCCGATGCGTGAAGGCTGCCGCAGCCTGAACCTGTCGAACACCGTAGCCGTTGCCGTCTATGAAGGCTGGCGCCAACTGGGCTTTAAATAACACCGCATAACAAATGTGGGAGCGGGCTTGTGTGGGAGCCGGGCTTGCCCGCGATGCAGGCACCTCGGTGTGTCAGTCACACCGCAGTGATGCTATCGCAGGCAAGCCAGCTCCCACACAAGCCCGCTCCCACATTTTAGAACGGCATCGCTCAGCAAATTACTGAACGGTTGGCGCGCCTTCCTGTTGCATGCGCTGCAGCTCTTGGGCGTACAGGGCATCGAAGTTCACCGGGGCCAGCATCAGGGCCGGGAACGAACCACGGGTGACCAGGCTGTCCAGGGTCTCACGGGCATACGGGAACAGGATGTTCGGGCAGAACGCACCCAGGGTGTGGCTCATGGACGCTTCGTCCAGGCCCTGGATCAGGAAGATACCGGCCTGTTGCACTTCAGCGATGAAAGCGACTTCTTCACCATTCTTGACGGTGACCGACAGGGTCAGCACGACTTCGTGGAAGTCACCTTCCAGGGATTTCTGACGGGTGTTCAGGTCCAGCGCAACGCTTGGGGTCCACTCCTGACGGAAGATGGCCGGGCTTTTCGGCGCTTCGAACGACAGGTCACGCACGTAGATCCGCTGCAGCGAGAACTGTGGGCCTTGAGCTTCTGCTGCTTCGGTGTTCTGTTGATCAGTCATCGCAGATCCTTCTTTATCTTGGGTTCTTGAGGGTTTAGGCGTCAGGCGGACAGCAGCGCATCAAGTTTACCGGCGCGCTCCAGAGCGAACAGGTCGTCGCAACCACCGATATGCCGGGTGCCGATCCAGATCTGCGGGACCGACGTGCGGCCAGCCTTCTGGGCCATTTCGGCGCGCACCTGGGGCTTGCCATCGACCTTGATCTCTTCAAAGGCAACACCCTTTTTCTCAAGCAAGGCCTTGGCCCGCATGCAGTAAGGGCACCAATCGCTGGAATACACGACAACCTGGCTCATATCACTTCACCAACGGCAGGTTATCGCCACGCCAACTGCTGATACCACCCGACAGCTTGGCGGCGGTGAAGCCGGACTTGAGCATCTCACGGGCGTGGGTGCCGGAGTGCTGGCCCTGGGCATCGACCAGGATGATGGTCTTGGCCTTGTGCTTTTCCAGTTCGCCCAGACGCGCAATCAGCTTGTCCTGGGGAATGTTCAGGGCGCCAACGATATGGCCGGCGGCATAATCCTTGGCCGGGCGAATATCGACGACGACGGCCTCATCCTTGTTGACCAGCGCGGTCAGCTCCGACGTGCTCAGGCTGCGACCACCGCGGCTCAGTTCGTGAGCGATCAGCAGCGCCAGCAGGATGACGAAGGCGCCCACAAGCAGGTAGTGGGCAGTGGCAAATGCAATCAGGTGATCAACCATCAAGGAGGTTCCAGGGCGTTAAAATGGCGGTAAGTATACACAGCCGCCAGGGGGGGCCAACCCCCGTAAAGCGGTGACGTGGTTGGAACTTCGCTTTAAACTGCCACTCCCTTTTCAATTGTCTTCCTTTATTAGCGCCGCGAGAGGATCTATGACTACCACGCCTAAACCTTTGGTCCTGATAATTCTCGATGGCTTCGGACACAGTGAAAGCCACCACGACAACGCGGTGTACTCGGCCAACAAGCCGGTACTGGACCGCCTGACCGCCACCGTGCCCAACGGCCTGATCTCAGGTTCCGGCATGGACGTGGGCCTGCCGGACGGCCAGATGGGCAACTCGGAAGTCGGCCACATGAACCTAGGTGCCGGACGAGTGGTGTACCAGGACTTCACTCGTGTCACCAAGGCGATCCGCGATGGCGAGTTCTTCGAGAACCCGACCATCTGCGCGGCGGTCGATAAAGCCGTTGCCGCCGGCAAGGCCGTGCACTTCATGGGCCTGTTGTCGGACGGCGGCGTACACAGCCATCAGGATCACTTGGTCGCCATGGCCGAACTGGCGTTCAAGCGCGGCGCTGACAAAATCTATCTGCACGCCTTCCTCGACGGCCGCGACACGCCACCTAAAAGCGCGCAATCCTCCATCGAACTGCTGGATACCACCTTCGCCGCCCTGGGCAAGGGCCGTATCGCCAGCCTGGTGGGCCGTTACTTCGCCATGGACCGCGACAACCGCTGGGACCGTGTCGCCCAGGCCTACAACCTGATCGTCGACGGCCAGGCCGAATTCAACGCGGCCACCGCCCAGGAAGGTCTGGACGCGGCCTACGCCCGCGGTGAAAGCGATGAATTCGTCAAAGCCACCACCATCGGCGAGCCGGTGAAAGTCGAAGACGGCGACGCCGTGGTGTTCATGAACTTCCGCGCCGACCGCGCCCGTGAACTGAGCCATGTGTTCGTCGATGAAGGCTTCAAGGACTTCGAACGCGTGCGCCAGCCGAAGGTCGAGTTCGTCATGCTCACCCAATACGCCGCCAACATCCCGGCCCCGTCGGCGTTCGCCCCGGGCAGCCTGGAGAACGTGCTGGGCGACTACCTGGCCAAGAACGGCAAGACCCAACTGCGCATCGCCGAAACCGAGAAATACGCCCACGTGACGTTCTTCTTCTCTGGTGGCCGCGAAGAGCCGTTCCCCGGCGAAGAGCGCATCCTGATCCCGTCGCCAAAAGTCGCTACCTACGACTTGCAGCCGGAAATGAGCGCACCGGAAGTCACCGACAAGATCGTCGACGCCATTGATCACCAGCGTTATGACGTGATCGTCGTCAACTACGCCAACGGCGACATGGTTGGCCACAGCGGCAACCTGGAAGCGGCGGTCAAGGCCGTGGAATGCCTGGATAAATGTGTTGGCCGCATCGTCGACGCGCTGGAAAAAGTCGGCGGCGAAGCGCTGATCACCGCCGACCACGGCAACTGCGAACAGATGTCCGACGAATCCACCGGCCAGGCGCACACCGCGCACACCACCGAGCCGGTGCCGTTCATCTACGTCGGCAAACGTGACCTGAAAGTGCGTGAAGGTGGCGTGCTGGCGGATGTGGCGCCGACCATGCTCAAGCTGATGGGGTTGGAACAGCCGAAGGAGATGACCGGGACCTCGATCCTGGTCTGATCCAAAGTACGCCACAAAACAGTGTGGGAGCGGGCTTGCCCGCGATATCGGCTAATCAGTCGACATCTATGTCGCTGACCCACCGCAATCGCGGGCAAGCCCGCTCCCACATTGGTTTGCGGCGCTTTGAGAGATATCTTTTTGCCATACCAGCACCACTCGGCACCTATCTTGCCCACCAGCCCCAATTGGGCGTTTTTTTTGCAGCGCTTGGCGGGCATACTAGGCCGTCCTTTTCCCCTGGTGTCGCCCGCCTCTATGCTTCGCGCCTTGATAACCCTTGCTCTTGTCTGCCTGCTCCAACCGGCGTTTGCCGATGAGCGCGCACAAACCCAACAACAGTTGGACGCTACGCGTCAGGACATTACCGAGCTGAAAAAGCTGCTCGGCAAGCTCCAGGAAGAAAAATCCGGGGTGCAGAAAGACCTGCGCGGCACGGAAACCGAAATGGGCAAGCTGGAGAAGCAGGTCCAGGAGCTACAAAAAGAACTAAAGAAGAGCGAGTCGGAACTGGAGCGACTCGACGCTGAGAAAAAAAAACTCCAGAGCGCACGCGTTGAACAGCAACGCCTGATCGCGATCCAGGCCCGTGCCGCGTACCAGAGCGGCCGCCAGGAGTACCTCAAGCTGCTGCTCAACCAGCAGAACCCGGAAAAATTCGCCCGTACCCTCACCTATTACGACTACCTGAGCCAGGCGCGCCTGGCGCAATTGAAGGGGTTTAACGAAACCCTGCGCCAATTGGCCAATGTCGAACAGGAAATCGCCGACCAGCAATCGCAGCTGCTCGACCAGAAAACTGCCCTCGACACCCAGCGCGACCAGCTCGATAAAGTACGCAAGGAACGCCAGCAGGCCCTGGCCAAGCTCAACAGCGACGTAAAAGCCCGCGACGCCAAGTTGCAGGCCCGCGAGCAAGACCAGGCCGACCTGGCCAAAGTCCTCAAGACCATTGAAGAAACCCTGGCCCGCCAGGCACGCGAGGCCGAAGAAGCGCGGCAAAAAGCGCTGATCGCCCAGCAGGAAGCCGAAAAAAAGCGTCAGCGTGAGGCCGAACTGGCTGCCACCACCGACGCTCCGGCCCCGCGCAAACCGGCGCGTGCAGCGCCTGGCCCGTTGGTTTCCAGCAGCGGCGAGTCGTTCGGCGGCCCTTTTGCTTCAGCACGAGGCAAACTTCCATGGCCGGTTGATGGTCGATTACTGGCACGCTTTGGGGAAACCCGTGGCGATGACACCCGCGCCAAGTGGGATGGCGTGATGATCAGCGCCTCTGCCGGCAGCCAGGTCCACGCGGTGCACGGTGGGCGCGTGGTGTTCGCCGATTGGTTGCGGGGCGCCGGCTTGCTGGTGATTCTTGACCACGGTAATGGCTATTTGAGCCTTTACGGCCACAATCAGACACTACTCAAGTCGGCAGGTGATGTTGTAAAAGCCGGTGAATCCATCTCCACTGTCGGTAACAGTGGCGGCCAGGACACCCCGGCGCTGTACTTCGCTATTCGTCAGCAGGGCCGCCCGAGCGACCCTGCACAATGGTGCCGGTCCCAAGGATAGGGTCGCATCTACATTAGGAGTTCGTTCGACATGCTGCATTTGTCCCGCCTCACTTCGCTGGCCCTGACGATCGCCCTGGTGATCGGCGCGCCTCTGGCTTTTGCCGACCAGGCCGCACCGGCTGCACCTGCCATGGCTGCGACGACCAAGGCGCCATTGCCGCTGGACGAGCTGCGCACCTTTGCCGAGGTCATGGACCGGATCAAGGCAGCGTATGTCGAACCCGTAGACGACAAGGCCCTGCTGGAAAATGCCATCAAGGGCATGCTCAGCAACCTCGACCCGCACTCCGCTTACCTGGGCCCGGAAGATTTCGCCGAGCTGCAGGAAAGCACCAGCGGTGAGTTCGGCGGCCTGGGCATCGAAGTGGGCTCCGAAGACGGCCAGATAAAAGTGGTCTCGCCTATCGACGACACCCCGGCGTCCAAGGCCGGCATCCAGGCCGGCGACCTGATCGTGAAGATCAACGGCCAGCCGACCCGTGGCCAGACCATGACCGAAGCCGTCGACAAGATGCGCGGCAAGCTCGGCCAGAAGATCACCCTGACCCTGGTACGCGACGGCGGCAACCCGTTTGACGTGACCCTGGCCCGTGCGACCATCACGGTCAAGAGCGTGAAAAGCCAGCTGCTGGAGTCGGGCTACGGCTATATCCGTATCACCCAGTTCCAGGTCAAGACCGGCGACGAAGTGGGCAAGGCACTGGCCAAGCTGCGCAAGGACAACGGCAAGAAGCTCAACGGCATCGTGCTTGACCTGCGCAACAACCCAGGCGGCGTGTTGCAGTCGGCGGTCGAGGTGGTCGACCACTTCGTCACCAAGGGCCTGATCGTCTACACCAAGGGCCGTATCGCCAACTCCGAGTTGCGCTTCTCGGCCACCGGCAACGACCTTAGCGAGAACGTGCCACTGGCGGTATTGATCAACGGCGGCAGCGCCTCGGCCTCGGAAATCGTCGCCGGCGCCCTGCAAGACCTCAAGCGCGGTGTGCTGATGGGCACCACCAGCTTCGGCAAAGGCTCGGTGCAGACCGTATTGCCGCTGAACAACGACCGTGCACTGAAGATCACCACGGCGCTGTATTACACGCCGAACGGCCGCTCGATCCAGGCCCAGGGCATTGTGCCGGACATCGAAGTACGCCGCGCCAAGATCACCAACGAGATCGATGGCGAATACTACAAAGAGGCCGACCTGCAAGGCCACCTGGGCAATGGCAACGGCGGTGCCGACCAGCCAACCGGCAGCCGCGCCAAGGCCAAGCCGATGCCGCAGGACGATGACTACCAACTGGCCCAGGCGCTCAGCCTGCTCAAGGGCTTGAGCATCACCCGCAGCCGTTGATCATGCGTCTTGCCCTGATCTTCGCTGTGCTGTGCAGCCTGGCGGGGGTCGCTCAAGCGGCCACTGCCAGCGAACCGCACAAAGCCTACCTGACGCTTATCATCGACGACCTGGGGCAAAACCTGCCTCGGGATCGTCGCGTGCTTGCGCTACCCGGCCCGGTGACCGCCGCCATCATGCCGGACACGCCCCACGCCGCCGAATTTGCCCGTGAGGCCCACAAGGCTGGCAAGATCGTGATCCTGCACATGCCCATGGACCCGGCCACCGGCCCATTCGCCTGGCACCCGGAGCTGTCCATCGAAGAACTGGGCAAACGCCTGGACGCGGCATTTGAAGCCGTGCCCTACACCGCCGGCATCAACAACCACATGGGCAGCCGCATGACCGCACAACCGGCAGCGATGGCCTGGCTGATGGGTGAGTTGCAACGGCGTCACAAGTTCTTCGTCGACAGCCGCACCAGTGCGCAAACCGTCGCCGCCGCCGAGGCGCAGAAGATCGGTTTGGCCCATGTGTCGCGGGATGTATTTCTCGATGACGAACGCACCGAGGCGGCGATTACCACGCAACTGCAGACCGCGATCAAACTGGCGCATAAACAGGGTTCGGCAGTCATGATCGGGCATCCTTACCCACAGACGCTGGCGGTGCTGGAGCGCGAGTTGCCCAAGCTCAAGGCGCAGGGCGTGGAGTGGATCGATATCAAGTTGATGATCAGCGTGCGCAGTAATCGGGCGATGAGTGCCCACGGCAAAAACGGCATCTATCGCTGACAATCACTGTGGCGAGGGAGCTTGCTCCCGCTGGAGTGCGAAGCGCTCCCACGATTTCAGGGCCGCTATGCAGCCCAGCGGGAGCAAGCTCCCTCGCCACAACAGCTCACTTACAGATATTGCGCCATGATTTCGTCTATACGGCCGCTGTTGCGTAACTCATCCAATGCGGCCTGGAGCCTGGCCACCAGCTCATCCGGCACGTCTTTGTTCAACGCCAGGTAAAGCTGCGCACTGTTGAAGCGCAATACCGTCTTGAGCCCGTTCACCCCCACCTGCCGCGCCAGGTAACGCCCAGCGGGGTCGCCTGTGGCCCACAGGTCGATCTGGCCTTCCATAAGCTTTTGCGCATTATCCTGGTCACGCAGGGCGACTATCGGCTTGAGCCCCTGCTTGTCCAGGCTTTCGGCAATGGCATCGCCTTTGTAGGCGCCAATCTTGTAGCGGCGCGCTTGCTCCAGATTTTCCAACTCGATCTTGCTGTCTGCCTTGGCCAGCAACACCCAATCGTCCGGGCCGATAGGGCCGACCCATTTGAACAAGGCTTCACGATCTGGCAACCGCGCCATTACAAACACGCCGTAACCTGGCTGTTCCAGGGCGAGCTTGTAGATTCGCTCCCAAGGAAAACGCAGAGTGAGGTTGTAGGAAATGCCAGCGCGCTTGAAGGTTTCGCGCACGATGTCCACGGCAATGCCTTCGATGTTCTCGTCCTTGGCGAAGTTCTTGCCGTTTTTCGCCATGTTGTAGGGCGGGAAATTTTCCGTCAGCAACACCAGGGAGGCGTCAGACGGTTGTTCGGCGTGTGCCGTAGCCACCATGAACATGGAGGAACTGGCGAGGGCGAGCAGCAGGTGTTTGAACATGAAGGCTACCGGAATCCATGGCAAGCGCAGAGAGTGCCGCGAGCCTGCCATGGTGTCCAGCAGCGTTTAGCGCACGACGATACCGCGCGCTGCCATGTAGGCCTTGGCCTCGGGCACGGTGTATTCGCCAAAGTGGAAAATACTCGCCGCCAGCACCGCGCTGGCATGGCCTTCGAGCACGCCATCGGCCAGGTGTTGCAGGTTGCCAACCCCACCCGAAGCGATCACCGGGATGCCCAGTGCATCGCTGATGGCGCGGGTGACGCCCAGGTCGAAGCCGTTTTTCATGCCGTCCTGGTCCATGCTGGTCAGCAGGATTTCACCGGCGCCCAGGCCTTCCATCTTCATCGCCCACTCCACCGCGTCCAGCCCGGTAGGCTTGCGCCCGCCGTGGGTGAAGATCTCCCAGCGCGGGGTTTCGCCCGGGCCGGAGACCTTCTTGGCGTCGATAGCCACCACGATGCATTGCGAACCGAAGTGCTGCGCGGCTTCGCCGACAAACTCGGGGTTGAACACCGCAGCGGTGTTGATCGAGACCTTGTCCGCACCGGCATTGAGCAGGTTGCGGATGTCTTGCACTGTGCGCACGCCGCCACCCACGGTCAGCGGGATAAACACCTGGCTGGCCATGCGCTCGACGGTATGCAGCGTGGTATCGCGGCCATCGACGCTGGCGGTGATGTCGAGAAAGGTAATCTCGTCGGCACCTTGCTCATCGTAGCGACGGGCAATTTCCACCGGGTCGCCGGCGTCACGGATGTTCTCGAACTTGACGCCCTTGACCACGCGACCGTTGTCGACGTCCAGGCAAGGGATGATGCGTTTGGCCAGCGCCATGGTCAGTCCTCAGCCGTTGTAGGCGTCGCAGTAAGCCTGGGCTTCGGCGACGTCCAGAGTGCCTTCATAGATCGCACGGCCGGTGATGGCGCCGATGATCCCAGGCGCCTTGGCGTCCAGCAGCGACTTGATGTCGCCCAGGTTGTGGATGCCGCCGGAAGCGATCACCGGAATCTTGGTGGCCGCTGCCAGGGCTGCGGTGAAAGGTACGTTGCAGCCCTGCATCATGCCGTCTTTGGCGATGTCGGTATAAACGATGGCGGACACGCCGTCGGCTTCGAACTGCTTGGCCAGGTCGATCACTTGCACGGTGCTGATTTCAGCCCAGCCGTCGGTGGCGACGAAGCCGTCCTTGGCATCCAGGCCGACGATCACCTTGCCAGGGAACGCGCGGCAGGCTTCGGCGACGAAGGCTGGGTCTTTCACGGCCTTGGTGCCGATGATCACGTAGCTCACGCCCGCTTTCACGTAGTGCTCGATGGTTTCCAGGGAGCGGATACCGCCGCCGATCTGGATCGGCAGGGTCGGGTAGCGCTTGGCGATGGCGGTGACCACCTCGCCATTGACCGGCTGACCTTCGAAGGCGCCGTTCAGGTCCACCAGATGCAGACGACGGCAGCCCCCTTCTACCCATTTGGCAGCCATGCTCACCGGGTCATCGGAGAACACGGTGGAATCTTCCATGCGGCCTTGGCGCAGGCGGACACAAGCGCCGTCCTTGAGATCGATAGCGGGGATAATCAGCATCTGGCAAACCTTATTCGATATTCAGCAATGCTTGGGAAATCAGGGTTTCTCAAGCGACCACAAGTCGCTTTCGATGCTTTCGAACCTTTCTTTAAGGAGCGTCTGCGTGTCGAAAATCGCCCTGTTGTAATAATGCGGCGCCACTTCGGTGGTGAACAACTCAAGAATTTCGGCGACCTCGAACGAGCCCAGCTTGAGCTCGAAGCGGTCTTCCATGAACCGCTTGATCTTGTCGGTAGCCTCACGCTCCTGCTCGGGCGCGAGGTTCAAGATCGGCGGCTTCGGCTTCCTGGCCATTTACCAGCGACCATCCCACGCGGCGAAGTTCTGCAGCAATTGCAGGCCATGGGTATGGCTTTTCTCCGGGTGAAACTGCACGGCAAAGCGCGAACCATCGGCCAGTGCGGCGGCAAAATCGACGCCGTAATGCCCGCCACCCACCACCTGGCGCGGGTTACCGGCGGCGATGTAGTAGCTGTGCACGAAGTAGAAACGCGCCATGTCCGGGATGTCGTGCCACAGCGGGTGATCGACGGTGCGGCGCACTTCGTTCCAGCCCATGTGCGGGACTTTGAGGTGCTCGCCATCTTCATGCAGGTCTTTGCCGAAGAACTTCACCTGCCCTGGAAACAGGCCAATGCAGTCGACACCGCCGTTCTCTTCACTGCTGTCGAGCAAGGCTTGCATGCCCACGCAGATACCGAGGAAGGGGCGGTCCTGGCTGACTTCGCGCACCAGGCTATCAAAGCCCAGGCGACGGATCTCGGCCATGCAATCGCGAATCGCGCCGACGCCGGGGAACACCACACGGTCGGCTTCGCGAATCACGTTGGCATCGCTGGTGATCAGCACCTTGCCAGCGCCTACATGCTCAAGGGCCTTGGCCACCGAGTGCAGGTTACCCATGCCGTAATCGATAACCGCGACCGTCTGCATTACAGGACGCCCTTGGTCGACGGCATTTGCCCGCCCATGCGCTCATCGACTTCCACGGCCATGCGCAGTGCGCGGCCGAAAGCCTTGAACACGGTTTCGATCTGGTGGTGAGTGTTGGTGCCGCGCAGGTTGTCGATGTGCAGGCTGACCAGTGCGTGGTTGACAAAGCCCTGGAAGAATTCCTGGAACAGGTCGACGTCAAAGCCACGGCCCACGTTAGCGCGGGTGTACGGCACGTGCATCTGCAAACCCGGGCGACCGGAGAAGTCGATGACCACACGGGACAGCGCTTCATCCAACGGGACATAAGCATGGCCGTAGCGACGGATGCCTTTTTTGTCGCCGATGGCCTTGGCAAACGCCTGGCCGAGGGTGATGCCCACGTCTTCCACCATGTGGTGGTCGTCGATATGCAGGTCGCCTTTGCCGACGATATCCAGGTCGATCAGCCCGTGACGGGCGATCTGGTCCAGCATGTGCTCAAGAAAAGGTACACCGATATCAAATCGGGCCTTTCCGGTGCCATCCAGGTTGATCGAGGCTTTGATCTGGGTTTCCAGAGTGTCGCGCTCGACAGATGCCTTACGTTCGGCCATCACCAGCTCCGCAAAATCATTGGGCGAAAAAGGCAGCCATTATAGGGGCGCAGGCGCTAAACAGAAACAACGAAGGGGATAAGACTGACGAGTTGGAGCGAGGAATGTCGGGGATAGACATGTGCATACATGTGAGCATGGGCTTATGTGGGAGCTGGCTTGCCTGCGATGCATACACCTCGGGGTATCAGTTACACCGCAGTGATGCTATCGCAGGCAAGCCAGCTCCCACACAAGCCCGGCCCCCACAGGAGCCGGGCCCACCCTTATTGCGGTGTCAGTGGAACAGTACCGCGGTCTTCTGCAGGGTCACCCACACACCCCACGCCAGCGGAATACCCACTACCAGCCACGCGGCAATCGCCAGCGGCTTGCTGGCGGCGGAGGCCTTCCACTCCAGCACGGTGCTCGCATCAGCACCTTTGTCATGGCCCAGCGCCTGTTCGGCGGCAAGTTCCGCGTCGGTCATGAAGTACTTGTCGGCCACCGGGCGCACCAGCAGGTTGCAGATGAAGCCCAGCACCAGCAGGCCGGCCAGGATGTACAAGGTGATGTCGTAGGCCGCGGCGCGTTCAACGCCGATGCTCAACTGGTATTCACGCAGGTAGTTCACCAACACCGGGCCCAACACGCCCGCAGCGGCCCAGGCGGTCAACAGGCGACCGTGGATCGCGCCAACCATCTGAGTGCCGAACAGGTCCGCCAGGTAGGCCGGAACCGTGGCAAAACCACCGCCGTACATCGACAGAATGATGCAGAACGCGGCCACGAACAGCGCCACGTTACCCAGGTGCCCCAGGTTCGGGATCAGCGCGTACAGGGCAAAGCCCAGGGCGAAGAACACAAAATAGGTGTTTTTACGCCCCAGGTAGTCGGAGAACGACGCCCAGAAGAACCGGCCACCGATGTTGAACAGGCTCAACAGGCCGGTAAAACCAGCGGCAATGGCTGCAATGGAGGCCAGCTGGCCCGCATCCAATTGACCAAATGGCACATCAACACCCAGCAACTTGCCGCCAAACACTTCCTGCAGCAGTGGCGAAGCCATGCCCAGGATGCCGATACCGGCCGACACGTTCAGGCACAGCACCAGCCATACCAGGCGGAACTGCGGGGTTTTCCACGCGACATTCACATGCACATGGCGGTGAGTGATCATCGCATTGCTGGCTTTTTTCGCCGGAGCAGTCCAACCCTCAGGCTTCCAGCCGGTTGGCGGCACGCGATACAGCAGTGCACCACCGATCATGAACACGAAGTAAATCGCCGCCATGACTACAAAGCTCTGCCATACACCGACGCTGGTCGGTGAAGAGAAATGGCCCATCAGCGCCGCGGCCAAAGGTGCACCCACCATCGCGCCGCCGCCAAAGCCCATGATCGCCATACCGGTCGCCATGCCGCGTTTGTCCGGGAACCACTTGATCAAGGTCGAAACGGGCGAGATATAGCCCAGGCCCAGGCCAATACCGCCAATGACCCCGGAGCCGATCCACATCAGCCAGATCTGGTGGGTATAGATACCCAAGGCCGAGATCAGCAGGCCACCACACCAGCACAGCGCCGAGACAACACCAGCCTTACGCGGCCCGGCGTGTTCCAGCCAGCCGCCCCAGATTGCTGCGGAGCAGCCCAGGAAGATGAAGAACAGGGTATAGATCCAGCCCAGCATGGAGATGGGCCAGTCGCATTGGGACGAAAAGACTTGGGCGATAAAGCTCATGTCCGGCGCGCAGGCCACCGGCGCGGTGATACCCAGCGCCTTGGACAAGGGCAGCCAGAACACCGAGAAGCCGTAGGCCATGCCGATGCACAAGTGGATGGCCAGTGCGGCCGGTGGAACCAGCCAGCGGTTGAAGCCCGGCTTGGCGATGATGCGCTCCTTGGACAGGAACGCAGGCTGTGCGGCGGCATTGCCGGCCACAGTGCTAGTGCTCATTGGTGTTTCCCCCAGTTATTGGTATGCGTCCGTCAGGCGCTCTCTCCCTCGGCCTTGCACGCAAAGCGTGGCCGTTTTGTTGAGTGAAGCTCCCTTTTAGGCGCGACGTTAAGTCGCAGAAGGCGGACGAACGTGCAGAGATTAGCACCAGTGGATGACGGAAAAATCAAACTGCCACTACCTTTTTTCGATTATCTGTATTTTCTTGACGTCAAAATCCCATTTCCGCACCGGTGGATACAATGTAACGATCCGTGAACTGACGCCGGCCTTCGGGCGTTATACTCTGCGGCTAAATTTTGAAATCGACATACAAGGACTCGCCCATGAAAGCGTTCGGCAAAATCCTGGGTCTGGTACTTCTCGGGCTGTTGCTGATCATTGTGGCGCTCGGCTTTGCCCTGACCCACCTTTTCGATCCCAACGACTACAAAGAAGAAATTCGCCAGATAGCCCGCGACAAGGCCCACATCGAGCTGACGCTCAATGGCGATATCGGCTGGAGCCTGTTCCCCTGGCTGGGCCTGGAGCTTCATGAAGCCAGCGTCGCAACCCTGACCGCACCGACTCAACCGTTTGCCGACTTGCAGATGCTCGGCCTCTCGGTGCGCGTACTGCCACTGCTGCGCCGCGAAGTACAAATGAGCGATGTGCGTGTCGAGGGCTTGAACCTGCGCCTGAACCGCGACAAACAAGGTCACGGCAACTGGGAAGACATCGGCAAGAACCTGCCCGACGAAACCGCCGGTGCCCCCGCTCCCGCGCCGGTCGAACCGGTGGCTGAAACCAAGCCGGAAAAACCGCCGCAGCCGATCCGCCTGGACATCGACAGCCTGACCATCAACAACGCCCGCGTCGAATACACCGATGAACAGACCGGCAAGCAATTGAGTGCCGAAAGTATCCAGTTGAGTGCCGGTGCCATCCACGAAGGCGCCAGCATCCCGCTGAAACTCACGGCGTTCCTGGGCAGCAACCAGCCGCTGATGCGGGTCAAGACTGAGCTGAACGGCAACTTGCGCATCCAGCGCGCGCTCAAGCGTTATCAGTTCGAAGACATGCGCTTGAGTGGCGAAGCCACCGGTGAGCCGTTGCAAGGCAAGACCGTGAGTTTCTCCACCCAGGGCCAACTGCTGGTGGACCTGGCGGCCAACGTCGCCGAATGGACCAACCTGAAACTGGCGGCCAACCAACTGCGCGCCTTGGGCGAACTAAAGGCCAATGACCTGGACAAAACCCCGCAGATCAGCGGCGCCCTGTCGGTTGCCCAGTTTGACCTGGCCAAGTTTCTTGAGAGCGTCGGCCACCCACTGCCTGCCATGGCCCCAGGCAGCCTGAGCAAGGTCGAACTGGTGAGCCGCCTCAAGGGCACGCCCACCAGCGTCGCCCTGGAAAACTTGAACCTGAAGCTCGATGCCAGCACCTTCACCGGCCGCGTCGCCGTGGATGACTTCGCCAAGCAGTCACTGCGTGTGCAGCTCAAGGGCGATACCTTCAATGCCGACAATTACCTGCCGGCCAAATCCGAAGCCGCCAAAGGCGCAACCGCCGCACGCCAGGCCGAAGTACAGAGCAGCGAAGCCGGCGCCATGGCGGCAGGCGGCAACACGCCATTGCCCGAGGCGCCGACCAAAGGTGCCTGGAGCAATGACAAACTGCTGCCGCTGACCCGCCTGCGCAGCCTGGACGTGAATGCAGACCTGGCCTTTGGCGAACTGACCCTGAGCCAGTTGCCCATTCAGAACGCGGTGCTCAAAGCCTCCGGCATTGACGGGCAACTCAAGCTCGACACCCTTAGCGGCGGTCTCTACAACGGCACGTTCCAGGCCAACGGCACACTCGACGTACGCCAGGACACGCCAGTGCTGGCCCTGCAAAGCCACATCAAGCAGGTGCCCGTTGAGCGCATCCTGCAGGCCCAAGGGAAAAACCCGCCGGTCAAAGGCCAGCTCACCCTCGACAGTAACCTCACCGGCCGCGGCAACAGCCAGAAGGCCTTGATCGACAGCCTCAACGGCACCACCAGCATCGTGATCAACAACGGTGTGCTGCTCAATGCCAACATCGAGCAGCAACTGTGTACCGGCATCGCCCTGCTCAACCGCAAGACCCTGAGCGCCACACCAGGCGGCAAGGACACGCCCTTCCAGGAACTGCGCGGCAACCTCACGTTCCGTAACGGCGTGGCCAGCAACCCCGACCTGAAAGTACGCATTCCTGGCCTGACGCTCAACGGCAACGGTGATGTGGATTTACGCGTGCTGGGCATGGACTACCGCGTCGGCATCATCGTCGAAGGCGACAAGCGCGACGTGCCGGACCCGGCCTGCCAGGTCGGCGCCAACTTCCAGGGCATTGAGGTGCCACTGCGCTGCCGAGGCCCGCTTGAGCTTGGCGCCAAGGCCTGCCGCCTGGACAAGGACGGCCTGGGCCAGGTCGCCCTCAAGGCTGCCGGCAACCGCCTCAACGAGAAGCTGGAAGAGAAACTCGACAAGGTTAACCCCAAGCTCAAAGACGCATTGAAAGGCCTGTTCAACCGATGAGAACCGAGCAGTTTTCACAAGCGGTGCTGGACTGGTACGACCGCCATGGCCGCCACGACCTGCCTTGGCAACAGGGCATCACCCCTTACCGGGTGTGGGTGTCGGAGATCATGCTGCAACAGACCCAGGTCAGCACCGTGCTCAACTACTTCGACCGGTTCATGGCGTCCCTGCCGACGGTCGAAGCCCTGGCCGCCGCGCCGGAAGATGAAGTGCTGCACCTGTGGACGGGTCTGGGCTACTACACACGGGCGCGCAACCTGCAGAAGACCGCCAGGATCGTGGTGGCCGAACACGGCGGCGAATTCCCCCGCGACGTGGAAAAGCTCACCGAGCTGCCGGGCATCGGCCTGTCCACCGCTGGCGCGATTGCCAGCCTGAGCATGGGCCTGCGCGCGCCGATCCTCGACGGCAACGTCAAACGCGTGCTGGCGCGCTTTACCGCGCAAGAGGGTTACCCGGGCGAGCCCAAGGTCGCCAAACAGCTGTGGGCCACCGCAGAGCGCTTCACACCCTTTGAGCGCGTCAACGCCTACACCCAGGCCATGATGGACATGGGCGCCACCCTGTGCACCCGCAGCAAACCCAGCTGCCTGCTGTGCCCGCTGGAAAAAGGCTGCGAAGCCCACATGCTGGGCCTGGAAACACGCTACCCGATCCCGAAGCCGCGCAAGACCATCCCGCAAAAGCGCACGCTGATGCCGATGCTGGCCAACGCAGAGGGCGCGATCCTGCTTTACCGTCGCCCGTCTACGGGCTTGTGGGGCGGCTTGTGGAGCTTGCCGGAGCTGGACGACCTGCAAGACCTGGATCACCTCGCCAACCAGCACGCGCTGGCGCTGGGCAAGCATCAGGAACTGCCCGGGCTGGTCCACACTTTCAGCCACTTCCAACTGGCCATCGAACCCTGGCTGGTCCAGGTCGAGGAAACCGCCCATCACGTGGCCGAGGCCGACTGGCTCTGGTATAACCTCGCCACCCCGCCGCGCCTGGGCCTTGCCGCCCCGGTGAAAAAACTGCTGAAGCGCGCGGCCGACGTATTGAACGCAGGAGTTTCGTCATGACCCGCACCATCATGTG
Organism: Pseudomonas sp. GW823-FHT02F05; assembly: GCF_058797315.1. NCBI lineage: Bacteria > Pseudomonadati > Pseudomonadota > Gammaproteobacteria > Pseudomonadales > Pseudomonadaceae > Pseudomonas > Pseudomonas sp. GW823-FHT02F05. The sequence continues at coordinate 187,665 of NZ_JBXAJM010000008.1, forward strand.
CCGCAAGTACAAAGAAGAACTGCCAGCCCTGGAGCGCCCTCCGTACCCAGGTGCCAAGGGCCAGGACATCTACGAGCACGTCTCCGCCAAAGCCTGGGGCGACTGGTTGAAACACCAGACCCTGCTGATCAACGAAAAACGCCTGAACATGATGAACGCCGAAGACCGTAAATACCTGGCCGGCGAAATGGACAAGTTCTTTTCCGGCGAGGAATACGCCAAGGCCGACGGCTACGTGCCGCCTGCTCAATAATTGATCAAAAACCAGGGTCTGCACGTAAGCGACGGTAATAATTAAATATTTTTTGAAAACTTGCTTGACGACCCCCTGAAAAACCCGTTTAATGCGCCCCGTTGCCCAGATAGCTCAGTCGGTAGAGCAGGGGATTGAAAATCCCCGTGTCGGCGGTTCGATTCCGTCTCTGGGCACCAAAATACCGAGAAACCCCAAGGAACAATGCGTTCCTTGGGGTTTTTTATTGCCTGCGATTTAATGCGACTCACGCATTTACGGACACGATGTCGCAGCAGGACGATTGAGGGTTATTTTTGGCTGGACTCAATCGTTCAGCCTTTACCCAAATCTCAGTTGTAAGGTTTTTTCATGACCCGCTTCTTGCTTTGCACCCTGTTACTACTGACCGCCCTGCTCAGTGGGTGTGCCACGCAGCTGGACGTAGCGATCAACGCGACGCCTGATCCCGACTATCACTTCGACCGGCAGGCAACCGTGCTGGTGACCTCCACTGGCGGAAGTGATGAAAACTCACTCAATGCTCGCTACTACCTGCGTGACATGGTCCGCGCCATGCAGGACCAGGGCTTTCGCAATGTCTTCACCGACACCACCCTGCCCAAGAACCACGCGCCGATCAAAATGACCGTCACCCTGGACGTCGACAGCAAGCAGGTGACGTATCGCTATACCGCCACCGAATACGGGCAGGTGGCAAAAAGCACCACCACTCAATGCAAGAAGAACAAGAAAAAGACCGACCAACTGACCTGCACCAGCACTCCAAACACCTCCTACGGCCCGGTAGGGACCTCGGAGCGCACCGGCTACACCACGCTCACCACCTTCCGGGTCACCGCTCGTGATGAAGTGAGCAGGCGCGCTGTCTACCTGCTAAGGGCGTCGTCCTATAACGACGACTGCCAAGCCGCCAAGGTCGAAGCCTTCCTGGTGCAGCAGGGTTTGCAGAACCTGAATTTCCAGGACCGCGTGCAGCGCAATTACACGGTCACGATGCCTGAAAGCTTCCGCTGCAAATAATCATCTGCTCGACAGGCCCTTGGCTCAAGGGCCTCCTTACTTGAGCAAGAACACCATCAACGGGTTGTCATTCAAGCGCCCTTGATAGCTCGGCGCCAGGTGCTCCACCGGCGACCCCTTCAACAGCGCGGTCTCCTTGCGCGACACGATCACCCAGGAGGGCCGGGGCAGCGCCGCCAACTTCTCAAGCTCGTGACGCCCGACAAACAGCGGCTGTTCATCGTGATCCAGGTTCATCATGTAGCGCACCGCCCAGGTATCCCGGGCCAGATCGACAAACACCAAGGGACCTGGCTGCGTCTGGCGCAACGCCTCCACCTGGCTGACAAACCGCCGGGTGTCGAATTGCAGGTCCTTGGCCGGCTCTATCACTGTCACAAGCAACAGCCATTGCGCCACCAGCGCGATCAGACTGAGCCACACCAACCGCCATGCTCGCTGCCAGGCAATCAACGCTGCGGCTTGCAGCACCACCAGCACGCCGATCATCAACGGCAAGGAAATCTCCGGCCAGTAGCCCTGCTTGTGCCAGGCGTGTCGACACACAAACAACACAACCACGCACAACGCCGGCAGCGCCGCGACCAGCCATTCGTAGCCACGACGCACGCCCACCAGCCAGCCTTGCGCATGCAGCAGCCCATAGGCAGCGACAGCCGCAAACATCGGCACCATCGGCAGAATGTAATAAGCGCGCTTGAAGTGCGGTACCGACAGGCCGAGCAGAATCATCAAGCCGCAGCCCCCGAACCGCACCAGCAATTGCAGGTGCTCATTGCCCCAACGCTCGGGCCAGCGATGGCGCAACGCAAACAGGGTCGCAAACGCCAGCGGAACCACCGGGAAGTAGCGGTACAAGCTCAGTTGGAAGTAAAAGTAAAACGGCTCACCCGACTCATCCAGACGCCCACCGACTTGCATCTTGAAGACTTCATCGGCAAACGCAGCGCCACCACTGAACCGCGCAAGCTTCATCAGCAGCCACCAGCACGCTGCGAGCAACACCAGGCCGGCAACGCCGTGGATCAGCACCTGCCGGACACGCTCTCCCGGCTTGCCCAATGCCCAATACACACACACCACCCCGCAGACTTCAATCAACCCCAGCGGCCCACGTATGGCAAAACCCAGGATGAACAGCGGGAACACCGCCAGTTGCCTCAGCCGTGACCCGAGGCGTTCGCCGGTGTGCAGCAGATAGAAACTGCCCACGCATAACAACGCGACCATCTGATCCAGGCACACCGAGCGCGACTTTTCGAGTAACTGGGCGGTGAGCAGCGTGAGCAGCACCGTCAGCAGCGACCAGGCACGGCTGTAGGGTGCCAGCAGGCGATACATCAGCGCGATCACCCCCGCCGACGCGAGCGCTGTGGGCAGCACATTCGCCAAGTGGTTCGGCGCGTCAAACAAGCGGGCGAATAGATAACTGAAGAAGGTCGCGGTGCCGGGGTAATCCGCATAGGGCTGGCCGTAGGTGGTGGGGAAAAGACTCGCGCCATGGCGATACATTTCCTGCATGAACAGCGCCCAACGCCCGTCAAAACCCTGGGGCTGCTGAACCCAGATACCTACTGTGAACAACAAGAGAGCGACCAGGAAAATACCCAGTGACTCCAGGCGAAAACGGTTGCGGTGATCCATCGGTTGACCTGTCAGGTGGGAAGCGCTGGCGTATGGTGCCGAACGCGCCCCTGAATGGCGCCTGAACAGACCTGAACATTCACGTGGTTACCGACTGGTGGGCCACACCACTGCCGGGATCAGGCGAACGTAGGCCAACTCGGCAACCAGCTCGATCAGGGTCTGCAGGATCACCACCGTTGCGGCCAAACCGCGCACATCCTCCGGCAGGGCCAGCGCCAATGGCAAAACCACCAGCGAGTTCCGGGTCGACGCACTGAACGTCACCGCCCGCGCCGTCACCGCTGGCAGTGCGAACAGCCGCGCAGCCCCAATGCCCATCAACGGTGCCAACAGTACAAAGGCCACGTAGATTGGAATGACCGGCAACAACAAATTGATATCTCGCACCACCGCAGTGATGTGCGAAGCGAGCACGACAAACAACACCAGCGCCATCGCCGGCACCGGCAACCACGCCCAGGCGCTGCTCCAAAGACCGATAGCGCTCGAACGCCGCGCAAGCGCGCTGGTGAGGACAGCCAGAAGCATCGGCACCACAATCAAGCCCACGAACGCCTCTACAAATGGCCCCGCCGCTACCACCACGCTGGATTGCTCGCCCAACATCAGCCCCAGGTATACCGGCAACAGCAGCAGTTGCAGCAAAAGCAACAGCGGGGTTGCCGCCAGCATCGAACGCGAATCGCCCTTGCCGATATGGGTAAACACCACCACGTAGTCGATACAGGGCGTTAGCAACACCAGCAGAGCGCCCACCAGCAACGCCGGACGCTCCACCAGGCCGCGGGTCAACCCCCACACCAGCAAAGGCACCAGAATGAAATTGGCCAGCAGCAAGGCCGCCATGAATCGCTTGTTGCCCAAGCCTTGGCGCAGCTCAAGAAAGGGTATCTGCAAAAACATCGCATACATCAGCACGGCGATGGCAGGTGTCACCCAAAGGCTGAAGCCCTGCGCCGACAAGGGCCAGAACAGGCCAAACGTGACGGCAACAAAGACGGCAACAAAGTAGATCGGGACCTGATGGTGTTCCAGGGTGTCACGGGTCATGGGCGGGCTCTGGTGGGTCAATAGACTGTCAGCCTAAGTACCCGCGCAGATAAGGTCGAGCACTACAGCAATCATTGCCGCCCGAGAAACCCTTGGGATTTACCCCAACCTGCGCTTCAATACACCCTCCAGACCAGACCCCCAAGGACGTTGAGCCCATGGCCTCGCCAAACAAGCAGCAAAAACGCGCCCACCGGGCAAAAGCCAAGGCCAAGCAAAACCGCACCCAGCGCGCCGTGGCGCACAAGCCGGATGCTTTTGCTGGCGACGACAGCCGCATCGACCTTGAGTCGGTGGATTTGACTGAACTGTTCGTCGAAATGCGTGCCGCTGGCGAGATCAGCCAGCAGGCGCTGTGTGCGGTGTTCCTGGCGCACCCGTTGCTGGCGTTGGTGCTGGAGCAGGAAGGCGAAGAAGAAGCGACCGACTTTATCCTGGCGGCGCTGATCGAGTATCGGCAGTGGGCGACGGACAGCGATGACGAAGCCGCGGCGTTAGCGTGGATTGAGTCGCCGCAGTTCCAGGCCGATTACGTGGCGGCGTCCCAGGCGCTGGCCAACGCCCCCGACTGACACAAAATAAAAATGTGGGAGCGGGCTTGCCCTAATGCCAGTCAGTTAAGAGTTCGAGCAGACAACCAGTGACTTGTGGCGAGGGAGCTTGCTCCCGCTGGACTGCGTAGCAGTCCCATTTTTGGGGCCGCTTCGCGCCCCAGCGGGAGCAAGCTCCCTCGCCACAGTTACCGATTCTGTCTTAACTGACTGGCAAGCCCGGCTCCCACATTGTTGCGCGGTGCATTACCACCGTCTCTCGTCAGTTAAGCGCCGCAGCCCCTACTCTTTGGGCCTCGCGACGGCTCGCCACCACCAACCCCGCCAATACCACCAGCAAGCTCAGAACCCCGGTGGCGATGATCTCGACCCGGTGCGCTTCCTGGAACAGCATGATGGTCAACGTACCGACGATAAACACCATTACCGCGTACGTCAGGCCTGGGAACAGCCACATCTTGAAGACGATCTTCTCGCCCGCTGCCGCACGCTTCTGGCGCATGCGCAGTTGCGACACGGCAATCACCAGGTACACCAGCAACGCAATGGCGCCGGAGCTGGCCAGCAGGAATTCGAACACCGCCGCCGGAGCGACGTAGTTGGCGAATACCGCCAGGAACGCGGCGCCGGTAGACAGCAACACCGCCCAGTAAGGCGTGCCGCTCTTGTTGGTGCGCTTGGCCACGGCCGGTGCGTCACCGCGACGGCCCAGGGAGAACAGCATGCGCGACGCGGTGTACAGCGCCGAGTTGAGGCAACTGGTCACGGCAACCAGCACCACCAGGTCGACAATCAGCTTGGCGTTCGGGATACCCATGCGCTCCAGCACGGTCTGGTAGGAACCTACGGCAGCCAGGGTCGGATCGTTCCAAGGCACCAGGGACACCACGATGAAGATCGACAACAGGTAGAACAAACCAATCCGCCAGATCACCGAGTTGGTGGCCTTGGTGATTTGCTGGCCCGGGTTCTTCGATTCGGCTGCGGCGATGGTGACAATCTCGGTGCCCATGAACGAGAACATGGTGGTCAGGATCGCCGCCAATACGGCACCCATGCCGTTGGGCATGAACCCTTGGGTATCGAACAGGTGCGAAACACCGCTGACCTGGCTGGTGGGCAAGAAGCCGAAGATCGCGGCCAGGCCGAGGATCACAAAGCCCACGATCGCCACGACCTTGATCAGCGCAAACCAGAACTCAAACTCGCCGTAGTTCTTCACGCTGAACAAGTTGGTTGCGGTGAGCAGCAAGGTAATGACCAGGGTGAACACCCAGATCGCCACGTCGGGGAACCAGGCGTGCAGGATGGTCGCCGCCGCGTTGGCTTCCAGTGGAATCACCAGCACCCAGAACCACCAGTAGAGCCAGCCAATGGTGAAACCGGCCCAGTGGCCGATTGCCCGGTCGGCATAGGTAGAGAACGAACCGGTATCCGGTGACGCAACGGCCATCTCGGCCAGCATGCGCATCACCAGGACTACCAGCGTACCGGCGGCTGCATAGGCCAACAGCACAGCCGGGCCGGCAGCAGCGATCGCATGGCCGGAGCCGACAAACAAACCGGCGCCGATGACACCGGCAATCGACAGCATGGTGACGTGACGCGGTTTGAGCCCCTGTTCGAGGTCATTGGAGCTTTGCGTACTACTCATTGACACACCTTTGCGAGGAATTGCGAAAACGGTTCGCCCGGCTTGCAGCCTTTCTCGTGAAAAGAATCCAACAGGGCGTTCTTTATTTTTTACGCAAGATTTGCGCCAAAATATTTCAGAACCACAGTTGGCGGGGGCTGTAGGACAATTCACTACTCATCGCAAGTCATTGAGAACAATGGCATTCCGCTATAGCGTTACCGTGCGACTCACATTCATGGCATTGCGACGCACCAAAAACACACACAAAAAGTACGTGACGCCCCATAACCGGGCTGATATGGACCGTTTGCCCGGTTAACCCTTCCAACACCCGGCCAAAGCTGGCACCATCGCGCCCTTTTTTACGCGAAGCCTGTGGATCTTTCCGGGTCAAACGTCTGTAGGTTGTTGATGGCGCGACACACTGCTGCGCCGATGCGACACCCTGCCGCAGACCACCGGTTAACCGTCCGCAGCGCTGTTGGCTGTCATCCAAACGCTATGCTAGCTTGGCGCCTCGCCAGGAAGGCGGCCCAACAGCGAAGATCGCAACGAACACAATGAGGACCGCACATGGCCGAGGCCACGCCCGCGCTTGAAATCCGCAACTTGCATAAACGCTATGGTGAGCTTGAGGTACTCAAAGGTATCTCGCTGACCGCTCGCGACGGCGATGTGATCTCGATCCTGGGTTCCTCCGGTTCCGGCAAGTCCACTTTCCTGCGCTGCATCAACCTGCTGGAAAACCCGCACCAGGGCCAGATACTGGTGGCCGGCGAAGAACTCAAGCTAAAGGCCGCGAAAAACGGCGAACTGATGGCCGCCGACGGCAAGCAGATCAACCGCCTGCGCAGCGAAATCGGGTTTGTGTTTCAAAACTTTAACCTGTGGCCGCACATGAGCATCCTCGACAACATCATCGAGGCTCCTCGGCGCGTGCTCGGCCAGAGCAAGGCCGAAGCGATAGAAGTGGCCGAGGCCCTGCTGGCCAAGGTTGGTATCGCCGACAAGCGCCACGCCTACCCTGCGCAACTCTCTGGTGGCCAACAACAACGCGCGGCGATTGCGCGTACCCTGGCGATGCAGCCTAAAGTCATCCTGTTCGACGAACCGACGTCGGCGCTTGACCCGGAAATGGTCCAGGAAGTACTTAATGTGATCCGCGCGCTGGCCGAAGAAGGCCGCACCATGCTGCTGGTCACCCACGAAATGGGCTTCGCCCGCCAGGTATCCAGCGAAGTGGTGTTTTTGCACCAGGGCCTGGTCGAAGAGCAAGGATCGCCACAGCAGGTATTTGAAAACCCGCTTTCGGCGCGCTGCAAACAATTCATGTCCAGCAACCGCTAACGGAGCAACATGCATGCAGACCTATAAGAAATTCCTTCTGGCCGCGGCCGTCTCGATGGCATTCAGCGCCACGGCCATGGCAGAAACCTTGAAGATGGGGATCGAAGCGGCCTACCCGCCGTTCAACAATAAAGACGCCAGCGGTAACGTTGTCGGCTTCGACAAGGACATCGGCGACGCCCTGTGCGCCAAGATGAAAGTCGAGAAGTGCGAAGTGTATGTGTCCGACTGGGACGGCATCATCCCTGCCCTGAACGCCAAGAAGTTCGACTTCCTGGTGTCTTCGCTGTCGATCACCGACGAGCGCAAGCAGGCGGTTGACTTCACCGACCCGTACTATTCCAACAAGCTGCAGTTCATTGCGCCCAAAGCCACTGCGGATTTCAAGACCGACGCCACTTACCTCAAAGGCAAGGTGATCGGTGCACAGCGCGCAACGCTGGCCGGTACCTACCTGGAAGACAAGCTGCCGGACACCGAAGCCAAGCTCTACGACACGCAGGAAAACGCCTACCTCGACCTGACCTCCGGTCGCCTCGACGGCATCCTGGCTGACAAGTACGTGCAGTACGAATGGCTCAAGAGCAAAGACGGTTCGGCCTATGAATTCAAAGGCGACCCGGTGGTAGAAAGCGACAAGATCGGTATCGCCGTACGCAAAGGCGACCCGCTGCGCGAGCGCCTGAACAAAGCCCTGGCAGAGATCAAGGCAGACGGCACCTACAAGAAGATCAACGACAAGTACTTCCCGTTCAGCATCGAATGATCTGAACGGCCTGCCCGACGCGCTCCTGCGAGCGCGCTGGCTTTTAGCAATGCCTGCCGCGATATGAAAACACCATGAATTTCGATCTCTACGGATTCGGCCCGGCCCTTGCCGCCGGCGCGCTGATGACCGTCAAACTGGCGCTCACGGCCCTGTGCCTGGGGCTGGTGCTCGGCCTTGCCGGCGCCTTGGCCAAGACCTCCCCGTACAAGCCACTGCAATGGCTGGGCGGTGCGTATTCGACCATCGTTCGCGGTATTCCCGAATTACTGTGGGTGCTGCTGATTTACTTTGGCACCGTCAACCTGATGCGTGCGCTCGGTGAGTTCTTCGGCAACCCCGACCTGTCGCTGAGTGCCTTCGCCGCCGGCGTCATCGCCCTGGGCCTGTGCTTCGGCGCCTACGCAACGGAAGTGTTCCGCGGCGCGATCCTCGCCATTCCCAAGGGCCACCGCGAAGCCGGTGTGGCGTTGGGGCTGTCGAAGTTTCGGATTTTCACCCGGCTGATCATGCCGCAGATGTGGCGCATCGCCCTGCCGGGCCTGGGTAACCTGTTCATGATCCTGATGAAAGACACCGCGCTGGTGTCGGTGATCGGCCTGGAAGAAATCATGCGCCACGCGCAGATCGGCGTGACCGTGACCAAGCAACCCTTCACCTTCTTCATGGTCGCCGCCTTCATGTACCTGGGCCTGACCGTACTGGCGATGACCAGCATGCACTTCCTGGAAAAACGCGCCGCCCGCGGCTTTGCAAGGAGCACCCAATGAGCGGCGACTACAGCTGGCTATCGCACTTTGACCTGGGCCTGAACTGGGCCGTGATCATCAAGTGGCTGCCGAAGTTGGCCCAGGGCGCAACCCTGACCCTGGAGCTGGTGGCAATCGCCGTGATCGCCGGCCTGCTGCTGGCGATCCCTCTGGGCATCGCCCGCTCTTCGCGCCGCTGGTACGTGAGCGCCCTGCCCTACGGCTATATTTTCTTCTTCCGTGGCACGCCGCTGCTGGTGCAGTTGTTCCTGGTGTATTACGGCCTGGCGCAGTTCGACGCCGTGCGCAACAGCTTCATGTGGCCGTACCTGCGAGACCCGTTCTGGTGCGCCACCGCCACCATGACCCTGCACACCGCCGCCTACATTGCCGAGATCCTGCGCGGTGCGATCCAGGCCATCCCGCCGGGCGAAATCGAAGCAGCGCGGGCCCTGGGCATGTCCAAGCCCAAGACGCTGTTCTACATCATCCTGCCACGCGCCTCGCGCATCGGCCTGCCGGCCTACAGCAACGAAGTGATCCTGATGCTCAAGGCCAGCGCCTTGGCCAGTACCGTGACCCTGCTGGAACTGACCGGCATGGCGCGCACCATCATTGCCCGCACTTACCTGCCGGTGGAGATTTTCTTCGCCGCAGGGTTGTTCTACCTGCTGATGGCCTACGTGCTGGTGCGCGGCTTCAAACTGCTGGAAAAATGGCTGCGCGTCGATGCATGCCAAGGACGTTGAGGCACGCTTCCAGGCACTGGATGCATTCCTGATCGAGTACCAAGGGCTGTGGCGACCACGGCCCTTTACTCAGTTGCAGTTGCCCTGGGAAACCGAGCATCCCGAGTTATCCCACTGGCTGCGCAAGCGTTCGCTGGCCGAAGCTGAAGCCAGTCACAACCAACCCCACGACCTGCCCGCGCCCACACCTTTTCCACAGCTGGCCGCTCACGCGCTGCGCCTCGCTACTGTGGATAAGTTACCCACGCACACCCTTGAGCCCGCTCGCCATCGTTTGAATGTCGACGTGCCAGGGCGCAAATGGCAACAGATCGAAGCCTTCGGCGCCGCGCTGACCTTTACCCAAACGCCTGCCCACTGGCTGGACTGGTGCGCCGGCAAAGGCCACCTAGGCCGCCGCCTGCTGCAACCCGGCCAACGGTTAACTTGCCTGGAATATGACCCCGCCCTGCTCGCCTCCGGCCAAGCCTTGAGTGATCGCCACGACCTGCCCGCAACCCATCATCTGCAAGACGTGATGGCGGATGTCGCGATCCAGCCCGAACACACGCCGGTCGCCCTGCATGCCTGCGGCGACCTGCATGTGCGCCTGCTACAACTGGCCAGCGCCGCCGGCTGCAAACAACTGGCCCTGGCGCCCTGCTGCTACAACCGCATCACCGCCGACCGTTATCAACCCCTCTCCGCCGCCGGGCGCGCCTCCTTGCTGCAACTGTCGATTGATGACCTGGGCCTGCCCCTGAGCGAAACCGTCACCGCCGGCAACCGTGTACGCCAACAACGGGACACCTCCATGGCCCGCCGCCTGGGCTTTGACCAACTGCAACGGCAACTGCGTGGCTGCGACGACTACCTGCCAACACCTTCCCTGCCCGCCAGTTGGCTGGATAAACCCTTTGCCGACTATTGCCAGGAACTGGCAAGCCTCAAGGGCTTATCCACCGGCGAGCAGAACTGGCCGGCCCTGGAAGCCCACGGCTGGCAACGCCTGGCCGAGGTGCGCAACCTTGAGTTAGTGAGAGGCTTGTTTCGACGCCCATTGGAACTGTGGTTGGTATTGGACCAGGCACTGTTCATGGTGGAACAGGGCTACAACGTCGAGGTCGGCAGCTTCTGCGAACCATCGTTGACCCCTCGCAACCTGATGGTGCTGGCCGAGCGCGAATAAAGGGCAAAAAATCCTACAAGCGCCCTGTGGATAACTCTGTTGATGAATACTTTGCAGAGGCCCTAGATATCGGCACTTCACACCCAAAGCCGGCCTGGTCATTTTTTGTTCACAAAATAAAGTGCACACAAAACAGGCAGTTGCAGCGTGCTGAGAACTGCTGCACAAAATGGCTGTTTCGTGACACCCGTTACCAACCGATTGTGCATAAGCATCTGGCGCCACGCGCATAACGGGCGCTTTATGCGGTCTGTTTTGGCGCCTTCAGCCACAGGCAAACCTCGTTGATATCATCACTGGCCAGCCGTTTCGCCACGTTATCCAGTGGGTCGGATGAGTAGGCCAACGCCTCATTGATGGCCATATCGCGATGAACTTCCAACGGCTCTTTGCCCAAGCGATGCTTGAACGCCTCGACCATGTCCAGGCTGAAGGGGTTGCTCTCATCCACCTGGTTAATCACCACCTGCACAACCGGCGGGCGCTCGCCCTCAAGGTGCGGAGCGAGCAGCAGGTCCAGATGATCCAGGGTCCCAAGGCAAGCAGCGTCCGCCTGCACGATGACCAGCACCACATCGGCAACGCTCAACGCTTGATGGAAATAGACGTTATTACCCGCGGGCGTATCGATGATCACCGTGTGCCGCTCGCTGAGCCCCAGGCACCCAAGACGCTGCGCCAGCCAACCGGGCTCCTGCTTGAGCCAGCGCTCGAGGCTTTCCTGCTGCTGGATATCGATATCGCCGAACGTCATCACCTGGCAACCGGCAAAGCCCAACTGCTGCAAGGGCGCCCATTGCCCATGCTCCAGACTGGTGCGGCCGATTCCGGGCAAGGTGGAACTGACCCCAAAGTGATGATGCAAGGCATTCTGCGGGTCCAGGTCCAGCGCCACCACCGACTCGCCCAGGCGCTGCAACCCACTGCTCAAGGCCGTGACCAGCGTGCTGCGGCCCACACCGCCATTGATAGACACCAACGCCACTATTTTAGGGCGCAGCTCCGGGGCATTGAGGGGCTGTTGGTAAATACTTTCGTCAGGAACACTGCCGAAAAAGTGCATTCTTGCATTGATGCCGTCGGCATCATGGGTAACGTCTTTGCCAAACAACGCCAGAATTTCTTTGCTTAGGCTCATAGCCTGCTCCTCACGACGCAGCTTAAAGACGTGAAGGTCAGCAAGTGCGGGCACTTGCCGCAGGTCTTTTTATAGGCGCCCTTGTTGGGGGCATTCTGTGACAAAGGGTTTGAAGTGTCATTATTTTGCTGTTTTTATGCTCGGGTTTTTAGATGGACGGTAGATAGTCAATTTAATGGCTTTTTCAGCGTGTGTTTTCCACAGGCTTGCAACCTGTGAAAACGTGCCCAAGACAGCCTAATCGCAAGAAACCTCAGACTTTGCAAAAATAGTCAGAATTCAGGGGTTTACAGAACCTTTCCAATCGCTATAATCGTCGCCCTAACACGCCGGTATAGCTCAGTTGGTAGAGCAACTGACTTGTAATCAGTAGGTCCCGGGTTCGACTCCTGGTGCCGGCACCATACAAGGTTCCAGAGAAGGCTTTCAAAATCTCTGGAACCCCCGAAAAACCCGCCTTCTGGCGGGTTTTTTCGTTTTGACATTCCGTCGGATTCCGCCAAAATCTTATGGATACCAGCCGAAAACCACCTCGATTTTCACGGGCAATCGTCCGCCCTGCCCGCCCATCCTTCATCAGCAGGCCTGCACACAAATCAGCGACGAACTGGGGCATGGTCGTCTCGACGTGGTATCGGCTTATAACGATGATCGAGCACGAGCAAAACATTCGACATGGCGCTGTTCCTGGCGGATCTTCTCACCGGGTCGCATGCCATTCGCGAACGTCACCTACGCCAAGCAAAGACCATTCAAGCGGAGATCTCTAATCGCTTGCACGAAGATAATCCATGGACCTGGCAGCGAAAGCATCTCGCATGGTTTCTAAACCGTCACGTGAACCAGCATGCTGAATCGACGCGCTATTACTGGCTACTGACCGCGCATTTGCTCACTCTTCGCTTAGGAAAATTCAACCTATAGATGAAGGTCAAAAACCGGTCAGAAGCAGGCTGATGGTGTAAGTGGCTCAATTGACGTGTGAGGTTGTTTGGCTATTCGCTCGAAGTCATTGAACGAGTAGGGCTGTGTAAAAAATCAGACATCCACTGGCCACGTTCCGCGCCGCACCATTTCCCGCACCCGATCAGCACCATTGGCGCGTACCAGCAATTCCATACGGGCTTTTTCGATGTCCTCGGCACTCCATTGCTCGGTGGCCATGGTGGCTTTTTCGTGAGACCAGCCATTGTCGTAGTGACGGACCACATACTGCTGTTGGTATGCCCACATCTCGGTGCCCGGAATCGGGGTCACGATAAACGGGTTGGCGTAGGCCATGCCTGCGCCCATAAGGCTGACGGCATAATCAATGGTATTACCGATTTGCCCCAGGCTTTCGATGAACGGCTGTTCGGCAGCCGAGGCCGGCGGGTTGACGAAGCCGAGCATGAAGCCGCCCGTCACCTGAATTCCGCACTCGGTAAACATCTGGATGATCTCAAAGGTTGCCTGCTGAATCGCGTTGAAACGCGACTTGTTGGAGTTCACCAGGCTCTCTTCGTTGGCGCTCTCCACCGCAAGGTAAATGTTGTAGCAACCGTTGTCGGCGATTGAACGGATAAACGTCTTCGCCGTGAGACCGCCGCGAATGGCAGCGATGACGTTGCGGTAGTGCGGGCTTTTGAGTTCCTGCTCATCAAGTTCCGCCAGAAATCGCTCGCCCTTGTGCAGCAGCACCAGATTGAACAGGCTCAGCCCACCTTCCTCGACCCACGGCAAATGGTGTTTCTTCAACAGCTTGCCGACCTCCATAGCGTACAGCGGGTCATGCATCAAGTGATCGTCTTCGATCAACACTTCGGTCACGCCTTGTTTGACCAAATCCGCCAGATGCAGGTCGAACCAGTCCAGCCCCAATGCCCGCCAGGGGCCGTTGATTTTGGGGATATAGCAGAAGTTGCAATTGACGTTGCAGCCTATGGTGGAAAAGATCTGCGCCCAGGCGCCGGTCTTGCGCACCCGCGCACCGGAGGAATGATAGGGCTGCAAGTAGTTGTTCATGTTCAGGAAACTGAAATCCGGCAACGGCATGACGCCCAGCCGCTCATCCAGATCCTGCCGGGCCGGGACAATGCTCAAGTAGCTGGATTTGCGCGTCGGTCGAACTAGTTGGCCACTGTAGCTGCGATAGGCGATGCCCGGCACCGCGTCGACATTGCCGCCTTCATGGGTGACCGCGTCGAGCAGCAGCGTGAAGGCGCGATCCGCTTCGTTGATCAGGGTGAAATCGAAAGGCGAGTCCAGCAAGGCATTCTGCCAGTCACCGCTGGAATGGGCACCGCCCGTCACCAGCAGCAAATTTGGATCGATGGATTTCACCAGGTCGGCCAGCGCCCGGGCGTTGCCCCATTGCACGGTGTAGTTGCACTGGATGCCGACGATGTCCGGTTGTGCATCTTCGATGATCTTGCGCATTTGCACATCGGTGAGGCCATAGCGGACCAAATGGCCCTGATCGACGTTCACCAGAGTGTTTTCCTGGGACCAGCCGGCGAATGGCGCGTCGACGATCTGCACGTCGTAGCCGGCGCGCTTGGCCACCGTGGCGATGCGCAACAGGCCAATGGGCGTGCCGGCGCGTTTCATTACTTCGAACGTGTCGATGCCGATGTCGGCAAATGCGCTGCCCAGCGGTACCGGCTCAATCAGCCGCGTGTAAGGCGGCACGAACAGCAACACACGTGGCGCTTCGCCATTTGCGCGGCGGCGAATGCCGCTGCGGCTGGACTTCAATGACGGTAGTCCCAGATGCTGGAGCGCAGGACGAGTGGGCGCCACGCTGAATCGTGGCAGGTCGCGTTCAATTCTTGTGGCGCCTTCAGAGGCAATCAGGTCCATCTCAAAGCTCCTTTACAACAGTGATGTCGGCGTTGGGCTGGCCTGTTTTCGAGGTGGCGATAACAGCGCCAACGATAATCAGCAGTGTGGGAATAATCAGGATCGGGCTGGCATGGCTTTGCCCTATGGCCACCAGCAGCAGGGTCGAGATCAGGGGGGCCAGATAGGAGAGAGCGCCGAGCATCGCCAGGCTGCCGTGCTTGGTGGCGTGGTCCCAGGCGAAAAACGCCAGGCCCACCGGCCCCAGGCCAAGGCCGACGATGGCCGCCCATTGCCCGGCGCTTGGAATGACCGCGGTTTCAAACGCCAGATGGCAGACCAGGCCGGCCACTGCGACGAGGCCACAGATGCCACCAATGATGCTGCTTGGCACGTCACTGAAACGGCGGTTGATCACCGAATAGGACGACCAGACCAGCGCGCAGGCGAAGGCGGCCAGGTAGCCGGCTACCGGCATGGCGGCGGCTTCATCCGAGGCGCGCTGTTGCATGATGAACGCCGTACCGGCCAACCCCAGCAGCGCGCCGAGTAACTGGCGTTTGCGCAGCCGTTCCCCCGCGCTGAAGGCCGAGAGCAGCACAATCAACAGTGGCCACAGGTAGGCAATCAGGCTCGCCTCGGCAACCGGGGCAGCCTTGAGGGCGAAAAAATACAGCGCGTGGTAGGCGAATATCCCTAGAAAACCGACCGCCCATACCGACCAGGGCTGACGCCAGCTGCGAAACCCCGCCATGCCGTTGCGGCCAAGGATGCACAGGCTCGCTACAAACGCGACGGCAAAACTCAGGGTCAGCAGTTGGAAGGGTGGAATGCCTTCGGTGAGGCTGGTCAGCAACGCCAGGCATGACCACAGGAACACCGCGATCACGCCGATGGCGGTGGCCGAGGCTGCGGCTCTGACAGACACCTGTGTTTTGGCAGTGTGCGTCACTTCGGTCATCTACGCCCCGTCTGATTTATCCTTGTCGGTGGGGCAATCATAGAAAGGTCCGGCCGGGCGGGTATTGATGAGCACTGCTGAAGATTTGTTCAGGCCTGCCGGATTCACCTTACCCGCGAACTTCGTCGCACCGTGGCCGGGGTCAGGTCGCGGTTCTTTTTCAGGGCGTGGGTGAGTGCACTTTGATCGGCATAACCGACGCGGTGGGCGATCTCGGTGATCGACAGCGCGGTTTCGCACAGCAAGTCGATGGCACGGTTGAGACGCAAGGTGGCGATATGCGCAAAAGGCGTGCTATTCAAATGCCGAGCGAACAGCACGTAGAGTTGCCGCTCGCTGGTGCCTGCCACCCGTGCAATCTCGGTGGCGCTAAGCCGGCTGTCCAGATGGCTTTCAATGTAAGCGAGTGCCCGTGCCAGGGTGAACTGACCATGCTCAGGGATGATTCCGGGCGGCAGCGTCAGCGAAGACAGCAGCAAAGTACTCCAGGACTCTGCCACCTGAGGTGAACTGGTCAGCAAGGGCGCGCTGCGGCTGGCGTATTCGAGTAAATGGCGGATTTCCGGGCCTACTGGGAAAAAGCGTTTGTCGGCCTGGAGTCTGGTCGACAGGTCGAGATTCTTGGGCCCGCCGAACGTCGTGGCCGGCACGTCGAGTACCAGAAAGGTATTGGCCTTTTGCGCCAGAAACGCATGGCGAGCACCGGCAGGAATTACCACGCCCTGACTCCAGTCGACCTTGCCGGCCCGACCGTCGACTTCGATGTCCATGGAGCCGGACTGCGGCAGCACGAGCTGATGAAAGTCGTGATCGTGCAATTCGACTTGGCCCGAATACGAACGAAGGGCCAGTGAAACCGCTGGGTTATCGTGACTGCCCATAGCGCCTCTCCGTTGGCTCAGGTTCACATCATGCCTGAGTCAGAGAACCCGGTGCCACTCCCGCGAGCGCTCAGGGGAGATGCGACGAGTCATCGGCAAGAACTCGTGCGGGACGCGGGCTGATTTCATCGCGGGCAAGCCCGGCGCCCACAGCGCAAAGCCCTGGCCAGGATAGGCCAGGGCTTTTTACGAATGACAACCCATGCGCCCATAGCGATATGGCACTTAGCCACTTTTCCAATTGACACCCCCTCCCCACTCCGTTAAAAACCCCGCCTTGCTTGCGTTTTTATCGAGACATGGATGTTGTCCAAACCCCCGCTGTTCAAATACCGCCGCTATTGGCTGGCGGTCATCATCGTGTTGCTGGCGATTCTTGATCCTTTCGGCCTGGCCAGTTCCAGCGACAAGGCGTCGGCGCAGTGGCTCAATCGTATGTTCGCCAGTCACTACCCGAGCCTTGGGCAGCAGCGGGTGGCGGTGGTGTTGATCGATGATGCCTACCTGATGCGCAATAACAGTTCGTGGCCCATGCCCTATGGCGAGCAGAGCAAGTTGTTCAAGCGCTTGCTGGCGTACAAGCCCCAGGCGGTGTTTGTGGATTTGCTTTATAGCCACGACCACTCGTTTGGCGACCCGACGCGGGGCAGCCAGTTGCTGGCGAATGTGTTTGAGCGTTATCAACGCCAACGCATCCCATTGTGGCTGGCCAATACTGGGTTGACTCGGGCAGAGGCGGGCCAGGCGAATACGCTGGCGCCGTTCATGCAGGTGAGCCAGCCGGCGCTGGTTGTATGGGAAGGGGTGGATGACAAGTATCCACTGGCGATGCGCACACATGCAGGGCTGATGGAAACTCCCGCCCTGTCGCTGTATCGAGTGTTCTGTGCCACGCAGCACTGCAAGCAGCCGCCGGTGGATGTGCAAGCCGCTGCGCAGCGCCAGCCCATCGCGGTGCAGTGGGGGCTGAAGCTGGCGCCCGAACAGGCACGTATTGCCGATATCCGCCACTGCGCGCCGGCACGGCATTTTTTGCTGGACGGGGTGGCGCAGTTATTTCAGGCGGTGTTCTGGAAGCTCGACGACTCGGCCCAGGCGCGCTGCCCTTATACGCTGACGTTGTCGGCCAGTGACCTGGAGGTCAGCGACCCCGACGACCAGGCATTGGTCGCCGAGTTACTGCGCGACCGCCTGGTGTTGGTGGGCGCCAATATTGCTTCCACCGGGGACCTGGTGGAGTCGCCGGTACACGGCCAACTCCCCGGCGTTTACCTGCACGCCATGGCGCTGGACAACCTGATCAATGCGGGCATGGACTACGACCATGAACCGGCCAATTTCCCCCACCTGCCGTTCAATTGGCTGGACCTGCTGGAGCTCGGGCTGCTGGCGTTGATCGCAGTGCTCAAGGCGCTGCACGCACGTCGCCTGGCGGGCCATCGCACCTGGAGCCGGTGGCGGCGCCAGGAAATCTGGTTTTTTACCTCGCCGTGCCCGTCGTGGCTGTTGGTGATGTCGATGTTGGCGGGGGTCAGTGTGTTGCTGAGCCTCAATGACATCACCCCGGTCAACGTGCTGGGCATTGTGTTGCTGTCGTTGGTGCTGTTCAGCGAGCGGATCGAAGCCTTCTTCGACCGCGATCGCCGAGTGCACCGCTCTGCTATCTGACTCAAGGAAACCAAGGATGAACAGAAGCCTCATCGTCTTGCTCGCCGCCCTCTTCACCCCGGGCGCCTGGGCAGAAACCCACAGTATCAAGGCGTTCCTCGCCGACCCGGTGACAGTGCTGGACGAGCAGGGCAAGCAACAACGTGAGCTGGCGAAAAAGGACGCGCCCACCCAGCCCCTGCCGGTGTTGCAGTACAACCAGGCACTGGATCTGGTGCAGGTAGAACTGGCAGGCCAGAAGGTGTGGCTGGACACCATGGATTTGCGCATCGAGCCCCCGCTGAACGTCGTCGACCTGCCCTGCCAGGGCCTGACCAAAAGCCAGGCCAAGGACAGCCGCAACAACTCCACCATCGGTTTTGGTGCCGGCTGCAATCAATAAAAGGAGCGTTGCGGTGAAGGGATATCTAGTAGCAGCCAGCCTGTTGGCCAGTTCGGTGCTCAGTGGTTGCGCCACCTTGAAAGGCGCAGACCAGGCGTTTATGAACCTGGTGGGGCCCTCGACCCAGTCCCGGGTTCAGGGCCATTACGTGGATAACAGCGACGTACGCCAGTATTACAAGCTCGACCCACAGCGCCAGAGCCAGCAGCGTTTGAGCTACGACGGGCGTGCGGTACCGGCCGCTGAAGCGCGCCAGCAGAACCTGGTGGATATCCCGATGCTGCAAGGCTACTTGCAGGGCATCGTCACGCGCTTGTCCAAGGGCTGGCCGGGGGAGTTGCCGCCGCTGCAGGTGAAGATCACCGACAGCTATGGCTTCGGGCCGTCGGCAGACCCCTACGGCAACCTGTTCGTGCCGCTGGGCATGCTGGACAACGTCGCCAGCGAAGACGAAATCGCCGCGATGCTGGGCCATGAAATGAGCCACGTATTGCTGCATCACCATGACCGCATGGCCGCTTTCCAGCAGCAGAAAGACATGTTCACCACCGTGGCCTCCACGGTCGCCTTGGCCACCATGGCTGCCGATACGGGCGTGGACCGCAGCTCCGGTACGATGAAACTGTTCAGTAAAGACCCAGCCGGCACCCAGAAGACCATCGGCAACACCGTGCTGTATACCGCCCTGGCCAATACCTTTTCCGATCAGGTATGGAGCACCGCCTGGGGCCGCAGCCAGGAAGACCAGGCCGACTTGCTGGGCACCGACTTGATGATCCGTGCCGGTTACGCGCCGCGAGCCGCCACCCATAGTCTGGAGCGCCTCAACGACTTCCAGGGCAAGCAGAAGCCCTTGCTCACGGGGTTCCTCACGGCGCGCAAGAATGCCATGCAGGATTCGCTGCAGCAGTTCAATCTCGACCAGTTCACCAAAGAGCTGGACGTGCTGGTCAAGGATGGCTTGACCACCGGCATCACCGCGACCAGCCAATACTTCAACCGCTCACATATGTCGGCCATGGACCGCGACACCGAGCTGCGCCAGTACTTGCAACGCGAGTATCGCCAGGAACGCCGCGCCCGGGTCAACCCGCAAAGCTGGTCGAAAATGAAGAATACGCCCCAGGTGGCGAAGGCTTTGCAGGGCTATAAAGACGCGTACTTCGCAATTGATGCCCTGGAAAAAAACAAGGTGCCGCAGGCTGACGCTTTCATCCGCAAGGCCCTGGCCTCGCCGGTAAAAGACCAGCCGAGCATTCGGCGCACCGCCTATACCGTGCGCCTGGCCCAGGGCAAAAACAGCGAAGCGGTGAAAGAGTTGCAGGCGATCAAGGACTGGTCCCTGGCAGGACCTTCCACCTATGACTTGATGATCAGCTACCACCTCAAGCGCGGTGACGGGCAATCGGCCCTGGCGATGATCGACAAGGCGGAACGCAACCTGGGCTCGGAGGAACTGTTTATTACCGAGAAGCTGTTGGCCAACCAGCAACTGCAGAATGCGCAGCAGGTGCAAAGCGTGCTGCGCAAATGCGAGCAGTACCCGACGCGCAAAGAGAACTGCAAAAAGCTCGCACCGGTCAAAGCCTGACGCCCCCGCGAGCGGACAATAAAAAACCCCGAACCAGTCGGGGTTTTTTATCGCCTGGCATCAGGCACGACATTTGATCAATTAGAAAACGTTGATCGGGTAGTCGGCGAACAGACGGATTTCGTTACCGCCTACGTTGTAGTTGCTGGCGTTGTTGGAAACGCGCAACCACGAGGCACGGGCACGCAGGCTCAGGTCTTTGGCTGGGCCGCTCTGTACCACGTACTTGAACTGGTTCCAGATTTCACGCTCGGTGCCATCGCCACGGCCAGTGCCGTCGTCGATGTTGGTGCCGCGCACGTAGGCAATGTTGTAGGTCAGGCCCGGTACGCCGAAGGTGGCGAAGTCGATGCCATAACCTGCTTGCCAGGAGCGCTCGTCCTTGCCGTTGAAGTCGGACCAGTAGGAGTTGGCCAGCAGGATGGTATTGCCGCCGTCGCCAATGCCGCCAGCGTTGCGGTAGCCACCGTACAGGTAGCCGGTGTCACCGGTGCTGCGCTGGTGAGCGAGGGTGAAGCTGTGCGCGCCAACGGCCCAGGTAGCGCCCAGGCTCCAGATCTTGTTGTCGCGAGCGTCCGCATCACCTTGGTTTTCCAGGGCGAAGCTGCGGTCCAGCTTGGTTTTGTAACCGTTGAAGTCAAACGTCAGCGACTGTTGTTCTGGCAGGGCCAGCACGTAGTTGACGTTGACGTATTGCTTCTTCAGCACGTCCTGCATGTCGGAGGCGTACAAAGCAGCCGACAGGCTTTCGGTGAATTTGTAGCTACCACCGATGTAGTTGATGCTCTTCAAACGGCCGCTGTCGCTGCCCTCGGCGCTCTTGCGAGCTTCCTTGGTGAAGTGACCAGCATCCAGTTGCAGGCCGGCGATCTCTTTGGAAACGATCGAGGTGCCCTCGTAGGTTTCCGACAGCAGACGCGAGTTGTCGTATTGCAGGACCGGCACGGCCGGCATCTGCTGACCGTATTTGATCACGGTGTTGGAGATACGCGCCTTGACGGCTGCGCCGCCTTTGGCCAGGTCGTTGGCGGCTTCTCCGCTGTCACCTTGCTTGAAGAAGTCGATACCGCCAGCGCCGCTGCGACCTTTACCACCATCCAGGCGGATAGCGTATTGGCCAATCACATCCACACCCACACCGACGGTGCCTTGGGTGAAGCCGGACTCGAACTTGCCGATGAAGCCTTGGCCCCATTCAGCTTTGTCCTGCTTGCCGTTTTTGTAGTCACGGCTGATGTAGGCGTTACGTGCTGCGATGTTCAGGTGGCTGTCTTCAACGAAACCCTTGGATTGCTCCTGGTCGTTTGCCATTGCTGTCGATGCGCTCAAAATCCCCAGAGCGATCAGACTCATCCGTTGCTTCAACATTTTCTTATATTCCTTATTACGGGTTGAGTACGCGCTGTGACACCAGGCTCCTGTTGCTTTTCTGGTGTCGACCTTGCCAGCAAAAAGAAGGCCCGCGGACGACTGAACTGCCGCGGGCCTTTTTTATTGGATTTAGTCATGGTGGTTAGCCACAGGCGTTGGGCGCAATCCTATGCGGGCGTTGAACTATGTGTCAATTTCGTGAATCGTCTGTATTTAGGCGATATTCGTCTAAGCAGCGGGCTAAAGCGGCGGGATGAAAGCCTTGAAAACACCTTGATCAGCCCTTGTAAACACATTAAGTAACAAATCCGCATGCAATGCGCTAGGGAATAGATAACGCGCGCAAATGCAAAGCATTACCATTCGCGCACAATTTTCCTGCCACATCATTTGGATACACTCCCATGCCTGCCCCTCGCCTGACGCCCCTCTCCCTTGGGCTCTCTGTCCTGCTGTCTGCTGGTTTTGCCGGTGCGGCCACGGTCCTGCCCGAAACCTCGATCAGCGTGGAAGCAGACGAAGACGACCCACGGGTCAAAGAGACCAGCACCGCCACACGCACCGCGACGGCTGTTCGCTACGTGCCCCAGGCGATCGACTCAGTCAAAACCGAGAGCCTGCGCTCCTATGGCACCAACGATCTGGGCCAGGCATTGAGCGGTATCCCCAACGTCAGCAGCGGCGCCGATACACGCTTCGACAGCCTGCGCATACGCGGTTTCGACGCCAGCAATGACTTCTATCTGGATGGCATTCGCGACGACAGCCAGTACGTACGTGACCTGCATAACATCGAGCGTATCGAAGTGCTCAAGGGGCCGGCCGCCGTGCTTTACGGGCGAGGCGGCCAGGGCGGGATCGTCAACCGGGTGAGCAAACTGCCAAGCCCAGGGCAAAAGTCCAGCATCGAAGCCCAAGGCGGCAGCAACGATTTGCGCAGCCTGTATGCCGACCTGAGTACCGACCCCACCGATAACATCAGCCTGCGCCTGAACATGGGCAACCAGGACAACAATAGCTTTCGCGATGGCGTCAGCGGCAACCGCCAGTTGTTCGCGCCGTCGATGAGCTGGCAGCTCACTCCAGAGCTGAACTGGCTGGTGCAATACGAATACAGCCGCTACAACCGCACCCCAGACCGTGGCATTCCTGGTGTCAACGGGCGCCCGGCGGATGTCAGCCGCAGCACCACTTACTTTGATCACGGCGATTACATAGACGATAAGTCCCAGTCGCTGCGTTCCAGACTTGCCTACGAGCTCAACGCCGACTGGCAGCTGCGCCACACCCTCGGCGTGTTCAAGCTCGACAGCGATTTCGACAATACTTACCAGACCGGCTATGACCCGAAAACCAACACCGTCAGCCGCCAACACTGGCAGCAGGACCTGACCACCCGCAACGTGTTCAACAACCTGGAGCTGGAAGGCGGTTTCGACACCTTTGGCCTGGAGCACCGCCTGCTCACCGGTATTGAGCTGGGCAGCCAGCGCCGTGATCCGAAGCTGTACTCCGCTCGAGATGGCAAGACGGTGCCGAGCCTGGACCTCAACCAGCCCAACCGCCGCCTGAGCCACACCGGGAGCATGCGACTGTCGAGTAACAACCACACCGAAGTCGAAAGCCGCGCCCTCTACATACAGGACCAACTGCGCCTGAATGACCAGTGGCAACTGCTGGGCGGGCTGCGTTACGACCGCTTCGAAGTGGACACCACCAACAAGCTGCTCGACATCCAACAGAACGTGAAAAGCCACAGCACCAGCCCGCGCGTCGGCCTGGTGTGGACGCCCCTGGAGCACCACTCGTTCTACGCCTCGTGGAGCAAGACTTTCACCCCAGCAGGCGGCGGCCTGATCGGCATCACGCCGAACGCCACCGGCAACGTCAACGACCTGAGCCCGGAGTTGACCAAGCAAAAAGAAATCGGCGTGAAGAGCGACTGGTTCGATGAGCGCCTGAGCACCACCCTGGCTGTGTACGAGCTGGAACTCTACAACCGCCGCACCAGCGACCCGCTGGACCGTACCATTACCCTGCTCACCGGCGAACAACGCTCACGCGGCGTGGAGCTGACCGCCACCGGCAAGATCGTCGACAACTGGTATGTGCGCGGCGGCGTAGGTCTGCAGGATGCCAAGGTGGAGAAGGACAACAACGGGTTTGAGGGCAAACGGATCAGCGACGTGGCCAAGCGCAACGCCAGCCTGTTCATCACCTGGAAGCCGGAGATGGGCTGGTACGCGGAAACCGGTTTGACCCTGGTGGGCGATCGTTACGCCGACAACCTCAACACCGTGGTGTTGCCTGGTTATGGCCGCTGGGACGCGCTGGCCGGGTTCCGTCAGAAAGAATGGGACGTGCGGGCAGCACTGAACAATATCGCTGATAAAAACTACTACGCCTCGGCGACCAGTGCGGCGCAGATTCAACCAGGCGAGCCGCGAAGCCTGGTAGTCACCGGTACCTACAGCTTCTGACACACCTCATGGGAACCAAAGCCTGTTCCCACACTGGTTAGGTATTGCCCACAACATCAGCGCCTGGCGCAGATCCCTGTGGGAGCGGGCTTGCCCGCGAAAGCGGTGTGCCAGTCACCCAATCTTCAACTGAACCACCGCCATCGCAGGCAAGCCAGCTCCCACACTGGTTAGATATTGTCCAAAAAATCAGCGCCTGGCGCAGATCCCTGTGGAAGCGGGCTTGCCCGCGATAGCGGTGTGCCAGTCCCCCAATCTTCAACTGAACCACCGCCATCGCAGGCAAGCCAGCTCCCACAGTCGGTTTCAGGTGTGTTCTTTAGTTGCTCATCAACTCGCACAACGCCTGCACTTCGTCCTCCGTGAACAACCCAACCGGGTAGCGCTCACTCATCACGCTGCGCAAATCAGGCAATTGCCTGACCTGTGGCGAGCCGTTCGCCTTCAACCAAAGGGCCAACGCATGGATGGCGTCTGCGTCGACCCGCAAAGGGTGGAACGTACGCGTGTTCATCAGGTGGACATCGGCATTCATTTCAGCGCTCTCTCCTGCTGCGTGAGCGGCTAACTTACTCAAGGTTTGTGACAGAACTGCACGGTCATCCCCCTTGGGCCACTGTAACCACAGCGATACAAGAGCTATGCCAATGTGCCCTGTTCACCGGCATGCAGGCATGAAAAAGCCCGCGACCGGGCTGGGTCGCGGGCTTGCGGGGAACACTGCAAACGCGCGGTGCTCGTGCGCCATCAAGGCGCTGTTACAACTGCACTCACTTTCGCTGCGGGGCTGGCTGCTGTTGGGTCAGGCAATGGATATTGCCCCCACCCAGTAACAATTCGCGGCCCGGCACCATCACCACTTCATGTTGTGGGAACAGGTTCTGCAGGATTTGCTTGGCCTGATCGTCCAACGGGTCATCGAAACTCGGCGCGATGATGCCGCCATTGACGATCAGGAAGTTGACGTAGGAACCGGCCAACCGCACGGTCGGATTACGCTCCTGGCTACCGTCAACCAGGTCTACCCCGGCGCATTCCTCCTCAGTGGCATACAGCGGACCCGGAATCGGCATTTTATGCACGATGAACGAGCGGCCCTGGGCATCGGTGCTGCTTTGCAGCACGTCCATGGCTGCGTGGCAGCGTGGGTAGTTCGGGTCTTGCGGGTCATCGGTCCAGGCCAACAGCACTTCGCCCGGGCGCACGTAGCAGCAGAAGTTATCCACATGGCCGTCGGTTTCGTCGTTGAACAGGCCATCCGGCAACCAGATGATCTTGTCTACCGCCAGGTTATCGCTGAGCACCGCCTCAATGGCCGCACGATCAAGGTGCGGGTTGCGGTTGCGGTTCAACAGACATTCTTCGGTGGTGATCAGGGTGCCTTCGCCGTCGACATGAATCGAACCGCCTTCAAGCACAAAGCCTTCAGTGCGGTAACGCGGTGCGCGCTCCATCTCGAGGATCTTGCCTCCCACCTGGGAATCGCGATTCCACGGTGCATACAGGCCGCCGTCAAAACCACCCCAGGCGTTGAAGTCCCAGTTCACACCCCGTACTTCTCCACTGCCGTTGATCACGAAAGTGGGGCCGGTGTCGCGAACCCAGGCGTCGTCATTGGACATTTCCACCAGGCGGATATTGGGTACGTCCAGGCGGGCACGGGCGTTTTCGTACTGGCTGGCGGAGACCGCGACGGTCACCGGCTCAAAACGTGCGATGGCCTTGGCCACCGTCACATGGGCCGCCTGAGCAGGCTTACCGCCCAGGCGCCAGTTGTCTGGGCGCTCGGGCCAGATCATCCAGGTCTGGGTCTGGGGCGCCCATTCGGCAGGCATGTGA
Source organism: Pseudomonas sp. GW823-FHT02F05 (assembly GCF_058797315.1). Lineage (NCBI taxonomy): Bacteria > Pseudomonadati > Pseudomonadota > Gammaproteobacteria > Pseudomonadales > Pseudomonadaceae > Pseudomonas > Pseudomonas sp. GW823-FHT02F05. The sequence continues at coordinate 213,735 of NZ_JBXAJM010000008.1, forward strand.
AAGCCATCGGCGCGAGGTGTGCTGTGCAAGGTGGTCATGGCGATCAGGGCTCCGAATGGGGTCAAGGGCAACTTTATAATGGATAAAAATCGGCTTTAACAGACTAAAAACATGATAGATGCTCGGGTCTGCAAAAAATAGCCGATAACAATCGATAAATCACAGTTGCTCATCCAGCACTTTCGACAGCATGTCCACAAAGAAGTCCACACTGCGTCTGGACGTCACCATCGGCGGCTTGATTTTGAGGATATTCAGATAATCACCGGTAGGCTGCATGAAAATCCCCAGTTCCCGCAGCCGGTCACACAACAAGGCGGTTTCTGCAGTCGCAGGTTCGAGGGTCTGGCGATCGCGCACCAGTTCAAGGCCCAGATAGAAGCCCGAACCGTGCACGGCACCGACGAGCGGATGGCGATCGATCAATTCCTCCAACCGTGCCTTGAAATGCCCACCTACCAGTTGGGCGTTTTCCCACAGCTTTTCCTCTTCCATCACATCCAGCACCGCCATGCCGATCCGGCAACTGACCGGACTGCCTCCTGATGAGGAGAAGAAGTAACCCTCGGCTTCCAGCGCCTCGGCAATTTCTCGGCGGGTGATCACTGCACCCAACGGCTGGCCGTTGCCCATGCCTTTGGCCATGGTGATGATGTCAGGCACCACACCTTGCTGTTCAAACCCCCAGAAGAAATGCCCCATGCGGCCGTAACCCACCTGCACTTCATCGGCGATGCACACGCCTCCCTGGGCACGGACCAGGCCATACACCTGTTGCAGGTAACCCGGTGGCAGGGAGATGCCGCCGGCATTGCCGTACACCGGCTCACAGATGAACCCGGCTAATTGACGCTGGCTCGCGGCGATTTTCGCCAGGTTATGCTCCACGCTTCGTACATAGTCCGGCGCGCTGTCCGGCCCGCGGAATTCACCGCGGTAGGTATTGGGCGCGGTCACCGGGTGTACCCAATCCGGGCGGCTGCTCAAGGCCTGGGGGTTATCGGCAATCGACGTGGACACGGCATCCGCCGCCACCGACCAGCCGTGATAGGCCTCCAGCACACTGAGCATGTCGCGCCCGCCGCTGTAGGCCCAGGCCAAACGAATCGCCAGGTCATTGGCCTCGGTGCCGCTGTTGACCAGGAACACCCGGTCCATGCCCTCCGGCGCCAACGCCAGCAGGCGCTCGGAGAACTCGGCAACCGCCGCGTAGTGAAACCGCGAGTTGGTGTTGAGCAACGACCACTGCCGAGCCGCCACTTCAGCCATGCGCGGGTGGCCATGGCCCAGCACGGCCACGTTGTTGAGCATGTCGAGGTACGATCGGCCCTGCATATCGATCAGGTGGTTACGCCAGCCGCGCTCGATACGCGGTGGGTCGGCGTAGTAGTGCTTCTGGGAGCGGGCAAAGCTGGCATCACGCCGGGCCAGCAGGGCTTCTGGGTCCAGTTCCGGCTCCGCATCACAGGCCAGGCCCAATAGAGCTGCGGGTGACGGGCACAACGCCTGCCACGCCAACGCCCGGGAAGGTGTGCAGAACAGCGGAGGCTCAAGGTCGGCGCGGCACAACTGCACAGTCAACGGCGCATGAACCTCGCCCAGCACCTGCCCTTTGACCAAGGTTGCGCCCGGCTTGAGTGATGTGCGCACGCCCCACAAGCGCAGGCTCAGGCCGCTGTCGTGCAAACACAGCAAGCCGTCGGTACCTTCACGCAGCATTCCCGCAAAGGGTGCTTCCAACACTGTGCCGTGGGGCAGATGCAGTTCGACATGCAGGGGGAACGTCTCGGGCTCTAGCGCACTGTCGGGGCGGGTGCGCGACAAGCGGTATTGCCCATAACGACTGGCCGCCAGCCCATGCACCGTCGCCGCTTGATCCAGCAAGCGCCGATCGATGCCGGGAGTCTCCCAATTGCCAGCCTCGAAATGCGGGCTGAGTACGCCCAGGTCGATCAGCGCAAACTCGCGGCCCACCAAGCCTGGCAATAAAGGCGCGAAGTCTTGGTTGGCGACGGGCGGTAATGTTTTGCCGACGCTGCGCAGAATAGCCGCTTGCATGAGTTCGAAGGGCACCGACGTGGCGATATGGAAGATTTCCCACTCGTGTTCGGCGTTTTTCTTTAGATAAACGTTGTCCGGGTCCAGGCGTTGCTGCTGCTCACTGCTGAGCACCAACACCGCCGCGCGAGCGACGATCAACGGCCACAACACCTCCAGCTCTTCGCGCTGCAACGGCGTGACCGCGTGGCAGGCCTGGATCGCCGGCAAGAGAGCAAATGGATCACCGTCGGCATGGTGCAACAGCGCCGCGCAGGTCACCGACAGATCGGCAATTCGCCAGGTGTGCACCAGATCGCCGAAATCGATCACGCCTTGTATACGCCAGTGCCGCTGGGCATCACGCTGCCACATCACGTTGTCGTCGGTGATGTCCATGTGCACCGCTTGCCAAGGCAGGTGTGCCGCCAACGGCTGGACATGCGCCTCGACCTGCCTGGCTGCCTGCTCCAAAGCAGCACGCTGCGGCAGGTCGGGCAAGGTTGCCAGCAGGTGGGTGATCAATGCTTGCGCGTGGCGCGGGTCCCATTGCAGGGTGCGCGCAAGGCCAGGGTGCTCGAAACCTGCCAGCGCGAGGCTCATCTGCCCGCACAGCTCACCAAAGCCTTCGATCACGGTGCGGCTCAGGTGGGGTAAATGCGTCAGGGGCTGGCCGTCGATGTAGTCCAGTAGCCGCAGGTGCAGGGTTTGGTCATCGACGTTGACCGTCAGCAACTCCTCACCCGCCAAGGTCTGGATGACCTTGGGAACACGCAGGCCGGCATGCGCGCCCAGGCTGTTGAGCGCTGCGTGTTGGGCTTGAAGTTCAACCGCGGCGTAGTCACCCCGGCAGATTTTCAAAACGAAGCGGCCCCGTGTGCTGTCAATTCGATAGTTGAGGTCTTGCTGACTGCCCAACGAGTGTAATTTGCCCGCCATACCATAGTGCCGCTCGAGCAGGCATGCTGCTTGCTCGGGGGTTACTTGTGGGCAAGGCAAGCTGGCACGGTGGGTCAACGTGGCTAACGACATTGTGACGACCTTTGTTTTTTCAGGCGTCTATATCGCCATTGTTCAGGGGCACAAGGCAACCCCCTAGTAATACAGCGCTTGCACCACCCGGCTCGCACCACTCAAGCTATGCTTCATCCGCATAATGTCTATCTAAGGAAAGGGCCCTCCGATATGCGCATTCTCGTTACTGGCGGCGCTGGCTTTATCGGCTCAGCCCTGATCCGCCACCTGATCCAGCACACCGAGCACGAGGTGCTCAACCTGGACAAGCTGACTTACGCCGGCAACCTCGAGTCGCTGACCAGCATCGCGTCCAACAGCCGCTATGAGTTTGTCCAGGCCGATATCATCGACCAGGCCACCGTCAGCGCCTTGCTCGCACGCTTCGAACCCGATGCGATCATGCACTTGGCGGCCGAGTCCCATGTCGACCGCTCCATTGACGGCCCGTCGGATTTTATCCAGACCAACATCGTTGGCACCTACAGCCTGCTGGAAGCCACGCGAGCCTATTGGCAGAAGCTGGCAGAGCCGGCAAAAAGCGCATTCCGTTTCCACCACATCTCCACTGATGAGGTGTATGGCGACCTGCACGGCGTGGACGACCTCTTCACCGAGACCACGCCTTACGCACCGAGCTCGCCGTATTCCGCGAGCAAGGCAGCGTCCGACCACCTGGTACGCGCCTGGCAGCGCACCTATGGCCTGCCGGTGCTGTTGACCAACTGCTCGAACAATTACGGGCCGTTCCATTTCCCCGAAAAATTGATCCCGCTGGTGATTCTCAACGCCCTGGCGGGCAAGCCACTGCCGGTGTATGGCGATGGTCTGCAGGTGCGTGACTGGCTGTTCGTCGAGGATCATGCCCGTGCGCTGCTCACAGTGGTGACCACTGGGGTTGTGGGCGAAACCTACAATATCGGCGGCCACAACGAACAGAAGAACATCGACGTGGTACGTGGGATCTGCGCCCTGCTGGAAGAACTGGCGCCGCAACGCCCAGCCGGTGTGGAGAAATTCACTGACCTGATCACCTTCGTCAAGGATCGCCCAGGCCACGACCAACGCTACGCCATCGACGCCAGCAAGATCGAACGCGAACTGGGCTGGGTCCCGGAAGAAACCTTCGAGACCGGCCTGCGCAAAACCGTACAGTGGTACCTCGATAATCTGGAATGGTGCAGCAGGGTCCAGGACGGCAGTTATCAGGGAGAACGATTGGGCAACACCGACTTGAAGGATCTAATCGCATGATGAAGGGAATTGTATTGGCTGGCGGCTCCGGCACTCGCCTACACCCCATTACGTTGGGAGTGTCCAAACAGCTGTTGCCGGTGTATGACAAGCCGATGATCTACTACCCGATATCCGTGCTGATGCTCGCAGGCATCAAGGACATTCTGGTGATCTCCACTCCGGTAGACCTACCGCAGTACCGAAACCTGCTGGGAGACGGCAGCCAGTTTGGCGTGCGTTTCACGTATGCCGAACAGCCTTCCCCGGACGGGCTGGCTCAAGCATTTATCATTGGCGAAGAGTTCATCGGTGATGACGCGGTGTGCCTGATTCTGGGGGACAACATCTTCCACGGCCAGCATTTTGGCGATCAGTTACGCACCGCAGCCGAGCGCTCCTCGGGCGCTACTGTTTTCGGCTATTGGGTGAAAGACCCGGAGCGCTTCGGTGTGATTGATTTCGATAAAGAGGGCCGCGCCCTTTCCATCGAAGAAAAACCGGCAAAGCCCAAGTCACCGTATGCCGTGACCGGCCTGTACTTTTACGACAACGACGTGATCAAGATCGCCAAGGCGGTCAAGCCTTCGCCACGCGGCGAGCTGGAGATCACCGACGTCAACAATGCCTACCTTCAGCGTGGCGATCTTCACGTTGAACGCTTCGGCCGTGGGTTCGCCTGGCTCGACACCGGCACCCATGACAGCCTGCTGGAAGCCTCGACCTACGTTCAGACCATCGAGCACCGCCAGGGCTTGAAAGTGGCCTGCCTGGAAGAGATCGCCTATGAAAATGGCTGGATCGATCGTGATTATCTGCTGGAGCGCGCCAAGTACTTTGGCAAGACCGGCTACGGCCAATACCTCTACTCGCTTGCCGGAGAGACCCAGTGAATGTAGTTGAAACCACACTACCCGGCGTACTGATCCTCGAGCCAAAGGTATTCGGCGACGAACGCGGTTTCTTCTACGAAAGCTTCAATGCGCGCGCCTTTGAAGCAGCCACCGGGCTCAAGCGTAATTTCGTGCAGGACAATCACTCACGCTCGCAAAAAGGCGTGCTGCGAGGTTTGCACTATCAGCTTGAACACACTCAGGGCAAGCTGGTACGTGTTACCTACGGTGAAGTGTTGGACGTAGCGGTCGACATCCGTCGCAGCTCACCCAACTTTGGCCAGTGGGTGGGTGTCCGCCTGTCGGCACAGAACCATCGCCAACTCTGGGTGCCGGAAGGCTTCGCCCATGGTTTCGTGGTGTTGAGTGAGTACGCAGAGTTCCTGTACAAAACCACCGACTACTACCAGCCAAGCGCCGAGCGCAGCATTCTCTGGAATGATCCGACGCTGGCCATCGACTGGGAGCTGGCCGAACCGCCGCAACTCTCCGCCAAGGATCAGGTCGGCAAACTGCTGATGGAAGCTGACTTGTTCCCATGAAAATCCTCATCACCGGCCAACACGGCCAAGTCTCCCAGGAGCTGCAACAGCGGCTCAAGGGCCTGGGCGAACTCCTCGTCCTGGGCCGCGACCAGCTTGACCTGACAGACGCAGACCTTATCCGCCGGCAAGTGCGCGCCCATCGCCCTGGACTGATCATCAACGCTGCGGCCCACACCGCCGTCGATCTGGCCGAGAGCGAGCCGGACGCTGCGTTCGCCATCAATGCCATCGCCCCCGGCATCCTCGCCGAAGAGGCCAAGGCGTTGGGTATCCCGCTGATTCACTACTCGACCGACTACGTGTTCGACGGCACCAAACCTGCCCCGTACACCGAAAGCGACACGCCGAACCCATTGGGTGTGTACGGCCAGAGCAAGCTGGCGGGCGAGCAGGCGATTGCGGCTGCAGGCGGCGAGTACCTGATCTTGCGCACCAGTTGGGTCTATTCCAGCCACGGCAAGAACTTCCTGCTGACCATGCAGCGCCTCCTGCAGGAAAAACCGCAGATGCGCATCGTGGCCGACCAGATCGGTGCGCCGACCTGGGCCGGGACTATCGCCAACAGCACCCGCGTGCTGATCGAGCAGTGGCAGGCCGGTAAGGCAGGGGATTGGGGTGTTTACCACCTCACTGCCCAGGGTGAGACTTCATGGTTCGGCTTTGCCCAAGCCATTGGCGAGCAACTGCGCGCCGAGGGCAAGGCCTGCGCCGAGCTGGAGCCGATCCCTTCCAGCGCCTACCCGACCCCCGCCAAGCGCCCGCTGAACTCGCGCCTGGACTGCACCCGCCTGCAACAGCAATGGCACGTCAGCCAGCCCCAGTGGCAAGACGCATTGCACGAGTGTCTTGCACAGCAGCACTAGGCATAATGCGCCTGTACCCACAGGCGCGACTTCCATGACCCCACCCCTTCCGCGAAGACCCCGCTGGCGCAGCCTCGCCCTGCTGGCTCTGTGCCTGGCACCGCTGTTGTGGCCGCTGGAGCATTTGGCCGAGCGCTATTACCGCAGCGAGCTGGCCGGGCAAAACCGCCAGACCCTCGACCTCTACGTCGCCAACTTGCTGGGCACCCTGCACCGCTACGAAATACTGCCGCAGATCCTCGGGGACTTACCGGCCCTGCGCACTGCATTGGGCGCGCCCCACGTCAGCACCCACCTGGTCAATGCCAACCAGTTGCTCAAGGACGTCGCCGCCCAGGCCGGGGTAGAGGTGATGTATCTGATGGACACCACCGGCAAGACCCTCGCCGCGTCCAACTGGGACAAACAAGACAGCTTTGTGGGGCGCAACTTTTCCTTCCGTCCGTATTTCAGCGAAGCCATGGCCGGGCGCCTCGGACGGTTCTTCGGCCTGGGCACCACCTCGGCCAAGCGCGGCTACTTCTTCGCCGCCGCGGTGCGTGACGGCGATACCATCATCGGCGTGCTGGTGGTGAAGGTCGACCTGGACCACACCGAAAGCCTGTGGGGCAATACCCCGGAACAATTGCTGGTCACCGACCACAACGGCGTGGTGATCCTCACTTCGCGCCCGCAATGGCGATTCCGCGCCACGCGGCCACTGACCGCCGAAGAACGCCAGGCCATCATTGCTATCCAGCCCTACCCCACCCGCGACCCGCAGCCGTTGAGCCTCAGCAGCAGCGCTTGGCTGCGCCAGTCCACGGCTATCGCCGAGACCGGCTGGAACGTGGAAATCCTCGCGCCGCGCTCGCTGATCAACCGTCCGGTGCGCACGGTCGTCGCCGTGGGCGGTGCCACGTTGTTGGTGCTGATGCTGTTGCTGGGGTTGCTGATGCAGCGCCGCCGGCACTATCTGGAACGCATCGCCTTCGAAGCCAAGGCCCGCCGCGAGTTGGAAATGCGCGTGGCCGAGCGTACCAGCGACCTGGAGGGCCTTAACCGGCGCCTTAAACAGGAAGTGCTGGAGCGCGAGCATGCCCAGCAAGAACTGGTGCGCGCCCAGGATGATCTGGTCCAGGCCGGTAAACTCTCGGCGCTGGGCACCATGTCGGCGAGTATCAGCCATGAATTGAATCAGCCACTGGCGGCGATTCGCAGCTATGCCGAAAACGCCGAGATCCTGCTCGACCATGAGCGCACCAACGATGCCCGCGGCAACCTCAAGCTGATCAGTGAATTGACCGGGCGTATGGCCTCGATCATCGCCCACTTGCGCGCCTTCGCCCGCCGTGACCGTCACGCGCCGGAGAGCGTGGCCCTGCAACCGGCACTGGATGACGCCCTGGCATTACTGGCCAAGCGTCGGCGTTCGATGGAGGTGGAGTTGATTCGCGACTTGCCAGAGGCGACCTTGTGGGTGCAGGCCGGTGAAACCCGTCTGCGCCAGGTGCTGGGTAACTTGCTGGCCAATGCTCTGGACGCCCTCACCGAAAAAGGCCCGCCACGCAGACTCTGGCTGAGTGCCGAAACCACGCCCCAGGGCGTCAACCTGTACATTCGCGACAATGGCCCGGGCTTTTGCATGGAAGCCCTGGGCCGCGCCAGCGAGCCGTTCTACACCACCAAGACGCGCACCCAGGGCCTGGGCCTGGGCCTGGCGATCTGCGACACCCTGATGCGCGCCTTCGGCGGCGAACTGTTGTTCGCCAACCACAAGGAGGGCGGCGCGCTGTTAACCTTGAAATTGCGCGCCGGCTCGCCGGGCGTCAGTCTGCAACCGTCCGAGGACCGCAGTGTATGAGTATCGACAACTCGATTCAGGTGGTATTGATCGACGACGATCCACACCTGCGTCAGGCCCTGTGCCAGACCCTGGACCTGGCCGGCCTGAAAGTCCTGCCCCTGGGAGAAGCCAACGGGCTCACCGCACGCCTGTCCCGCGACTGGCCGGGCGTGGTAGTCAGCGACATTCGCATGCCCGGCATGGACGGCCTGGAACTGCTGGCTGAACTGCACGGCCAGGACCCCGACCTGCCGGTGCTGCTGATCACCGGCCACGGCGACGTACCGCTGGCGGTGCAAGCCATGCGTGCCGGCGCCTATGACTTCCTGGAAAAACCCTTCGCCAGCGACGCGCTGCTCGACAGCGTGCGCCGTGCCCTGGCCCTGCGCCGGCTGGTGCTGGACAACCGCAGCCTGCGCCTGGCTCTCAGCGACCGCCAGCAACTCAGTACGCGCCTGGTAGGGCACTCGCCACAGATGTTGCGCCTGCGCGAGCAAATCGGTGCACTGGCCGCGACCAAGGCCGATGTGCTGATCCTCGGCGAAACCGGGGCAGGCAAGGAGGTCGTCGCCCGCGCCCTGCACGATCTCTCAAGCCGACGCAGCGGCCCGTTTGTGGCGATCAATGCCGGGGCGCTGGCGGAATCGGTGGTGGAAAGCGAACTGTTCGGCCATGAACCCGGCGCGTTTACCGGCGCGCAAAAGCGCCGCATCGGCAAGTTCGAGTTTGCCAATGGCGGCACGCTGTTTCTGGATGAAATTGAAAGCATGAGCCTGGATGTACAGGTCAAGTTGCTGCGCCTTTTACAGGAGCGCGTCGTGGAACGCCTGGGTGGCAATCAGCTGATCCCGCTGGATATCCGCATTATCGCCGCCACCAAGGAAGACCTGCGCCAGGCCGCCGACCAGGGCCGCTTCCGTGCCGACTTGTATTACCGCCTCAATGTGGCGCCGCTGCGCATCCCCCCGCTACGAGAACGGGGCGAAGATGCGCTGATGCTGTTCCAGCACTTCGCCGACGAGGCCAGCAGCCGCCACGGCCTGCCCTTGCACGAACTGCAACCGGGCCAGCGCGCGCTGTTGCTACGCCACAGCTGGCCGGGCAATGTGCGGGAACTGCAAAACGCCGCGGAGCGTTTCGCCCTCGGCCTGGAGTTGGCCCTGGATAACACCCAGGACCACCCCGCCGCCGGTGTGCTGACTTCCACACCTGGAGGCCTGAGCGAGCAAGTCGAACAGTTCGAAAAAAGCCTGATCGCCGCCGAACTGACCCGCCCCCACAGCTCTGTGCGCAGCCTCGCCGAAGCCCTGGGCGTACCGCGCAAAACCTTGCACGACAAACTGCGCAAACACGGCCTGAACTTCGCCGACAGTGCCGGCCAGAGCGCCGATGACGAATGACATCGTCCACCTACAAAGAGGCCGCCATGAGCCGTGATAGCCGTTACCTGGAATCCATCCTCCACCACGACATCCCACTCACCCGGGAAATGGGCCTCAGGGTGCTCGACTGGCAACACGACCAACTGCAACTGCACCTGCCCTTGCAAGCCAATATCAACCACAAGAGCACCATGTTCGGCGGCAGCCTCTACTGCGGCGCCGTGCTGGCGGGTTGGGGTTGGCTGCACCTGAAGCTGCGTGAAGCCGGGATTGAAGACGGGCACATCGTGATTCAGGAAGGGCAGATCAGCTACCCGCTGCCGGTGACCCAGGACGCGACAGCCATTTGCGCGGCGCCGGATGAAAAGATTTGGAAGCGCTTCGTGGCGACCTATCAGCGCTATGGGCGGGCGCGGTTGGCGCTGGAGACGTGGATTGTGAATGAGGGCAGTGCAGAGCGTGCCGTCGTCTTTACCGGCCAGTACGTCCTGCATCGCTAGCAGCCATGACACAAAACAACTGTGGGAGCGGGCTTGCCTGCGATAGCGGTGGATCAGCCAATAGCTGTATGACTGACACTCCGCCATCGCGGGAAAGCCCGCTCCCACATTTTGCTCTGCAGTGGCCTTAAGATCTGGCCAGGGTCAACAGCCGCTCACGCCACGCCGCCTTGGCCGGCAACGCCAGAAAGAACGGGTTCAGCAACGACTCCCGCGCCGGGTAGCTGAACGGCTTGCCATTCAACTCCAATACTTCACCCCCAGCTCCTTCCAATACACCCTGGGCCGCTGCGGTATCCCACTGCGAGGTCGGCGCCAGGCGCGGATAACAATCGGCACTGCCCTCGGCTAATAAGCAAAACTTCAAGGAGCTGCCGATGTTCGCCAGTTTCAACTCGCCCAAGCCTTCACTGAGGCCATTCAGCAGGCGCTCCTGCTCAGGGCTGGTATGACGACGGCTGGCCACCACCGTAAAGGCCTCACCCGAGGCCGGAGCCTGGCGTACTTGAATCTGCTTGGGCGCTGCATTGACGTCCGACCGCCAAGCCCCCAGGCCCGCGCCGCCGAAGTAGCAACGGCCAGTGGTCGGTATCGACACCACGCCGAACACCACGCGGCCCTGTTCGATCAATGCAATATTGACGGTGAACTCTTCACTCCCAGAAATGAATTCCTTGGTGCCATCCAGAGGGTCCACCAACCACCAGCGCTGCCAGCCGGCACGCACGCTCTGATCGATATCGGCGTCCTCTTCAGACAGCACTGGAATGCTTGGGTCCAGCGCGGTGAGGCCTGCGAGAATGAGATGGTGGGCAGCCAGGTCGGCAGCCGTCACGGGAGAATCATCCGCTTTGGACGTCACGGCTACCTCGGCACGCCAGTACGGCAGGATGGCTTCACCCGCCTGCCGAGCCATCTCAATGACCGGTGCGATAAACGGGTGGCCTAAAAACAGTTCGCTCATGCGGTGAACGCTCCACGCTGGGTCAACAGATCTCTCACCAGATACAGCGCAGCCAGGGCGCGACCTTCGCTGAACTGCTCGTTTTGCGCCAGCGCCGACAGCTCACGCAGGTTGACCCGGTCTACCCGCATTGGTTCGGGCTCATCACCTTCAAGACGCTCTTCGTAGAGATCGGTAGCCAACACCACCTGGATCTTCTGGCTCATATAGCCGGGCGACAATGACAGCTCGGTGATGTGCTCCAACTGCCGTGCACCGTAGCCGGCCTCTTCCTTGAGTTCGCGGTCTGCCGCTGCAAGCACGTCTTCGCCGGGCTCGATCAGGCCTTTGGGCAACGACAATTCATATTCGTCAGTGCCGCCGCAGTATTCTTCCACCAGCACTGCATGATCTTCATCGATCATCGCCACAATCATCACGGCGCCATAGCCCGTGCCACGCCCGACAAGACGCTCATAGGTCCGCTCAACGCCATTGGAAAAGCGCAATTGCACTTCCTCCACGCGGAACAAACGGCTACTGGCGACTATTTCGCGGGCGAGGACAGTGGGTTTCTGGCGCATAAACGGCTCCTTGGCGTGATCGGGTTACTATACCGTGGCTTTTCCGATTGTCTGTGTCGGATATTTTTACTTACATGAGACCCCACCATGTCCTCTCTGCCCTGGCACGCCATCGACACCGTCCTGCTGGACATGGACGGCACCCTGCTCGACCTGCATTACGACAACCACTTCTGGATGGAACACCTGCCGCAACGCTATGCCGAACTGCACGGCGTAAGCCGAGCCATGGCCGAGATGGAGTTGCAGCCACTGTTCGAGCGTAACGCCGGACAGTTGCAATGGTATTGCCTGGATTTCTGGAGCGCCGAGCTCAAGATCCCGGTGCGCGAGCTCAAATTGGAAACCGCCCACCTGATTGCCCTGCGTCCGGATGCCGATACCTTCCTGGCGGCGATCAAACAGGCCGGCAAGCGCGTGATCATGATCACCAACGCTCATCGTGATTCGCTGTCATTGAAGTTGGAGCGCATTGAACTGGCGCCGTATTTCGAGCGATTGATCAGCTCTCACGACTACGGTTTCCCCAAGGAAAACCCGCAATTCTGGGAGGCCTTACAAACGGATATCCACTTTGACCCGGCCCGTAGCCTGTTTATAGATGACACTTTGCCGATCCTGCGCAGTGCCCGGGATTTCGGCGTGGGATATTTACTGGCAGTGAAAGAACCTGATAGCAAAAAAGGCTCAAAGGACACCGCAGAATTTGCGGCCGTCGGGGATTATCGAGAACTCATCGCCGGGCTTATGTAGGAGCGAGCTTGCTCGCGAAAAACGTCAACGATAACGCGTGCTTCCTGGGTGAACGCGGTGCCTGTGAGTTTTTCGCGAGCAAGCTCGCTCCTACAAAAGGGTGAGCTTGCTCATTTTATCCTGCGTATTACTCAGGGATGCGCAGTGTCTGGCCCGGGTAGATCTTGTCCGGGTGCGACAACAGTGGCTTGTTAGCCTCGAAAATCTTGTTGTACTTATTCGCGTCGCCATAGACCGTTTTAGAGATTGCGCTGAGAGTGTCACCGCTTTTCACAACAACAAAGCGTGAAGCCACCACGACTGGACCACTGACAGTAATCTGGTCATCCACACTTGCCACGCCGGCAATGTTGCCCAGCGCCAACAGGATCTTTTCTTTCTCTTCCTGCGTGGCCACTTCACCGGTCACTGTGACCTTGTCGCCATCCACCGTGGTTTGCACGTTTGGATTACCCAGGCCCACCTTGCTCACATGCTCCTTCAACTGCTCACTGGCGTTCGCATTACCCGGCGTCAACAGGTCGACAATCTTTTCGCCGGCTTCTTTGATAAAGCTAAAAATACTCATGGTGCGCTCTCCTTGGGATTTAATTTCCAGATGCCCAAGACTAGACCAGTCCTGCCGACTTGGGTTCCAGACTGGCTAAAGACTCAAAAGTATCGCAATCACCCCTGCCTGGAATAAGCCCGACGAAAACGCGGGTGAACCTTGATCGACGCCCTCTATCAATAGATCAATACTGGCGATTAGACGTGACCCTTTGTCGCGCCTAGTCTAAACACTGATCAATCCGCCGGTGGTACTGCCCCATGAACGCCAAGCGCCCTCACTGCGCGGCGCCCGCTCTCGAATCGACCGCGCCCGTCGCCAGCCAGAGCTATCACTATTGCAATCTTGAACACACTGAAGTCGCCAGCACTGCGCTGGCCGAAGAAGTGGCGTTGGCGATTGCCTACAACGATATCAGCCAGGCGGTGATGCTGGTGACGCCTACGGACCTGGAAGACTTCATTGTAGGTTTCAGCCTCGGCAGCGGCATTATCACCGACGTTAACGACATTTATGACCTGAAAATCAGCGGGTCAGGCGCAGCCCAGTACGCTCAGGTGCAGGTTTCCAGCCGTGCGTTCTGGAACCTCAAGCAGCAACGCCGCCAATTGGCGGGCACCAGCGGCTGCGGCCTGTGTGGCGTGGAAGCGGTAGAGCAAGCATTGCCCGACCTCCAGGTACTGCCCGGCGCGCCCTTGCCGCCGGCGCAGTGGCTCGACGGCCTGCGCCAGCGTATCAGCGCATTCCAACCCCTGGGCCAGCACAGCGGCGCCGTGCATGCGGCGGTTTTTATGAACAGCCAGGGGGAATTGCTGATGGGTCGCGAAGACATCGGCCGGCATAACGCCCTGGATAAATTGATTGGCGCGTTGATCCGCCAAAAGATTCCGACCGACGGCGGCCTGGCGATTGTTACCAGCCGCTGCAGCCTCGAATTGATTCAGAAAGTCTTGCGCGCGGGTATCCAGACCCTGGTCAGCCTGTCGTCGCCCACCGGCCTGGCCTTGCAATGGGCGCGCCGGCACAACCTCAACCTTATCCACCTGCCGCAAAAAAGCGCGCCACGGGTCTATAGCCCTGCGATGGAGCACCAGCCATGAGCCTTCACCACCAAGCCGACCAGACCCCAACCCCACGCTACAAGCCCTATAAAGGCCCAGCCGGTGGCTGGGGCGCCCTGATCAGTGTGGCGCAAGCCTGGCTGACCAGTGACAACGCCCTGAAAAACCTGCGCATGATGCTCAAGACCAATCAGAACGGCGGCTTCGACTGCCCGGGCTGCGCCTGGGGCGACTCGCCGGAAAGCGGCATGGTCAAGTTCTGCGAAAACGGCGCCAAGGCGGTCAACTGGGAAGCCACCAAGCGCCGTGTCGATGCGGCCTTCTTCGCCAAGCACAGCGTCACGGCGTTGCTGGAGCAAAGTGACTACTGGCTGGAGTATCAGGGCCGCCTGACGGAGCCAATGCGCTATGACGCCGAGAGCGATCGCTACCTGCCCATCAGTTGGGATGCAGCGTTCGATCTGATCGGCAAGCACCTCAACGCGCTGCCCAGCCCGAACATGGCCGAGTTCTACACCTCGGGCCGCGCCAGCAACGAAGCCGCCTACCTGTACCAGTTGTTCGTACGCGCCTTTGGCACCAACAACTTCCCGGACTGCTCGAACATGTGCCACGAAGCCAGCGGCGTAGCCCTGGCGCAGAGTGTCGGCGTGGGCAAAGGCACTGTGACCTTTGATGACTTCGAACATGCCGATGCCATTTTCGTCTGGGGCCAGAACCCCGGCACCAACCACCCACGCATGCTCGAGCCGCTGCGCGAAGCGGTGAAACGCGGCGCTCAGGTGGTGTGTATCAACCCCCTGAAAGAGCGCGGCCTGGAGCGCTTCCAGCACCCGCAACATCCGCTGGAAATGCTCACCAACGGCGACAAGCCGACCAACACCGCCTACTTCCGCCCGGCGCTGGGTGGCGATATGGCTATCTTGCGTGGCATGGCCAAGTTCCTGCTGCTGTGGGAACGCCAAGCCCTGGCCGAAGGCAAGGAAGCGGTGTTCGACCACGACTTCCTCAATGAGCACACTGCCAACGTCCTGGAATACCTGGGTCAGATCGACGACACCTCGTGGGAGGAGATCGTCGAGCAGTCCGGCCTGACCCTGGTGGAGATTGAGCAAGCGGCACGCATGTACGCCAAAGGCAAGAATGTAATCATGTGCTGGGCGATGGGGATTACCCAGCACCGCCACTCGGTGCCGACCATCCAGGAAATCGCCAACCTGATGCTGCTGCGCGGCAATATCGGCCGCCCAGGTGCCGGGCTGTGCCCGGTGCGTGGCCACAGTAACGTACAGGGCGACCGCACCATGGGCATCAACGAACGCCCACCGGTGGCGTTTCTGGACGCGCTGGAGCGTCGTTTCCAGTTCCAGGTGCCTCGCGACAATGGCCATAACGTGGTGGAAGCGATTCACGCCATGCTTGAAGGCCGCTCCAAAGTCTTTATCGGCCTGGGCGGCAACTTTGCCCAAGCCACGCCAGACAGCACGCGTACCTTTGAAGCGCTGCGAAATTGCGACCTGACCGTGCAGATCAGCACCAAGCTCAACCGCAGCCACCTGATGCACGGTAAAGATGCGTTGATCCTGCCGTGCCTGGGCCGCACCGACATAGACATCCAGGCCGACGGCCCGCAAGCGGTGACGGTGGAAGACTCGTTCAGCATGGTCCACGGCTCCAACGGCCAACTGCAACCGCTGTCGAAACTGATGAAGTCCGAGCCGGCGATCCTGGCGGGCATTGCTGCCGCCACCCTGGGCAGCAAGCCCGTGGATTGGAACTGGCTGGTGGCCGACTACGGGCGCATCCGCGACCTGATCGCCGACACCATCCCAGGCTTCAAGGACTTCAACGAGAAGATCAAGCATCCAGGCGGTTTCTATCTGGGTAACTCCGCCGGCGCACGGCGCTGGAACACTCCATCAGGTCGCGCCAACTTCCGCCCGAACATCTTGCCCAAAGACCTGATCCACGAACGCACCCACGCCACGGGCCGAGTGCCGGACCTTATCATGCAGTCAATGCGCTCCCATGATCAGTACAACACCACCATCTACGGCCTGGACGACCGTTATCGCGGGGTCAAAGGCCAGCGTGACGTGCTGTTCGTCAACGAAGCCGACATCATCCGCCTGGGCTTCAAGCCGGGGCAGAAGGCAGACATCGTGTCGCTGTGGGAAGACGGCCGTGAGCGCCGCGTGAAGGGCTTTACGCTGCTGGCATTTGATATTCCGGCGGGGCAGGCGGCGGCTTACTACCCCGAAGTGAACCCATTGGTGCCATTGGAAAGCACTGGCGATGGTAGCCATACGCCAACGTCCAAGTTTGTTGCGATTCGCTTGGAAGCGGCGAGTGACAATGGGTTGATCATGGCGCGCTCGGCCTGACTTGATCCGAGATATGTGTTTCTTGAACTACCGCTTTCGCGGGCAAGCCCGCTCCCACACTGGGATGGGTTCACCATTGAGACTGTGTGGACCGATCGAATGTGGGAGCGGGCTTGCCCGCGAGAGGCCAGCACAAGCACCACACATTCTGCAGGCACAAAAAAAGGCCGCTTTTGCATAAAAGCGGCCCTTCCGAAGTAGCTAAAGACCCGTAAAAACGACTTAAGTTCCCCATACAAAACAGCAACTTAGCAAATTGTATACAACCTCTGCCGCCGGTCGGATTTCGATTGTCAGCGCCTCGATACAACCTCAGGATCGCGCCGTCATCCCTTGAGGTTTCCCTGAATGAAGTTCTCCTCGATTCTCTTGTTGTCCCTTGGCCTGGTCAGTGGCGCAGCCATGGCAGGCGGCACCACCGAAGCCGGTGTAGGCGGCGCATTGGGTGGGGTACTAGGTTCTGTTGTCGGCCAGCAGTTGGGCGGCAACACCGGTTCGACCATTGGCGCGGCCCTGGGCGGCGCAGGCGGTAGTGCAGTCGGCGCCGACAAACGTAGCCGTGGCGAAGCCGCCATTGGTGGCGCACTGGGCGCAGCCGGCGGTAACGTCGTAGGGCGCAGCGTTGGCGGCAGCACCGGTGCACTGATCGGCTCCGCAGCCGGCGGTGGCGCGGGCGGCGCGCTAGGCAACTACATGGGTAACGAAAGTGATCGCGACAGCCGCCATTACCGCGATCGCGACCGTGATGATCGTCGCTACTACCGCGATGGCCACCCAGGTCGCGGCCATGCCTATGGGCATCGCAAGAACAAGCATCGTTATCGCGACTGATAAACCCGCGCTCTGACGAACACATCCGATGTGGGAGCCGGGCTTGCCCGCGATAGCAGTGAATCAGGTTTAGACGTACTGCCTGATACTGCGCCATCGCGGGCAAGCCCGGCTCCCACATTTGGTCTGTATTGCTTGTAGGTGCGTCAAACCAGCAGCCGCTGCATCGCTTCGCGCAACATTCCCGGAATCGGCACTGGCTGGTTCGAGGCTCGGTCCACAAACACATGGACAAAGCGCCCCGCCGCACACGCCTCCTCCTCGCCCGCCTTGAATACCGCCAGCTCATACTGCACCGAGCTATTGCCCAGCTTGCCCACCCGCAGGCCGACCTCAATGCACTCGGGAAAAGCGATCGAGGCGAAGTAATCGCAGGCCGAACTCACCACAAACCCCACCACCTCACCGTCATGAATATCCAACCCGCCCTGTTCGATCAGGTAGGTATTAACGGCTGTATCGAAGAAGCTGTAGTAAGTGACGTTATTCACATGGCCGTAGGCATCGTTGTCGTGCCAACGCGTGGTGATCGGTTGGAAGTGGCGGTAATCGTCGCGCACAGGCGTTGAGTCAGGCATCGGCAAGTCTCATCAAAGTTGATCCAATTGAGCATGGGCCCAGTCGCGCACCTCGGCGTAGGGGTAGTCTTCCAGCGCAGCAAAACCGGGAATGCCTCGCGCCTTCAACTTGGTAAACAACGGTACGCTGATACCGCCAAGGAAACGCGTCAAACGCTCCGCATTCGGCAAGTGCCCCGTGTGCTCATGATGCCTGTGGATAAAATCACCGCACAGCCCCATGAAGTTTTTATCCACAAGCGGCGGCAGGCTCGGCGGCGCCGGCAGATGGGCGACCTGGCCGTGGCATACCGAACAATGCCCGCAACGCCGGGGCGCATTATCATCACCAAAGTAGTGCGCCAGACGTTGCCCCAGGCAGTGGTCGGTGGCGAACAGGTCGAGCATGGCGTGAATCCGCGCGACCTCCGTCACCTCATGCTGCTTGAAGCCTGTGTATAACTCGGCGCTTAACGCGTGGGGGCCGAAATGGGTGTCGAGCAAACTGTAGACCTCAGTCATCTGCTTGCTTTCGAGCTCGATCAGGCCCTGCTCCTGAAAATAATCCAGTGCCTTCACCACCCGACTACGCTCGGCATTGTGCTGTTGATAAAGCGCATCGAAATCGACCGTCGCCCAGGTTTTAGCGCGCTTGCACACCTGGATGATCGCCGCGACAAACTGCTGCCGCTCGCCGGTAAAACGCGCCAGCAAGGCCTCGGGCTCGATCAGGTATTTGAAACGGTATTCCGCATAAAACGCATAGCGCGGCGCGATCACGCCCTTGAGCTCCAACTGCACCAGGAGCGTCTTGAGCGGCAACTCGCGAATATTGCTGTGGTCCGACAGCGACCTGAGCAGGAACTCCCACTGCCCTTCACTACGCGCGGCCTGCAATTCCTCCAGTACGCGCAAAATGCCGTCCTGCTCCGGCGTATCACCGTACACGAAGTTTTCCAGCACATTGAGGCTGTCGCGGTTGGCCAACACCAGGCAATCCGACGGCTGCCCGTCACGCCCTGCGCGGCCGATTTCCTGGCTGTAGTTCTCGATTGACTTGGGCAGGTCGAAGTGCACGACATTGCGGATGTCACTCTTGTCGATGCCCATGCCAAACGCGATAGTTGCGACAATGCAATTGGAACGCCCGCCCATGAAACGCTGCTGGATACCTTCGCGTTTTTCATGGGGCAGCCCCGCGTGATAAGCCTCGGCCTGAATACCGTGGCGGTTCAGATGCTCGGAAATCTGTTCGGCGGTTTTCTGCAAGGTGACGTAGACAATACTCGGCTGGTTGGCCCGCGCTTTCATCCATTCCAGCAGCCTGCGGCGTTTGTCGTGGCCGCTGACCGGTTCCACCAGCAGGTTGAGGTTGGGGCGATAGAAGCCCGTGGTCACTACATCTTCGGCAGCAATGGCGAACTTGGCCTGCATGTCGGCGATCACCTGGGGCGTGGCCGTGGCCGTCAGCAACAGCGCCTGAGGGATGTTGAACTGGCGCTGGTAGTCCGGCAGCTTCAAATAATCCGGGCGGAAGTTGTGGCCCCATTCGGAGATACAGTGCGCCTCGTCTACCACCAGCAACGAGATCTGCACGCTGTTCAGGAAATTACGGAAACGCTCGTTCTTCAAACGCTCCACGGAAATCATCAGAATCTTGAGCTCGCCCGATCGCGCACGGGCCATTACATCATTGGCCTCATCACGGCTCTGGGCCGAGTCGATACTGCCCGCCGAAATGCCATGGCGCTGCAGGAAACCCAACTGGTCCTGCATCAACGCCAGCAACGGCGACACCACCAGCGTCAGGTGCGGCAGCAACACGGCCGACAGCTGGTAACACAAGGATTTGCCCGACCCCGTAGGGAAAATGGCGGCGGCAGATCGCCCAGCCAGCACGGCGCTGACCGTCTCTTCCTGGCCCAAGCGAAAGTGTGGGTAACCAAAGACCTGCTGGAGGGTGTCGTGCATAAGGCTGTCACTCCATTGACCGCTGAGTTGGCTCAAAAACATAGCCCGGGATTCTCAGCGAATCGAGAAAGGTCGCGAGGAAAAAAGAGACAGGATGATACACAGAGGGAAGGATGGCTCAGGGCCGAAGTGGGACTTTTCCGAGAAAGTAACAAGACGCAGCAGATACAAATGTGGGAGCTGGCTAGCCCTCTCCCACATTTTAAAACCGTGCTACTGCTGAATCAGCGGTTTTGCACCCGCTCGATCGCCGTGTCATACACCGGGTTGGCCTTTTGCTCCTTGGCCAACTGGTAATGACGCAGCGCATCCGGGAACTGCTCGGCCGCTTCGTAGATGCGTGCAATGTTGTAGTAAGCACCGGCGCGCACAGTCGCGGCATTGGTACCGGTGGCCAGGGCGATAGCCTTGCGGTTGGCCCAGATCGACTCCGCGGTATTGCCGGCTTTCTGATACGCCAGGCCCAGGTTGCCGTAAGCCTTGCCGAAGCTGTTATCCAGCTCGATGGCTTGACGGAAGAAGTCGATGGCCTGGTCCAGGTTACCGGCCTGGTAGGCCGCTTCGCCCTTGAGGTTCAGCTTCTTCGCATCGGCCTGTGCCGACGTGCTCGCCGTCACGGCAGTGACGGCCACACTGTCGTCCAGCAACGGCTTGACCTCGTTGAGTACATCTTCGGCGCCAACTCTCACGCCGGTGAAGGTGTTGATGTCCTGGAAGTCGCCACTGCCGGTCATGCGGAACACAGTCCACAGGTTGCCCGTGCGGTTCTGCGGCACATAGTAGGTGCGTACCAGGGATTGCCCCATGTACACGAACACCTTGGCCTCACTGTTGGACAACTCGCTGGAGGTGGGAGAGCCGCTGTTGGAATAGTCGTGCACGGCATAGACGTAGCTTTCGCCGTAATGCTTTTTCTGCAGGGTGATGGTCTCCGGGCCATAGCTATCGGTGTCATCCACGTCCAGTTCGGCGTCGGTGCCCTTTTTATTGTTGAAGAAGATGTTATTGCCGGGGAAGATCATATGGGAGTCGAGGTCGCGCGGAGCCTTGCCCCAGGTCAACACCACACGCAGGCCGTCGAGATTTTCCATCACCGGGCTGATGGCATAGGTCATGCCTTTGCACGGGCACTTCACCACCAGGTTGGAATAGCCAGGCTTCTTGATGATCAGCAGGTTGCTGGCATCGTCAGCCACTTCACTGGTCAGCGTCACCTGGCCTTGCGCGTTGGTACGGCCCACCACGTTCTGCGCGCCATTACGTTGCAGCAGCACCTCGGCATCGGCGATTTTCTGGTCCTTGACCACCGCGCTCAGCACTTCAATCGGCAACTGCTCGGCCTGGGCAGAAAACGCCACCGCACACAAAGACATCGCCGAGGCGACACGAAGCAAACCCATGCTTAACTCCCTTTAAGTAGTGGGCGGAATCGCCCTACAAGATTTTGCGGTGAAACATACGCTGAAATGAGCTCGCTGGCAGATTTTTATACAAGTTGTGACGGGCGTTTTATCCCGCCTACCGAGCTACGCATTGCGCTACATTCAAGCCTTGCTTTCCAAGAGGACGCAGCAATGAGCGAACTGACGTTTGAGCAAAAACAGGATCACTATCACAAGATCCGGCGTTCCAATTACTTGGCCAGCCTGCGCCTGGAAGGGTTCGATACCCAACCGACCGACGTCGACAAACCCCTGCCGACACGCGAAGCCGTCCTTGCCAAGTACCGCAACACCTCTAGCTGATGCTCGACAAATACGGGGTGGGCCAGGCCCCATACTGCTACCCCGGTAGCAGCACTCTGCGCAACCGCCTCCATTTGCTCGATGAGGCACGCCTGCACCAGGCCGAGCGGGAATTATCCGAAATCGCCGTAGGCAACCTTCCACTCTTTCCGTCGCCCTACGACCTTGATCGCCTGTTACCCGCTTCTCATCGACACTCAAGCATCAGCCATAGACATCCAATCCGCCGCCCACCAGCGTATCCGCGCCGCCAGCGACTGATTGGAAACTTTCTCTTGCCTGACCTTCGAACACGCTGACCTCAAAGACATTACCCACATCATTAATGCGCTGTACCTGCTCGTTCAGGACGGCCGTGATTTGTTGGAAGCCGCGCAACACGTTCAGCTGCAACCTGAACAAGCGCAAGTCTAAGCAACACCTGTGTAGGAGCGAACTTGCTCGCGAAAATCGCCAACGATGACGCGGTAAATCAGAAAAAACGCGGCGCCCTTGAGTTTTTCGCGAGCAAGCTCGCTCCTACAACTGATCAGCTTTACCCATTACATCGTTGCAAGCCATAAATGCCGGAGGCTTTTGTAAGACACCGCCAAACGTCACGCCATCCGTTTCCCAAACTGCTTCAAATACCCGTTCAACCCTCTATACCAGTTACGCGTAGCCGACTGAACATAACCTCCTATCAACTGTCTCGGAAAAAACCGTGAACATCGAAAGGACTCAATATATCGGCCACTATGGCATCACTTTCACGGTAGTTCGACTCACCGTGATGCCAAACAATCGACAAGAGCTAGCCACACTTTGCTTGCTGGAAGCAAAAGCTTCAGTGATAGAGGTCCGCTTGCGGCTTCAGAAGTTGTACGAAAGGATGCTCGCCCGAGATCTATCCTACGTCATGACAGTGGGCGTCTCAAAGCCACTGACCAGGAAGCAGGCAGATAGCTTGAACAATCGGAACAACCTCATAAAAGAAATCATTTCTGGCGCAGTTACAGCCCCTGTCGGGATCATATCCAGCAAAGCAGAATCGATAGTCGAGAACGCTACCAGCGATTTGATTTCTCGCAGGATCCGTAACTTTCACAGCGCAGACATCGTCATTGGCCTGGATGCTCAGGTCAGCGGTGGCATAGGCCCGCAGCGCTCAAGTGTCTCAATGCATGTGCACTCCAGATGAACTTTAGTCAATGGCTTTACCTACAAACAGCGCTATTGTTCGCTCTCCATCTGCTGCTGTATTACAAAATCACTGACGGCACGTTAAGAACGCGTTTCGCCGTTACCTTCATCGTAACGGGACTGCTTCTGTTGTTCTGGCTACCCTACATCGCCATTGTCCTGAACATTCAACTTCTTCCCCTGGCCTTGTTCTTGATAGGCTTGGCTCTCTTCGCCACGCGAAACAAATACCGCCTGCAACGTGACAGGCCCCCTCACCCACGCCTGCGTGCCCCCACCATGAACCTGGCCCCCAACTTCCCAGAAGACCCTGCCATGCAGCAACTTGTGCAATTGCTGCATGAAGAAATCGGCTTGCCAACACACAAGACCATTGGCTTGCACACCTCACTGAACTTCGACCTCGGGTGCGATGGTGCTGAGGCCAAGCAATTCATGGAGGCGCTGGAGCAGGATTTTGGTGTCGACCTGAGCGACTACGACGCTTATCGTTACTTCCAGCCGCCGGTGTTCGACGTGTTCCTGAAGCGTCGCGCCAAAGGCCGTGGTGACAAGATTCCGCTGACCATCGGCATGCTCTACCTGGCGATCAAGACCCACCGCTGGGACACGCAGACGCTGGAAAACCTGAGCTGAATCCAATGAAGGATTTTTTGTAGGAGCGAGCTTGCTCGCGAAAAACTCACAGGCGCCGCGTTCATTCAGCAAGCACGCGTTATCG